>DWYM01000014.1 GCA_019118665.1 Candidatus Mediterraneibacter intestinipullorum
GGCACAAAGATGCTGATCCTCGAAGACGGTACGACCATAGATACGATCGGCGGGGGCTGTATCGAGAGTGAGATCATACAGAAAGCGCTTCTAATGATGCGGACAGGGAAGCCGGATTTTCAGATCTGTACGGTAGATATGACAGCTGATCAGGCAGAAGATGAGGGGATGGTCTGCGGCGGAGTCGTGGAAGTAATGTTGGAGCGGATTTAAGGAATTTATTGACACAGGATTTTTCCGGTGTTACCATAGTTACATAGAGAAAATACTGCGTACTTATATAGGTTCATAATCGGGTGAACGTCTCTACCAGCCGCCGGAAACGGCTGACTATAAGTATGCCGGATAAGGAAAGGGGATATCCGGCATATTTAAGAGAGGAGCCTGACCGATGAATGGATCTGTTTTTATTTTAAAAGGAAATATCATATATAGTAAAAGCCCCAAGGAGTTTCACATTTGCGAGCGCGGTTATCTGGTCTGCAGGAACGGAAAGGCGGAAGGCGTGTACCGGACGCTCCCATTCCGGCTGGGCGGCAGCCCCATCCGGGATTTTGGAGACAGCCTCATCATCCCTGGACTGGTTGACCTGCATCTTCACGCGCCCCAGTATTCGTACCGGGGGCTTGGCATGGATATGGAACTTCTGGAATGGCTTGAAGTGAATACCTTCCCCGAGGAGGCAAAGTTTGAATCCCTTGATCATGCAAGGGAGGCATACCGGATATTTACAGAAAATTTAAGACAGAGCGCCACCACAAGGGCGTGTGTGTTTGCCACAGTACACCGCCCGGCAACCCTCCTTCTTATGGATATGCTGGAGAAAAGCGGGCTGGACACCTATGTGGGAAAAGTGAACATGGACAGGAACTGCCCGGATTACATCTGTGAGGAGACGGAAGGATCCGCGCGGGAAACACTGGAATGGATCAGGGATGTGCTTCACAGAAATTATGAAAACACGCGTCCCATCCTAACGCCCCGGTTTACGCCAAGCTGTACGGATGGACTGATGGAAGAGCTGAAAAAGCTGCAGATGCGGTATGACCTGCCCGTGCAGTCCCACCTGTCGGAGAATCCGGGAGAGATCGAATGGGTGAAGGAGCTCTGTCCGTGGGCGGAATTTTACGGTGATGTGTACGACCGGTTCGGATTGTTCGGAGCGGACTGCCCCACTGTCATGGCGCACTGCGTGTACAGTGATGAGCGGGAGATTGCCAGGATGAAGGAGAACGGCGTGTTCATCGCCCACTGCCCCGAATCAAACATGAATGTATCCTCTGGGATCGCTCCTGTGCGCAGATTTCTTGAAGAGGGGCTGCGCGTTGGTATTGGAAGTGATGTTGCGGGAGGCTCCACGGAGAACCTGTTCCGTGCCATGGCCCATGCCGTGCAGTCTTCAAAACTCCGGTGGAGACTGGTGGATGACAGTCTGGAGCCGCTGACCGCTGAGGAAGTATTTTACATGGCGACAAAGGGAGGAGGCGGTTTTTTCGGAAAAGTGGGAAGCTTTGAGCAGGGGTATGAGTTTGACGCGGTCGTGCTGGATGATTCCCGGCTTGCCCATCCCCAGCCCATGGATATCAGGAGCAGGCTGGAGAGGATGATCTATCTGGCAGATGAGCGGGAGGTGCGCGCGAAGTTCGTAAAAGGAAAAGAAATCTGTCTTTCATAAAATTTGAAAGTCCAGACCGGAGGTGAGGATATGGAAGAAAGAAAAGCAGTGGAAAAGGAGCATGTGGTCGGGAAGAGCGTAAAGAGAGTGGACGCCTTTGAGAAAGTGACAGGCCGGGCAAAATACACGGACGATATGTGTGACCGCAATGCCTATGTGGCAAAGGTACTGCATTCTACGATCGCCCACGGATATGTGAAGGCGGTGGATACGACGGAAGCGGAGAAGATTCCCGGAGTGGTAAAGATCGTCACCTGTTTTGACGTGCCGGAATATCATTATCCGACAGCGGGGCATCCGTGGTCAACGGAGGAAGCGCATCAGGATGTGGCGGACCGTTTCCTGCTGGCGGAGCACGTCAGATTTTATGGGGATGACATCGCGGCAGTCGTGGCTGAGAATGAGATCGCGGCCGCACAGGCCATCCGCGCCATAAAGGTGGAATACGAGGAGCTTCCTTTTGTGCTGGATGTGCAGAAAGCGATGGATGACGGGGCGCCCCGGCTTCATGAGAAATATCCGAATAATATCCTGGCTCACACATCCATACGCAATGGGAATTATGAGGAAGCCGTCAAAGAGCCCGGACTTACGAGGGTAGAGGGATGGTATGAGACGCCCACTGTCCAGCACTGCCATATTGAGAATCCAGTGTGCTATGCCTATATGGAACAGGGGAGGATCGTGGTGGTGACATCCACTCAGATTCCCCATATCTGCCGGCGCGTGGTGGGGCAGGCGCTCGGGATCCCCTGGGGACAGGTGCGCATTGTCAAACCCTATATCGGAGGGGGATTCGGCAACAAGCAGGATATACTGTATGAACCGCTGTGCGCCTATCTGTGTATCCAGGTGGGAGGCAGGACGGTAAAGCTGGATACATCCAGGGAAGAGACATTCGCGTCCACCAGAGTCCGCCATGCGATCCGCTTCCATATCATCTCCTATGTGCGACTGGACGGAACCTATGCGGCCCGCAAATTCGAGAGTTTCTCGGATCAGGGAGCATATGCGTCTCACGGCCACAGTATCGCGGCGAAGGGGATGGGATGCTTCCCCCAGCTATATCCATGCCCCAATATCGAAGCAGATACATACACGGTCTTTACAAATAAATCCGTGGCAGGCGCTATGCGCGGCTATGGCATCCCTCAGGCAATGTTTGCCATGGAGAGCCATACAGAGGATGTGGCGCGGGCAATGGGAATCCCATCTTATGAGTTTCGCATGAAGAATGTGATGCCAAAAGGATTTAAGGACGGATTTTCGAAGAACGTAAACTATTATGATTCCTTCCGTGAATGTATGGAAAAGGGAAGAAAGGAATTTGATTATGACAGAAAGTTAAAAGAATATGCCCATCAGACCGGTGAGATACGCCGGGGCGTCGGAATGGCTGTGTTCTGGTACAATACCGGGGTGTGGCCTATTTCACTGGAGACATCCGCCTGCCGGATGGTGTTGAACCAGGACGGCAGCATACAGCTGCAAATGGGTGAGACGGAGATCGGACAGGGCGCGGATACCGCGTTCGCGCAGATGGCGGCGGAGACGCTGGGGATTCCTTTTGAGATGGTGCATGTGGTCTCAAGCCAGGATACGGACGTGACTCCTTTCAGCACAGGCGCATATGCTTCCCGGCAGACCTATATGGCAGGGTTCTCCATCCGACAGACAGGAGAGCTTCTGAAAGAAAAAATAATAGAGACTGCACATGAACTGACAAGGCAGATGAAAGAAAATGTTGACATAGTAAATGGAAATGTTGTCAGAATAACAGATGGAGAGGTGCTGATGAGCCTGGGAGAGCTGGCGACAGAGAAATTGTACAGCCTTACAGACAATGGACATCTGACGGCAGAGAGCAGTTATCAGATCAAGAACAATGCGTACTCGTTCGGCTGTACCTTTGCCGAGGTGGAGGTGGATATCCCCGGGTGCAGGGCTCAGGTGACAGATATCCTGAACGTCCATGACTGCGGCAGGCTGATCAATCCGGCTCTTGCTGAGGCGCAGGTACATGGCGGCATGAGTATGGCAATGGGATATGCGCTGTCGGAGAAGCTGCTGTTTGACGAGAAGACAGGAAGGCCGTTGAACAATAATCTTCTGGATTATAAGCTCTCTACTTTTATGGATCATCCGGACCTGAAGGCAGAGTTCATCGAAAATTGTGAGCCTACCAGCGCATTCGGGACAAAAGCCCTGGGAGAGCCCCCGACCTGTTCGCCTGCGCCCGCGATCCGGAACGCGATCCTGCAGGCGGCGGGAGTGGCATTGGATGAGATTCCGATGCGGCCACATCTGCTGTTCGAAGCGTTCAAAAAGGCCGGGCTGATCTAAACGGCTATGCGGAGGTGAAAAAGAATGTATGATATGAAAGCATTGTATGAAGCCAGGAGCACAGCTCATACTATCCGGCTTCTCCAGGAACACCCGGAGGCTCAGATCATTGCCGGAGGGAGCGACGTGCTCGTACAGATGAGGGAGGGAAAGCGCGCCGGGGCTGAGCTCGTGAGCATTTATGGGCTGGATGAACTGCGGGGTGTGCGTCTGGAGGATGATGGAACGCTGAGGATCGGTCCGCTGACCAGCTTCTCCCATATTGCGAAAAATCCTCTGATACAGAAATATGTCAGCGTCCTCGGCGAGGCTGTGGATATGGTGGGCGGTCCGCAGATACGCAATATCGGTACTATCGGGGGAAACATATGCAACGGAGTCACATCTGCGGATTCCGCCTCCACACTTTTCGCGTGGGACGCGGTAGTCGAGCTGACAGGACCGGAAGGAGTGAGGCGGATTCCTGTCAAAGACTTTTACATACGAGCGGGAAAAGTGGATCTGCGCCCCGGGGAACTCCAGACAGGGATACTCGTCAAAAAAGAATCCTATGAGGGATACAAAGGACATTACATCAAATATGCTATGAGAAATGCCATGGATATCGCTACACTGGGCTGCTCTGTAAATGTAAAACTTTCTGAGGACAAAAAAACATTTACTGATATCCGCATTGCCTACGGCGTGGCCGGACCGGTTCCCATGCGCGCGGTTCATGCGGAAATGAGCGGGAAAGGAATGCCGGTCACAGAGGAAAGTATGGAACAGATCAGTGAAGCGGTACTTCGGGATGTGACCCCTCGTGACAGCTGGAGGGCGAGCAAAGCATTCAGAGAGCACATTTCAAAGGTGTTGTGCAAGAGAACGCTCGTTGAAGCTGTAAAAAGGGCGGAGGAAGCCGGTGCGCCAAGGGACGGAGAATGTGAGCGCATCGGAGGATATGAGAGTGTCGGGGAATATGAGGACGGCGGAGCGTGCATTTCAGACGCGGGAAAATCTTCCGTGAATGAGACCGGCATACAGAATGGGGCAAATCAGTACAAACTTGTCCGCTGCCGGATCAACGGCGCAGAGCGGGAAGCAGTTGTGGATGTGCGTGCTTCCCTGACTGACATGCTGCGCGATGATTATTCCCTGACAAGCGTGAAAAAAGGCTGCGAAGTAGGAGAGTGCGGAGCGTGCAATGTCATGATTGACGGAGAGTGTTATAATTCCTGTATCTATCTGGCTGTATGGGCAGACGGAAAAGAAATCCGTACCCTGGAAGGACTCATGGGATCGAACGGAGAGTTGTCGGACATCCAGCAGGCGTTCATAGACGAAGCGGCAGTGCAGTGTGGTTTTTGCACGCCGGGAGTTATCATGAGCGCTGTGGAAATACTGGAGAGCGGGAGAGAATATACGAGAGATGAGCTGAGAAAGCTGCTCTCCGGACATCTGTGCAGGTGTACAGGATATGAGAATATACTGAACGCGGTGGAAAAGACGATGAGGAAGCAGTTGGAAGGGAATTCCGTATGAACTAAGAGATATTTGACACATTGAAAGATATTGACTATAATATACTTAACAAGAGAGCCGATGACTAGATGAAGCCTAGCCGCCGGTAAGTAATTTACTACATGAAGTAGCGCCTTAGTTTACCAGACCGAGGGCGCTGCTTTTTGCTTGATATGTAAAAAACAAGAGTTATCACAGCGCAAAGCATCATTACAAACTGGATCAAGTCCGAAAGTGTAATCATCAGCACCAGCCCCTTTCAATCGTATTCCAGCGGCTGGCATAATCGCCCCATCAGCTCTCTGGGTAAGGATATTATTCTATTATGACACCAGCCTTATCGTTTAGAAAATCTCAAGTCATCCTCATTATAACAAAAAGAAAAGACTAAATGGCTAAATGACAGAAATCATTGCTTTTTAAGGATAAGGGCATCCGCAGGCTATGGCAAGAGATCTGCGGATGCCCTTATTTATCACATTGATTCATATATTTGAGGAATTTATCGCATGCCTTCACACAGGCACCGGATGCTGCTGGTATCTGGATATATACATAGCATGCGATATATTTGTCGATGTTTAGAGCTGGATTCTGGTTCCTGTCTTCCCAAGTATTCCGTCTTTTGCCTTTTCCAGCAAAGTGATCAATGCCTGCCGTCCGGGCTTAGATTCTGCAAAATCTACCGCCGCCTGTATTTTCGGCAGCATGGAACCCGCTGCAAAGTGCCCTTCGCTGATGTACTGTTTTGCCTCGTCCACCGTAATGTCTCCCAGCCACTTTTCACCCGGCTTTCCGTAATTGATCGCTGCCTTTTCCACCGCGGTCAGGATGATAAGAAAATCCGCGTCCAGTTCTTTGGCGAGGAGGCAGCTTGCAAAGTCCTTGTCAATGACTGCGCTGGCGCCTTTTAAGTGGTTGCCCTGGCGTGTGACAGGGATGCCGCCGCCTCCGCAGGCAATGACCAGATCGCCGGAGTTTACCATATTACGGATCGTTCCGATCTCCACGATCTCCTGAGGCTTCGGTGAAGCCACCACGCGCCGGTAGCCGCGCCCTGCGTCCTCCCTCATGATATAGTCGTATTTTTCTGCCATCACATCTGCCTGTTCCTTTGTCATGAAGCGGCCGATGGGTTTGGAAGGATGGTCAAACGCCGGATCATCCGGGTCTACGCGGACCTGTGTGATCATAGTTGCCACCGGAATGTCAGCAATCCCCCGGTTCAGAAGCTCTTCCCTGAGCGCGTTCTGCAGGTCATAGCCAATGTATGCCTGACTCATGGCAACACAGACTGAAAGCGGGGTATTAGGCTGCTGTGGATCTTCATGGGTGAGCGCGATCATGGCGTTGTTTACCATGCCCACCTGGGGACCGTTGCCGTGAGCGACAACGACCTCACAGCCTTCTTCGATCAGGTCAACGATGGCCCGGGAAGTGATCTTCACGGCTTTCATTTGCTCCGGCAGCGTATTGCCGAGGGCGTTTCCGCCCAGGGCAATGACGATACGTTTCTTCTTTTCCATAGTGAGCCTCCTGCGTCAAGCCTCTTTTACAGCGGCAATGGTCTCTACCTCGCAGAGAACTCCTTTGGGGAGAGCTTTCACCGCTACGCAGGAGCGCGCCGGTTTCCCTGTGAAATATTTCGCGTACACTTCATTGAATGCGGCAAAATCAGCCATGTCGGCAAGGAAGCAGGTCGTTTTCACAACGTCAGTGAATCCGGCTCCCTGGCTATCGAGAAGCGCTTGGATGTTTTTCATGACCTGCTCGGTCTGTTCCTCGATGGTTGTGCCGACGACTTCCCCGGTCTCCGGCGAGAGCGGGATCTGTCCCGAGAAGAAAGCGATCCCATTCAGGACGATCCCCTGTGAGTACGGTCCGATAGCAGCAGGTGCGTTTTTCGTTTCAACATATTTTAACATAGTGTATACCTCCTTGATTAAATGTGCTTGAAAATGTGTTTTATTCCTGTAATGTACGATCTGTTCATGAAAAAATCATTTAAAAATCCTCGGAGTTCCTTTTTCCTCCAGTTTCTTAAGGATATCAGCGGGATCAGCGAATTTTGCAAGGAAGATCATAGCCGCTATGATGTATGGCTTATAGCTTGCTTCCTTGTACAGCGGGTCTCTGTAACGGTCAAATACGCTTGCGTCAACCTCGCCCTCCTCACAGCTTACGCCTGTAATGTCGGCGGGCAGACAGTGCATATAGAGCGCTTTGCCGTCTTTTGTGGTCTTCATCAGTTCTTCTGTGCATGCCCAGTCTTTATGCTGGGCGTTCTGCGCCAGCAGCTCCTGCTCCAGAGACTTGATGCCGTCAAAGTCGCCGTTTCCGTACAGCTCGGTGCGTTTCTCCATCGCCGCGAACGGAGCCCAGCTTTTCGGATAAACGATATCAGCACCTTTGAACGCCTCAGCCATGTTGTTTGTCTTTGTGAATGTACCACCGGATTTCTTTGCGTTTTCCGCGGCCACAGCCTCGACCTCCGGGAACACTTCATATCCTTCTGGATGCGCCAGCACCACGTCCATTCCGAATCGTGTCATCAGCCCGATGATGCCCTGAGGAACGGAGAGGGGTTTGCCATAGGAGGGGGAGTAGGCCCATGTCATCGCGATCTTCTTGCCTTTTAAGTTCTCCGCCCCGCCGAATTCGTGGATGATGTGGAGCATGTCAGCCATTGCCTGTGTCGGATGGTCGATGTCGCACTGCAGGTTCACAAGAGTCGGTTTCTGCTCAAGGATTCCGTTTTTATTTCCTTCTGTCACAGCGTCAACTACTTCGTGCATGTAGGCATTTCCTTTGCCAATGTACATATCATCGCGGATACCGATGACATCAGCCATAAAGGAAATCATATTTGCGGTCTCGCGCACGGTCTCACCGTGCGCCACCTGCGATTTGCCCTCGTCAAGATCCTGAACTTCAAGACCTAACAGGTTGCAGGCAGAAGCAAAAGAGAAGCGGGTGCGTGTGGAATTGTCGCGGAACAGAGAGATTCCCAGTCCGCTTTCAAACACCTTTGTGGAAATGTTATTCTCCCGCATAAAACGCAGAGCGTCCGCCACCGTGAAGACAGCCTCCAGCTCATCGTCTGTTTTCTCCCATGTCAGGAAAAAGTCCCCATTGTACATGTCCTTAAAGTTCAGGGCGTTTAGCTTGTCGATGTAATCCTGTAAAGTTTTCATGTTGTTTATCCTCCTTAAATTTGTAATTGAAATTTTATTGTGGTACACGGACGAAAATCCGTTTCTGTGTCCTTCATTACGAGGCTCCGCTTAACCTCCATTCCGGACACAGAAACGGATTTTCTGTGCCATCAGATCGGAAATTTTCACTTCCAATGTCAAGAAGGTTAAACAGGCTGGCATTTAAAAGTTAAACCGAAGCCGGAAGGAAGTTATGGATACTGGTATAACTTCCGCTTTCGTTTTTACTTCCTGCGGATGAACTTAGAGAGGCGGCGTGTGTGTCCGGAGCGGAAGTCCAAGTGGAGCGGCGGAGAATCCATCCCAGAGCCGTTAGGGCGCGGGGCGGAGCCGCACTCGGCAAGTACCCCGCACCCTTACGGCTCTGTGGATTAGTCGCAGCCGCGGGAACGTTGGAGCGAAGGACACATGCGCTGACTCTCGAACGTCTTACTCGCAGTAAATTCCGGGCAGTGCCGCGTACACGGCCGCGCATGTGACGAGATCCTGCTTCCATGTTTTTTCATTTGGCGCGTGCGCCTGTGCCTCAGCACCTGGGCCGAACCCGATGCAGGGGATCCCATTCCTTCCCATGATGGACACGCCGTTGGTGGAGAATGTCCACTTGTCTGTCAGCGGGCGGCTCTGGCGCATTTCCAGTGTTTCTTCCGCGCCGATCCTCTTGTCGCCGTAGAGTGAAGTGTAGGCTTTTTCGAGAGCCTTTGTCACTTTGTGATCCTTCGGGATCGCCCATGTGGGGAAGTAGCACTCGATCTCATAGACGCATCCTGTGTAGGAGGGGCGGTCATAGTTGTACATTGATACCACAACGTCATCACCGTATTTTTTTACGCTCGGCAGGGCGCGTATCTCGTCGAGACAGCTCTCCCATGTCTCGCCGAACGTCATGCGGCGGTCAAGAGATACCGCGCAGGAGTCGGCTACAGCGCAGCGGCTCGGTGAAGTATAGAATATCTGGGACACGGTTACAGTGCCGCAGCCCAGGAATCTCGCCTCCTCCCAGTCCGGGTTGTATTTCGGATCGAGCATCTTCACAAGACCTTTGATCTGGGTCTCGTCTGCGGCGTCGTTTTCGTTCAGCGCGCGTACGTCCTGAAGGATGTCAGCCATCTTGTAGATCGCGTTGTCGCCTCGCTCCGGAGCAGAGCCGTGGCAGGAAACACCTTTGACATCAATGCGGATTTCCATGCGTCCTCTCTGTCCGCGGTAGATGCCGCCGTCTGTCGGCTCTGTGGATACGACAAACTCCGGACGTATCTTGTCTTCGTTGATGATGTACTGCCAGCACAGGCCGTCGCAGTCTTCCTCCTGGACGGTTCCCACGACCATGATCCTGCACCCTGCGGGAATCAGGTCCATGTCTTTCATGATTTTTGCGCCATAGACGGCGGACACAATACCTCCGCACTGGTCGGATACGCCTCGGCCGCCGATTTCCGTCTCATTTTCATACCCCTCATAAGGATCGAAGGTCCAGTTGTCAATGTTGCCGATGCCGACGGTATCAATATGCGCGTCGTACGCGATGATCCTGTCGCCGGTTCCCATATAGCCGATCACATTTCCCTGGGGATCGATGACTACTTCGTCAAAGTCCAGCTTTTTCATCTCAGCAGCGATCGTGTCGATGTGCGCTTTTTCATCGCAGCTCTCTCCCGGATTCCGGACGATGGCGCGCAGGAACGCTGTCATGTCTGCCTGATAGTTCTGTGCAGCTTCTTTGATCTTGTTGAAATCCATGGTTTTCTCTCTCCTTTTTAATATAAAATATTGTAAATGTTTCTATTATCTGTCATTTCCTCCCCAGACGATGGATTCATATCTCTGGGGATCCGTGTCGCCTTCTGTAGAGAAGAGCAGGACCTTTGAGTTTTCATCCAGACCCAGGTGATCCCGGAGCGGCTTGTATTCATCCATTGTCATGATGCACGCGAGTGTTCCGAAGGGCGCGGCCCCTGATTCGCCGGAAGTCACCGGCGGGTCGCCCTTTACCGGAGCTGCCAGCATGCGCATTCCCTGTGCTGCCACCCGGTCGGGAGATGCGATAAATGTATCCGCGTGATTTTTCAGGATATCCCAGGAAATCGTGTTGGGCTCTCCGCAGGCAAGCCCTGCCATGATGGTGACCATGTCGCCGTCCACGATGCGGATGTCTCCGTCCCCCGCGCAGGCTCCTTTGTACAGGCATGCCGCGGCTTCTGCCTCTACCACGATGACCTTGGGCGGATTATCAGGATACCGGTTTGCGAAATACCCCTGGACCGCTCCTGCGAGAGAACCGACACCTGCCTGGATAAATACATGGGTCGGGCGCTCGCATCCGCAGCCGTGGAGCTGCTCGTCAGCCTCCATTGCCATGGTGCCGTAGCCCTGCATGATCCAGGAAGGGATCTCCTCGTATCCGTCCCATGCGGTATCCTGCACCATGACGCCGTTCTCGGTCTTTTCTGCCATGGCATTTGCCATGCGCACACATTCGTCATAATTGTATTCTTCTATGGTCGCCTGAGCGCCTTCTGCCAGGATATTGTCCAGCCTTGTCTGCGTCGTGCCCTTCGGCATGAGGATCACTGCCTTCTGTCCCAGTTTATTTGCGGCCCATGCCACACCCCGGCCATGATTGCCGTCCGTGGCTGTGAAAAACGTTGCCTGGCCGAATTCCTTTCGAAGCTCTTCCGAAGTAAGCACATTGTATGGAAGCTCCGATACGTCTCTTCCGGTCTGCTTTGCTATGTAACGCGCCATGGCGAAAGAACCGCCCAGCACTTTGAAGGCATTCAGCCCGAATCGGTAGGACTCATCCTTAACATAGACTTCTTTCAGTCCCAGCCGGGCCGCCATATGGTCCAGCTTTGCCAGGGGAGTAATGCTGTACTGGGGAAAGCTCTCGTGGAAGGAGCGGGCTTTCGTGACCTCATCAAGCCCCATGATGGGAAGATTGGAATCTGCGGTTTTCGGCATTTTGTTGACTGCCCATTTGATTGTTTCCATTGCGGAACCTCCTTAAAATGATCGCTTTGTTATGTTTTCACCAGCTCTCGCGCTGGCTTTTCTGCATATGTACATGTGCCTGAACATGCGCCAGCTCGAATCCGCCATATGTCGCAATCGCCATGATCCGCCGTCTGTAAGCGCGCTTACGCGGCGTATCCTGCCGATTACGGCGCATGTTCATCCTTTGTCCATGTAGCTGTATAATGTGAATTTTGATATGCCAAGCAGGGATGATACTTTATCACCGGATTTTGTGATGAGGAACGCCCCGGCGTTGTTCAGGTACTGTACGACGGCTGTCTTGTCGTCCTTGTTCATAAGCGCAACCGGTTTTCCCACCTTTGCGATCGCCTGCTCGATGAGAAGGTCGAGAAGTTCGGTCACATTATGTGTGATCGTCTGCGGCATACCAGCAGCTCCCCCTTCAGAACTTCCTTCAGGTTCTGTCTGTACCAGGCTGTGGACCGCGTTCTCAACGGCAAGCAGCGTGGTGATGTCGTAATTGATGGAAAAGATGTAGACGACCTTTCCGTTTTCATCCCGGATGTAAAGAGTGCTGGATTTTAAGATCCGTCCATCTTCCGTTCTGGTGAGATATGCCAGCCGGTCTTTGAGCTTTCCGGGGTCCGAGCTGAGTGTTTCCAGCACGATCCCGGACGGACCGTCCCCGGCATGCCGGTTGGACACATGACCGTTTTCAATATAGACGATAGATTTATCCAGGTTTTTCTTTGTCAGATCATGGATGACCACTTCGCAGGAACTGCCGAACTGAGCTGTGAGCCCATGTGCGAGCTGCTTTAAAAATTCGAGTTTCTGGACCATTTTTTCACCTGCCTTTTCAATGCGTGAACCAGCGGGGAAATGTGTTTTTGATGTGTGTTTCTAAACCCATCATAGCATAAAAAAAATGAGAGTCAATAGTTTTTCTAAAAAATTTTTAGGTAACCTAAAAAATAATTTGAATTTGTATTGCATTTATGTATATTTGATGGTATTCTATAAGAAACAAAATATATTTTATGCGAAATGCACAGAAACTGAGTGGGGTGTGCAAAAAAAGAGTGTGTGTGAAACTGAATATAAAGGAGAAGAAAGAGTGATGCTGGTTTTAGGTAATGGAAGAGTGATCACAAGAGATGCGCTTTGTCCGTTTATTGAAGACGGCGCGGTGGCCATCGAGGACGCTAAGATATGCAGGGTCGGAAGAACACAGGATATCCGGCCGGCATTTCCTGACGCAGAGTATATCGACGCGAAAGGCGGACTTATCATGCCTGCGTTTATCAATGTACATGAGCATATTTACAGTTCCTTTGCAAGGGGGCTTTCCATAAAGGGCTACGATCCGAAGGGGTTCCTTGATATCCTGGACGGAATGTGGTGGACCATTGACCGGAATCTCACGCTCCGCGATACATACTTAAGCGCCATGGCGACTTATGTGGACTGTATCAAAAACGGCGTGACCACGGTCTTCGATCATCATGCAAGTTTCGGCTCCATCGGAGGCTCTCTTTTTGAAATCGAAAGGGCCGCAAAGGAGGCGGGGGTGCGCTCCTGCCTGTGCTATGAGGTGTCCGACCGGGACGGCATGGACAAGACCAGGGCGTCTGTGATGGAGAATGCGGAGTTTATCCGGCATGCCCTCAAAGACGACAGTGGTATGATTGCGGGCATGATGGGCATGCACGCTCAGTTTACCATCTCGGATGAGACGTTTGCCCTGGCGGCGGAGAACAAGCCGGAGGAGGTGGGATACCACATCCATGTGGCAGAGGGGATCGAGGATCTTCACCACTGCCTGAAGCATTACGGAAAACGCATCGTGGATCGATTGATGGATCACGGTATCCTGGGCGGGAAGACCCTGCTGGGACACTGCATTTACATCAATCCCCATGAGATGGACCTGCTCAAAGAGACAGACACCATGGTCGTACATAATCCGGAGTCCAACATGGGAAATGCATGCGGGTGCCCGCCCACCATGGAGCTGGTGCGCAGAGGGATCCTGACAGGACTGGGAACAGACGGATATACCCATGATATGATGGAGTCCTTCAAAGTGGCGAACGTGCTGCACAAGCATCATCTGTGCGACCCCAACGCAGCCTGGACGGAAGTTCCGCGGATGCTGTTTGAAAATAACGCGAAGATCGCGGGCCGGTATTTTGAGCCGGAGCTGGGCGTGCTCAGAGAAGGCGCGGCAGGCGACGTCATCATCGTGGCTTACGATCCCCTGACGCCGATGGATGAGAACAATATCAACGGACATCTTGTATTCGGAGTGACCGGGCATGACGTTGTGACGACTGTTGCCAACGGAAAGGTATTGATGAAGGACAGGAGACTGACCCGGATCGACGAGGAAAAAGTCATGGCAGACTGCAGGCAGGCGGCGGCGGAACTGGCCTCCCGCATCAACGGATGACGAGGCATGCGAAAACAGAGAAAAAAATAGAAGAAATAAGGAAGGGCCCGGCACTGTATCTGCCGGGGGCAATAATGGGTGAATAAAAATGAGTGATACAAAATTAAAGAAGGATAATTCAGAGTTATTTAAGTGGGATGGGAAACCGTCCATGGGACAGGTGTTTCCCCTGGCCGCGCAGCATGTGCTTGCAGCGGTAGTCGGGTGTGTGACCCCGGCGATCCTGGTGGCTAATTCCGCCAACAATGCGGGCGGGAATGTTGACATGGGACTGCTCATCCAGGTATCTCTTGTATTCGCGGCTCTCTCCACGCTTTTGCAGCTATACGCGCAGAAGATCAGACTGGGGAGCGGGCTTCCGGTCATCATCGGCGTCAGCTTCGCGTATGTGCCGACCATGACGGCCATCGCCGCCCAGGCAAAGGATGTAGATACCATTTTCGGCGCTATGATCGTGGGCGGCATTGTGGCCATCCTTGTAGGCGTGTTTATCCGTCAGATCCGGAGAGTCTTCCCCCCGCTCGTGATCGGGACTGTGATCCTGGCCATCGGACTTTCTCTTTACAGCACTGCGGTCAACTATATGGCGGGAAATTCTTCCAATACATATGAACTGGTTGTTGAGCAGCAGGGCAAGACAGAAGCCCTTGTATATGGTTCCTGGCAGAACTGGCTGGTGGCGTTCATCACGCTTGCCATTGTCGTCCTCCTGAATCACTATGGAAAAGGGCTGTTTAAACTGGCGTCCATCCTGATCGGACTTCTTTGCGGCTACGCTGTGGCGCTCTGCTTTGGAATGGTAGATTTTTCCGCTCTTTCCACTGCGGGATGGTTCCAGGTGCCGATGCCCCTGGCATTTGGGATGAAGTTTGATATTTCGGCAATCCTGCCCCTCGCGATCTTGTTCCTGGTGAACTCCATCCAGGCGATGGGAGACTTCTCCGCCACGACCACAGGAGGCATGGACCGTCTCCCCACGGACAATGAGCTAAACGGAGGCATCATCGGATACGGCGCCAGCAATATGGTGGGGGCTCTGTTCGGATGCCCGCCCACGGCGACATACAGCCAGAATGTAGGTATCGTTGGTTCTACAAAGGTTGTGGCAAGAAGGGTATTTGCCGCGGCGGCAGTGATCCTCCTGGTGGCCGGGCTGATCCCGAAGTTTTCAGCGCTGCTGCGGACGATCCCGCAGTGTGTGCTGGGCGGCGCGGTGGCCTCCGTGTTTGCATCCATCGCGATGACAGGCATCAAGCTCCTTGTGACAGAAAAACTGACCTACCGCAACACCACAGTGGCAGGGCTTTCTATCGCCATCGGCATGGGCGTGTCCTTAAACAGCGGCTGCCTGGACCAGATGACCCAGAGCATCCACGGCGCCCTGAACATGAGCATGAGCCTGGAGAGTTTTCAGTCCATCATCAACAACACATTTGCGTCCTCGCCGGTGGTGCTGGCAACGATATTCGCCGTGCTCCTGAACCTGATCCTGCCGAAAGACAAACCGGACGCGGCCGCATAAAATCTGACTCTGGAATAGGAGGAGAAGATCATGAGTGATATTATGAGACCCATGTCATTTGCCCAGCTCCTTGACTGGACAGTAACAGAACATAAAAAGTATGGGACCGTCTTTGGCGCGCGCCATCCGTATCAGGCGGATGAGAAATACGCCAGGACCATTTTCGGGCGGATGCTGGAGACGCCGGTTGGTCCGGCGGCAGGACCGCACACCCAGCTGGCGCAGAATATCGCGGCGGCATATTATACAGGCAGCCGTTTCTTCGAGCTTAAGACTGTTCAGATCATGGATGGCGCGGAGCTGTCCGCGTGCGTGAACAAGCCGTGTATCAAGGCGGACGACGAGTGTTATAACTGCGAGTGGTCCACCGAGCTGTATGTGCCGGAGGCGATGGGAGAATATATTAAAGCATGGTTTCTCTGCAAAGTGGCCGCAAAAGAATTTGGTCTTGGAAGCATGGACGGCTTTCAGTTCAATATCAGCGTGGGCTATGATCTGGCGGGGATCCAGTCAGAGAAGATCGATACTTTCTTAAATACCATGAAGCACGCCCAGGATTCTGATGTATTCAGATCTTGCAGGACATATCTTTTAGAGCATGCGGATCTGTTTGAGCATGTGACGAAAGAAGATATTGAAAATATTTCAGGGGATATATGCAACTCCGTGACCATTTCCACACTCCACGGCTGTCCGCCTCAGGAGATCGAGCGTATCGCCATGTACCTGATCACGGAGAAAGGATTCCACACGTTTATCAAGTGCAATCCGACTCTTTTAGGATATGAGTTCGCGAGAAAGACAATGGACGACATGGGATATGACTATGTGGCGTTCGGGGATTTCCACTTTAAGGATGACCTCCAGTGGGAGGATGCTGTCCCCATGCTGAACCGGCTGATGAAAGTCTGTCAGGAGAGAAATCTGGAGTTCGGCGTAAAGATCACGAATACCTTCCCTGTGGATGTGAAGCAGAACGAGCTCCCCAGCGAGGAAATGTATATGTCAGGGAAGTCCCTGTATCCCCTGTCCATTTCCCTTGCAGCGAAGCTGGCGGAGGAATTTGACGGAAAACTGAGGATCTCCTATTCAGGCGGTGCGGATTTCCATAATATCAGGGGCATTGTGGACGCCGGGATCTGGCCGGTCACAGTTGCCACTACACTGCTCAAACCTGGCGGGTACGACAGGACGGCGCAGATGGCGGCTCTCCTGGAGAAAGAGAACGATGTGTTTACAGGCGTCAGCGCGGAGATGACAGCCAGGCTGGCAGAAGACGCAAAGGTGAGCCCTTATCATGTGAAGGCAGTGAAACCGCTGCCGTCCAGAAAGATGAAGAAACAGGTCCCGCTCCTGGACTGCTTTACCGCTCCCTGCAAAGAGGGATGCCCCATCCATCAGGATATCCCGGCGTACCTGCAGCTAGTGAAGGAGGAGAAATACGAAGAGGCGCTGAAGGTGATCACGGAGAAGAACCCGCTTCCCTTTATCACCGGAACGATCTGCGCACATCCGTGCATGGGAAAATGCACCCGAAATTTCTACGAGGATCCTGTATATATCCGGGAGATGAAAAAGATCGCGGCAGAAAACGGATATGACGCCCTGTTCGGGAAGATCACGGCTCCGGCGGTATCAAGACCCGGAAAAGCGGCGGTGGTGGGCGGCGGCCCGGCAGGAATGGCGGCGGCTTATTTCCTGAGAAGAGCAGGGATGGACGTGACGCTGTTTGAGAAGAGCGGCGCCCTGGGCGGAGTTGTGCGCCATGTGATCCCGGGCTTCCGGATCCCTGGAAGCGCCATTGACAAAGATGCCGCGCTCCTCGAGAAACTGGGCGTAAACATTTGCCTGAACTCAGAGATCACGGATATCACTATGCTCAAGAACGCCGGATACACGGCCGTCATCCTTGCTGTGGGAGCTTATGAGCCTGGAAGGCTGAAGCTGGAAAAAGGCGATGCGGTCAATGCCCTTGAATTTCTGGCTGATTTTAAGACGCAGGACGGAAACCTGGATATAGGGAAGAACGTCGTAGTCATTGGCGGAGGAAACACAGCGATGGATACCGCAAGAGCGGCAAAGCGCACGAAAGGCGTGGAACACGTTTACCTTGTATACAGAAGGACAAAGAGATACATGCCGGCGGATGAGGAAGAGCTGGAAATGGCTGTGGAGGACGGCGTGGAATTTATGGAGTTGCTCTCGCCAGTGACGCTGGAGACCGGAAAACTCCTCTGTAAAGTGATGAAGCTGGGCGATTATGACGCGTCCGGAAGAAGAGGAGTTGTTGAGACAGAAGAAGAAAAAGAAATCCCGGCAGATATCGTCATAGCGGCAGTGGGCGAGAAAGTCCCCACCGGATTTTACGAGGCGAACGGTATCCGTGTAAATGACAGGGGGCGCGCCCTTGTCAGCGAGGATACATGCGAGACCAGTCTTGCCGGCGTCTATGTTGTGGGTGACGGACTCGAAGGTCCCGCGACTGTTGTGGAAGGAATGCGGGATGGACGGAAGGCAGCGGAGGCAGTCATCGGAGAGAGACTGGCGGATGACATTGTTTCACAAACAGATGAAGAAACAGTGTATAATAGAAGAGGAAACCTTACCGATGGGAGAGAGGATAAGGAAGAGAGCGGGCGG
>DWYM01000015.1 GCA_019118665.1 Candidatus Mediterraneibacter intestinipullorum
GGCGTACTGATACTCGGATTCACCCTTTGGAATGAAAAGAATCCATAGACGGATATGACACGGGGGACAGAAAAGATACGAAAAAGATGCAGAAAAGATATATAAGAAATACTGATATTTATACAAAAAATACAGGTGCAGGAAAGGAATGGAACAACAACATGTTTTCTTCAGATCAGATCGCAGATGTACAGGGATTTAACAAAGTCTATCTGTATCTGTGCAAACGGACCGACAGCGCCATCCTTGACGCAGGCTATTCCCTGACGGAAAAGGATGTCCTGCTGGAGATCAGCAAGGCGGAACGGTGTACAGCGAATATCCTGGAGTGCAACAGTGTTCCCGCCGGCAGTATCACCGTCGCCAAAGCAGACCGGGATACCGCGCAGATTCGCTTTTTCATGCTGGAACCGGAGATGCGGAGACGCGGGTATGGCAACCGGCTCATTGACCTGGCGATTGATTTCTGCCGTAAAAAAGGCTATAAAAGGGTATTTCTCCTGACCATCACCACCCAGGTAGTGGCAAGGCATGTGTATGAGACACACGGATTTTATAAAGTGTGGAGCCGGGATAAGTCCGAATGGGGCGATGGCGTCGTAGAGGAAAGATGGGATCTGGAGCTGTAAAGCATCCGGTCCTTTTTGCTTCTTTCTGACAGAAAACGCGTGTCCCAAGTCGAAATTGTCGTAACTTCACGAACGATTGTTTCCTTCACTCCATTCTCTCTGTGATATAATGTCTATAAAGTCGGGACAGCCCTGATGCGGCTCAACTGTAACAGGTCCCGCACAAAGATCAGCCGATCAGAATAAGGAGGTATAAATATTAATGGGCGAGGTCAGATTCATGATTTCCGAGGCCGCCAAACAGGTAGACGTTGAATCCCATGTCTTAAGATACTGGGAGGAAGAACTTGGCCTGACGATCGGTCGCACGGAGATGGGCCATCGATATTATACCAATGACGACATCCAGCTCTTCCGCTGTATCAAAAAACTAAAAGATGAAGGGATGCTGCTGCGTGAATTAAAACCGCTTATCCCGGAATTGAAAGAGACACGTCTGAAGGTGAAGTCAGCCGGCAGTTCCTCTGAGAAACATGAAAATGCAGCCCATAAGCCGGCATCCGGCGCCGTAAGCGCTGTGACTGAGGACAGAAAGGCATCCGGACAGACACCGGATACGGACAAATCTCAGGCTGCGGTTTCTGTTCCTTCCGCCCGGACCGCGACCGAATCCGGCGATGTCATGATCCCGCTGAAAAGCGTAGAGCAGGTGCGCGCGTTGGTGGGGGATGTTTTCCGGGAAGCGCTCAGTGAGAACAATACCGTATTAAAAAAAGACATCAGCAGCACGGTGACCACTGATGTCATGCACGAAATGGATTTTCTCCTTCAGGCTAAGCAGCGCCAGCAGGAAGAACATTTCCGCAGACTGGACTCCCTGATCCGCCAGCAGCAGGCATCACGCAAAGAATCTGCCAAAGGCGGCGCTATCATGAGACTGAGAAAGATATTTACATAAACGCCTCTACTGCTGCCGCAGTTCATTCCCAAAGCGTGTGTACTGCGGCATCCACGCAAGCCGCACGGTCCCGATCGGACCGTTTCTCTGCTTTGCGATGATGATCTCCGCAATGTTCTTATCTTCCGTATCAGGATTATAGTAATCATCCCTGTATATAAACATACACACGTCCGCGTCCTGCTCGATGGCGCCGGACTCACGGAGGTCCGAAAGCATGGGGCGCTTGTCCGTCCTCTGTTCCACCGCGCGGCTGAGCTGGGACAGGGCGATGACCGGAACGTTCAGTTCGCGCGCAAGCCCTTTCAGCGAGCGGGAAATCTCTGAAATCTCCTGCTGACGGCTCTCATTCTTTCTGCCCCCGCTTCCGCTCATGAGCTGCAGGTAGTCGATAATGATCAGGTCAAGCCCCTGCTCCAGTTTATATTTTCTGCACTTGGACCGCATCTCAGAGATGGAAATTCCTGAGGTGTCGTCAATGATCATCCTGGAGTTCCCGATCGTCCCCGCGCCCTCGATCAGCTTCTCCCAGTCTGTGTCCGTCAAAGTACCTGTCCTTAATACCTGGGCATCCACATGGGACTCCAGGGAAAAGAGACGGTTCACGAGCTGTTCCTTTGACATCTCAAGACTGAAGATCGCCACCGCCAGATTCTGGCGGAATGCAACATGCTGCGCGATATTGAGGACGAACGCCGTCTTTCCCATTGAAGGACGCGCCGCGATCAGCACCAGGTCGGAGCGCTGCAGCCCGGAAAGCTTGTAATCCAGGTCCATAAACCCGGTTGGGATGCCTGTTACCGATCCCTTTGTCTTTGACGCTCTCTCGATCACATCCAGGGCGTTGAGCACAACCTGCCTGATGGGGACATATTCCTGGGAATTCCCATGCTCTACAAGCTCAAACACCTGCTTTTCCGTCTGCTCCAAGATCTCCTCCAGAGGACGGTTTTCAAGATAACAGGTATTGGCGGTCTCCTCGTTGATCTTAATGAGTCTCCGCAGGATCGCCTTGTCCTTTACGATCTCTGCATAATATTTGATATTCGCCGAAGTCTGAGTGCCGGCGAGAAGCTCTCTTGCATATTCCATGCTGCTGATCTCCGGCGGCACGTCCTTTTCCTTCAGATGCTCCTGCAGTGTGATCAGATCCACCGGCCGCCCTGCTTTGAAGAGCTCCACTACAGCATCGAACAGGATTCCGTACGCTGTCTGGTAGAAGTCCTCGCCTGAGAGCATCTCTGACGCCACCATGACAGCGTCCTTATTCATGAGCATCGCCCCCAGCACTGCCTGCTCTGCCTCAATGCTGTGGGGCGGTATCCGCTTCATTGCCGCTTCTATATTATCCATAAAGAATATCTCCTTATGAGTCTTCTCTTTTATGCTTCTTCCTTTACGACCACTTTCAATTCTGCCATCACCTCCGGATGGAGTTTGACAGACACGATGTGCGTCCCAAGTGACTTGATCGCCTCTTTGAGCTGGATCTTTTTCTTATCCACGTCAAGGTTCATCTGCTCCTTCACCGCAGCCGCAATTTCTTTGCTGGATACGGAACCAAACGCTCTTCCGCCCTCTCCCACTTTGATGGCGAGCACTGCCTGCCCCTCCGCCAGCTCAGCCGCAAGCTTCTTTGCCGCCTCCAGGTTCTCCTGTGCCACTTTCTTCTCATTGTTTTTCTGAAGCTTCAGGTCATTGAGATTCTTCCCTGTCGCCTCCACGCCGAACTTTTTCGGCAGGATAAAATTCCTCGCATATCCGTCATTTACATTTACGATCTCCCCCTTCTTTCCGAGGGACTTTACATCCTGCAATAAAATAACCTTCATATCTAGATATCTCCTTCCTCGATCATTTCATCTATCGTTTCTTTCAGCACGCTGATCGCTTCCTGTATGTTGGTATGGTCGAACTGCGCCCCTGCGGAATTGATATGTCCGCCGCCGCCCAGCTTCTCGGCAATGATCTGCACATTGACTTCATCGATGGACCGGGCGCTTAAGTAAATCTTGCCCTCGTAGACGGTCAATACAAAAGACGCCTTGATACCGCTGATGTCCAGCAGCTCATTGGCCGCCTGCGCCGCCAGCACGGTAGGACTGTCTATGTCACCGGGACACTCTGCGATGGCGTATTCTTTCCGGTACACTTCCGCCTTTCTCATCGCCTCCGCCTTGGCCCGGTAAGACGCCATATCATCCCGGAACATCTTGCGCACGCGCGTGATATCCGCGCCGCATCTCCTCAGAAATGCAGCCGCCTCAAAAGTACGCACTCCTGTGCGGTTCATGAAGTTTCTCGTATCGATCATAATCCCCGCATACAGGCAATCCGCCTCCACAGATGGGATCTTGATATCATCCGCAATATACTGGAGCACCTCCGCCACCATTTCGCAGGTGGATGAGGAATATGGCTCCACATAAGAGAGCACTGCGTTCTCGATCACATTGCTGCTCTGCCGGTGATGATCCAGCACCGCGATCATGCGGGAACGTTTCAGCAGTTCCGGACACTCCGTCATCTGCGGTTTGTTCGTGTCTACCACGACGACCATCGTATTGTCCGTAATATAATCCAGCGCCTGGTCTGACGTCAGGAAAATATCGTCCTCATAGGCCGGGCTCTCCGCGATCTCATCATACAGAGGGCGCACAGACTCCGTCACGGTATTGATAATGATGTGCGCCTTTTTCTCCAGGCTTACAGCCGCCCTGTAAATTCCCATAGAGGCGCCGAAAGCATCGGGATCCGCGATCTTATGTCCCATGATCATGACCTGATCCTTTGTAGCGATAAACTCACGCAGCGCCTCCGCCTTGACGCGGGCTTTCACCCGGGTATTCTTGGCAGTCTGCTCCTTCTTTCCGCCAAAGTAAGTAATGCCGTTACAGTCCTTGATGACCGCCTGGTCTCCTCCTCTGGCAAGGGCAAGGTCAATGGCCACGCGGGCATACTGATAGCTCAGGGCGTAGGTGACGGTATTCAGCCCCAGACCGATACTTAACGTAGCAGAACGGGCATTTCCGATATTGACCTGCTTGACCTCTTCCAGGAGCGAAAACTTATCTTCCGCGATCTTTTTGTAGCTCTCTTTCTTAAGGACGATAAAATATTTGTCCTTCTCCATCTTCTTGACAATGCCGTCCACATCACCGATATATTTGTTGATCTTTCTGTCGATAAGGGCCACAAGAAGAGACTGGCGGACCTCCTCAACGCTTTCCATGACCTCGTCATAATTATCAATGTAGATGAGCCCTGCGATCATCCGCTGGTCTTCGTTTTCGCGGATGTATGCATTCAGCTCCGTCACATCCTGCATGGACACTGCCACGAAGAACTCTTCATCCTGCGGGATCTGCAGGAGCTCTTCTTTCTGGCTGAAGCCCTGCAGGGACACACGGCGCATTTCCACCAGATAATCCCTGTCCTTATAAGTCACTTCCAGCTCAGAGCGCTCCAGATCCTTCTTAGGGAACACTCCCGGATGCAGCTCCGGGATCATCCTGTTCAGATACTTTTCCTTCCTCAGACCGGCTGTCAGCGCCGCGAAAGCATCATTCCCCCATAGGATGTGTCCATCTTCCAGCGTGATCGCATAGGGCACCGCAAGCTCTTTCAGCAGGGTGTGCTCGATCCCCTTATACTGTGCCGAAAACTGGATCAGATCAGCCAAGATCAGAGAACGGTTATAAAAATACAGTCCCCCCGCGATGGCCAGATATACCAGGATAAATACAGACATTATAAACCCTGCTTTTTTGTCGATCATATAGAGCCAGATATTCATGGCAACAAGCAGGACCGTCATAATGAGCGGCCAGTTCATGTACATCCTGAGCTGACCCTTTAAACGCATTCCTTTTTTCTTTTTCATATTGGTTTCACCTCATCCACATCCGCCGGATCCCGGCGGATATGCACAATGCAGAACTTATAAAAATTTTTCTGTTTTTTTGCTATGCTGTCTTATTATAACACCTTTTTTGTTTTTATTCCACTGAAAAAAGCAGGCGGCGCTCCCGGATTCACCTCCATAGAGCGCCGCCCACAGATCACATATCGTCATACAGCAGCTTCTGTATTTTTCACTTTCACATCATTAAAGAACGTGGCTCCTTCAAGGACAACGGTATTTTCATACCCATAGTAACGCATCCTGTTCTGAAGGAAGTACGCCCTCTTTCCTCTCGCGCAGACAATGAGGATTTTTTCCTTCTTATCCAGCCCTTCGATCTCTCCGTTTACCTTTGCCAGATCCACGAAGAACGCCCCCTTGATCTCCGGCTCCGGCAGTACATCCACTACACGGTACCCTTCCGCCTTGCCCGCCGCATACTCTGCCGGCGTCATGCTGACCAGTGTTCCGTCCAGCTTGTTTATCAGCACATAAACCGCCTGCACGAACGGATGGATAGCCGTGGAAAATGGCGGCGCATAGGCAAAGTCCGCGTTCTCAAAATCTTCCAGGACCGCTCCCATATTGATGCCCATGACAGCGATATCCACCATCTTGTCTACCTCGCCCGGTCCTAATACCTGCACTCCTAAAAGTTTTCTGGTCTTCCAGTCTGCGATCAGCTTCGTGATCAAGAAGGATGCGTCCGGATAATAGTGCGCCTTGTCATCTGTGGGCACAAGCACAGTCTCAACATCGTATCCAGCTTCTCTTGCCTGTGCCTCAGTCAATCCGGTGCGTCCTGCGTTGAGCCCCGGAAGCTTTACAACACCTGTGCCGAGGACGCCAGGGTAGGTCTTCTGAGCACCGGCAAGCACCTGTGCCAGAGTCCGTCCCTCCAGATTTGCAGAAGATCCCATGGGTGACCACTGTCGTTTCCCGGTAATGCGGTTCGTCACCATCGCGCAGTCGCCCGCTGCATAGACATCATCAAGGCTTGTCTTCATCTGACTGTCCACCAGGATCGTCCCCTTGAACATCTCGATTCCTGTACCCTCAAGAAATGCAGTATTTGGGCGGATTCCCGCCGCCATGATCAGCATCTCACAGGAGAGCGTTCCTTCTGACGTCTCAACCCCTGTCACCTTGTCCGTCCCTTGGATCTGCTTTGCGCTGGTCCCTGTAATCACGCGGATGCCTGCATTTAAAAGATGATTTTTTACATAGTCTGCCATCTCAGGGTCAAGGATGTTCGGCAGCACCTGCGGGGCAAAATCGATCACCGTCACCTGGATTCCCCTGGCATGGAGATTTTCTGCCGCTTCCAGGCCGATGAACCCTGCTCCGATCACCACTGCCTTTTTCACATGATTTATTTCCGCATATGTACGCATGTCCTCTGCATCATCCGGCGTCCTCATCCTGAACACTCCCGGAAGGTCTTTCCCCTCAATGGGCAGCTCTGCGGCAGAAGCGCCTGTGGCGATCACCAGCTTGTCATAGGGCCAGGTTTCTGTGTTCCCGGTCCGCACGTCCTTTAACGTCACCTCTTTCTTCGCCGCATCCAGCGCAACAGCCTCCTTTCCAGTGCGGACCTCCACTCCGGTCAGCCCGGAATATTTCTGCGGGGTATTTACGATCAGCTCTTCCCTGCTCTCGATAAATCCGCCTACATAATAGGGTAGTCCGCATCCCGCGTAGGAAATATCCTGATCCTTAGTAATGACTGTCACCTCAATGCTCCTGTCTTCTCTTTTTAATTTCGCCGCAGTCTTCGTCCCAGCCGCGACACCGCCGATAATAAGTACCTTCATGATTTACGTTTCCTTTCTCTTAATGATCATCACTGTGAGCTTTCAGCCAGCCTCTCTCCAGCCCCGGATTCTTATGACAGCAGTGCTCCTCGCCCTCACACTCCGGTCGCATGGCCGGGCAGACATAGACGTCCCCGCCGCTGATCGTAAGCTCCCTGACATTGACGAGCATATCCGCCATCTTCCGGCGCGCCTCGTCATAGATCCTTGTCACCGTCGGACGGGAAATCCCCATCCTGAGCGCGCACTGTTCCTGGGTCATCTGCATCAGGTCAAGCAGGCGGATCACCTCGTATTCGTCATATGTAAGATTGATGCTGCCTGACACCTCGCACCCCTTCGGGACAAACCCTCCGCCCCGGGGCAGGGAACAGATGCAGCGCTTTTTCTGTGGTCTCGGCATATGAGCGCCCTCTCTTTCCGCGCGTAACAGGACATTTCGTCCCAGGATGAATGCGCTCCTAATTACAAGTATACCAAGTTGTGAACATATGTCAATAAACTCTTTATGATTTTTCCAAAAAATCGCATCAGCAGTTATAAAATAATGCATCCCCTTGTCCCGCTTCTTTCCAGAAGCACAGATATCGCAAACGTAAAAAGGAGCAGTCAGTTAATCTGTTTTAACTGACTGCTCCCTTATATCTCTCAATTAGTCCTGAACGTACGGCATAAGAGAAATATGTCTTGCTCTCTTGATCGCTACTGTAAGAGCTCTCTGATGCTTCGCACAGTTTCCTGTGATCCTTCTCGGGAGAATCTTTCCTCTCTCAGATACATATTTCTTCAGCTTTGCAACGTCCTTGTAATCGATCTCGTTATTCTCTTTACCACAGAATACGCACACTTTTTTTCTTCTGCGTGCCGGGCCTCTTCTCTTGAAGCCGCCTTCTGGTCTGC
This sequence comes from Candidatus Mediterraneibacter intestinipullorum, assembly GCA_019118665.1. Classification (GTDB taxonomy): domain Bacteria; phylum Bacillota; class Clostridia; order Lachnospirales; family Lachnospiraceae; genus Mediterraneibacter; species Mediterraneibacter intestinipullorum. The sequence goes on from DWYM01000015.1 coordinate 8,146, forward strand.
TTCCCTTTTCGTAAGCCATGATGGTTATCTCCTTTCCTTAGTTGAACGGTAATTCCTCATCAATGCCATCAGGGATATTCATAAATCCGTCGCCCGCCGGCGCACTCGGTGCCGGCGCCGGAGCCGGCTGCTGGTAAGAGGATCTGCTCGCCTCACTCTCAGCCCTGCTCTCTGCGAATTCCTGCTCCTCCACGACCACTTCCGTGGTGTACACTTTCATGCCGTCTTTGTTCGTGTAGCTTCCGGTCTGTATACGGCCGGAAATAGAAACCCGCATTCCCTGTCGGAAATACTTCTCCGCAAACTCAGCGGAACGCCCGAACACGACACACGGAATAAAGTCTGCCGTCGGCTCTCCGTCCCTCTTAAACCTGCGGTCAACGGCAACTGTATATCTCGCGACTGCCGTTGCATTCTCTCCCTGTGAATATCTGACTTCAGGATCTCTTGTCAACCGTCCTACTAAAACTGCTTTATTCATATATACCTCTTTCCGCTTATGCTTCCTGTTTCACGCATAAATATCTGAGCACGTTGTCCATAATGCGGATACGCTGTTCCACTTCACCCGGAACTGTAGGCTCAGCCTCGAAGTGTACGAAGTAGTAATATCCTTCTGTCATCTTCTGGATCTCGTAAGCGAATCTTCTCTTGCCCCACTCATCCACGTCTGTCACGTTGCCGCCGAAACGTGTGATCAGTGCTTTCACTTTCTCGACTACGTCTGCTCTTGCTTCGTCTTCGAGTTTTGCGCTCACAACAACAGCTAACTCATACTTATTCATGTTCTCGCACCTCCTTATGGTCTCTGGCCCCCGGATTTATCCCGGGAGCAAGGAATTATGATACTTGCCGAAATAGGATCCGACAGTATGTCACGGTTACTCATGATACCATAAAAAGGAGCTTGTTTCAAGCTTTTTTTACTATATTTCTTGTATTTTTTTCAACCAGACGGCGGGGGACCATGATCTGATGTCCGCAGCCTGTACATTTCAGGCGGAAGTCTGCGCCCACCCGCAGGACCTCCCACTCTTTGCTGCCGCATGGATGCGGTTTCTTCATCGTGATGATGTCTCCTACATCAAATCTGTCTGCCATTCCCTCTGCTCCTTTCCTGAACGCCTCCCTGCAGTGGAAGCCTCTGCCATGCAGTTTGTGCTGAGGGGCTCATTCCCCGGACCGCTTAATCTGTCGCGGTGAGCACGCCCTGCACAAGAAATCTCTCGTCATCCCTGATATTGGTGCAGGTGGACAGGCTCACGATCTGCGACTGGGCATTCAGCTCCACGTCTACCGTGTAATTGGATGATTCCTGACAGATCCTGAGATATTCCTCGTACTCCGCGTCCGAGGCATACTCTATCTTATAATTGTCCGCAGTATCTTTCACTACCCCGGCAGAAAATATTGTGTATGTCCTGACCTTTCCATCCGGTGTATAGATATAGAAATTCGGATTCTCTCTGCAGAACGACTCGCTCTCATACTTGAGAAGTTCGGAAAACATCTCACCGCCCACATTCAGGTGATGTCCGTAGATAAATGTATTTCTGTCAGAAAAGTCCGAACTGTTTCTCATATCCATGAAGATCGCACCCAGTTTGTTGTCATTTGCTGTAAAAGTCCTGGTCAGATACTCAACATTGTCAGCGCTCTTGACAACCGGGTAGCTGATGATCGACGGTTCATCAAAACGGATCCACGCCACGGTATCTGAATTTTCCCTCATCAGCGCGTCAAAATCGACCTTGAACCCGCTTCCGTCCTCATCCGCCGTGATGGCGATATCCTTGATCTCATCGTAGATCTTGCTTCCAGAATAATATGGTATCAGCATCATCACAAGCTGATACAGGGAAAATATAAACACGCAGACCGCAGCCACCAGGATCACACTTGATACGATATTGAACCTGGTCCGTTTCTGCTGCCTCTTCTTAGCGCTCATCCGTTCTCCCTGCCGGCCGGAACTTCTGCGTTTACGCATCTGCTCAGGTTTCTCCATCTGCTTCGGTCTCTCCGTCTGCTCCGCTTTCCTTTCATCGTTTTTGCGCAGTTCCTCCGCCGCACTGGAACTTTTCCTTCCCGCCGCGCTCTTTCGTCTGCGGACTGCATCCCCCTCTGTCTTTCGGGAGGCGCTTCCATCTGTCCGGCGGGGTCTTCTATGTACCGGCTGTTTCTTCGTACCACTTTCTGTTTTGTTTATCTCTTCTCTGTCCATTTGCACCTTTTCCTTTATCCGCTTAATACTCTGTTAAAACCCCAGATTCTCATCCACAAGGATGATCTTGAACCTTTTTGGTATCCGGCTGAATCTTGTGACCATGATCTGACAGCAGATACAGTCAGGACTCTTACAGTCAAAGCAGCTTCCGTTCTTCACACATGGCGGGTTGATATCAAACCGCTGTGTATTGATCGGCGCCGCCTCGTTTCTCGCCCTGTGCATTGCGTCTTCTTCTGTTTTCACGACCTTGTTCATCCCTACGATGAGAAGCACATTTTTCGGCCCGAAAGCGTATGCCGCAACGCGGTTGGCATTTCCGTCTATATTCACAAACACTCCGTCTTCGCTCATGGCATTGACGCTGCCCAGAAACCAGTCGCAGGTAAATGCCTTAAGCGCGATCCCATGTCTCTCTTCCGGTGTCGCCGCCTGGTCCCTGTCATAAAACTTATAGTTTCCGGAACAGACTGCATCCAAAAGTCCCACTTCACGGACAGACATGGACCCGCCCATATTAATGCTGCTCCCCTCCGGGATCAGTTCCAGCGCTTTTTTTACGGCCTCTTCCTTTGACACAGCGTAATACGCTTCCATATTTCTGGATTCCAGAGCCTTTACGACCCGCCTTCCCAGAGCTTCGTTTCTTTTCTGCCTCACATCCATACAAACGACCTCCCTTTCTTATATTTCCGGCCTCTGCCGCGCCGGCAATGATCATCCCCCTGTTTTCGCCGGAGCATGGCGCTCTTCCGCCACTCTGCCGCCGCAATTATAAATAGTATAGCATATTTTCGACAGAAATCACATTCTTTCTCTCATTTTTCTGCTCCGGCGTTTTTCTTATGTCCTGCTTATTTGATTCCCGCATTCAGCATTGTTTCTGCTTCATCCATCTGCTTTACCACGTCCTGGTGCCTCTCATCGAAAAGGAGCCCCTTGTTGTATCTGTAATACAAGTCGCATCCGTTTTCCCGGATAAACCAGACGCTGTAATAATTGGCGTTGAGTTCTGTGACGAACGCCACCATCTCCTGACTCTCCCCGAACGCGTCCTCCATAAACCGAAACGCGTTTTCCAGCGTCTCGGACGCATGGGCCTGCAGGGAGTCAAGCTCCTCTTTTTCCCGCCCGAACAGCTCTCTCACACGGACAAAGGCTGCATCATCAGCGAAGAGTTCTCCCTTCAGTTCCAGTGAGAAGCGGGTAAGCGCATCGATCACCCTGGTCAGGGTGTTTTCCTGCTCTCTTGTCAGGACCTCCGCCTTCTTCTGCTCTGCCAGGTCTTTTTCAGCCATCATCCGCACATCATCCAGCATCATCACGGACTGATTCTCCCGATAATAAATAAGATATTCGTACAGCTTTGCCACATATGCATCCTGACGGTGACACTCCCTGAACATTTCACCCAGTCTGCCGCTCATCAGGCTGACGATGCTCAGATGTTCATCGAAAGGCGCTGTGCCTATCTTCTGAAGGACATTTGTATCCCACCTGCCGTTTAATATATCCTCCACTTTATAATCCGTCCTGTACTTATAGTACAGTTCCAGATAATTGGCAAAATCTTTGGCGATCATCCTGTGCTGGATATACTGGTACACCACATCCCTGTCCGCCGTCTTATCCAGCTTCTCGTACACCTGGATGAGCTGTGACAGGTCTTCCCATCCTCTTGCCGTGGCAAACAGTTTCCCATCCACTGTATTCTCTATTCTGTAAAAATTTTCCCTTCGCAGTTCCAGATAGGAAATCACAGCGGGATGGATTCCCTGACGGTACGCATACTCTTTCCACACCGGGAAGTCCGCCTCCACTCCAATCTTCTTGAGCCGGTCCAGCGTCACCACGTCAAACTCGCGGACAGACTTATTGTACTCCGGGGGATTGCCCGCGGCCACGATGATCCAGCCGTCCGGCACTTTATGCGTGCCGAAGGTCTTTCCCTGAAGGAACTGGAGCATGGCAGGCGCCAGTGTCTCGGAAACACAGTTGATCTCATCAATAAACAGGATCCCCTCCTGCATCCCGGTCTTTTCCATCTTCTCATACACGGACGCGATGATCTCGCTCATAGTATATTCTGTCACGGAATACTTCTCCCCGCCGTATTCCTTCTCCTTAATAAACGGCAGCCCCACGGCGCTCTGCCTTGTATGATGGGTGATCGTATATGCCACCAGCCCGATCCTCAGCTCTTTCGCTATCTGCTCCATAACCTGTGTCTTTCCGACGCCCGGCGGTCCCATGAGAAGCACCGGGCGCTGCCGGATCGCCGGTATCTCATACTCCCCGAAGGCGTCCTTTAAAAGATATGCCTCAACCGCATCTTTGATCTCCTGTTTTGCACGCTTAATATCCAAATTGTATTCCTCCTGTTATCCTGTCTGTACTGCTCCGTCCAGACTGTCTCTTCCGATCACCAGGCGGACCGCCCACGGCGGCACATCCACATCCCGGTAGTCCTCCTCCAGAAACACAAACGCAGCCCTGTAGGACGGCATTTTATTCGGGTAGATGCCATATCCGTCGGTAAAATAGATCAGCCCTTTCAGATTCGTGTATTCTCCTGTCTCTATCAGACTGTCCACATATTCAAACGCCGGGCGGAAATCTGTCCCGCCCTCTCCATATAACCGAAAATGCTCCATATACCCCTCCAGGTCTTCCAGGGACGTAACTTTCACGTCCTGATGCACCTTTTCATCACACTGGATGATGTGGATATTCACTTTCCGGAAAAAGCTCTCATTCTCCGAGAGCACGCTGTACGTCTCCTCAAGGAACCGCCGCACAAGCTCGCCCGAACAGGACATGGAGGTATCTACCACAATGGCAAATTCCTCGATCTTCCGCGCTTCCCGCGTCTCCTGAGGCTCGATCAGCGGCATATTCCCATATATGGACAGCCCATAAGTATAAAAGCCATAGTCAAACGTATCCTCGTCCGCTTTGAGTTCCTCCCGAAATACAGAAAACTTTCTCAAGAACTCCCGGTAATCATGACGTTCCCGGTTCTCCACCCTGAGCTCGTCAAGGAAATCTCCGCTCTGTTCGGAAGATTCCTTTGAAAAAGTCTCCAGGTCTGTCTCCATCTTTTCGTCAATCTCTCTCCACTTTTTCTCCAGCTGTTCATCCGGCGGGCGCTTCTGGTCCTTATCCTCCCAGTATCTGTGATCGTCCACATAGAATTCTTCCTCCAGCATGGACAGTTCCTTCTCCGTCAGGTCCCATCCTGTCAGCTCCCGGAACACCCGCTCCGCGTTGAGCACATGGCCTGACGCCTCCAGCTTCCGGTAGGTCTCTCTGCGCAGCAGGCTCCGCGAAAAGCGCACAGGCCGCAGGTCACAGCCGTCGATGATATGCTCAGCCGCAATATCACAGCTTAGATTCCAGTACCTGTCATCCATTCCCCGCTTGATCATATGCCGGAAAACACAGTGGAGGACCATGTGGAGGTATCCCCTGTTGGCAAGGATGCGGTTCTCCCTGTACAGCCCGCCAAGCTGCCGGGGATGGAAATAAATCGTATAACCGTCTGTCCCGAAGGGGCTGACCCCGACATCCATCTGATAAACAAAACTGCTCAGAGCCACGTCCATGAACCGCATGGAAAAATAAAGCTCATCCCGGCAGATGCCCAAGATCTCCCTGCCGATCTTCTCAAGCTGACGCGCCGCCTGCTCCGGCTGATATCCCTGCCCCGCCTCTCCATTTTCTGTTCTATTATAACTCATATTTTTCCTTTCTCACAGGAAACAGTCTGTGCCTCTCGTTCATGAGAAAGCTCAGGATCCCTCCCCGGTCCGGCGAGCGCTCTGCGGCAGCACGCTCCACCGCCGCCTCAAGCGCCGCTTCCGTCCACAGCTCTCTCCGGGACATCTCCCTGAGGGCGTGCATCCTGCCTGTATCCGTCAGATACACCGCTACCTTTTCTCCGTGTCCCCTGACGTAATCCTCATAGCTCTCTTCCGCAGCCCTGGCAAGCTCCGCCGGGTACATGAGCCTCCCAAAAATAAGATCCGCGAGGACGCCGACCCGGTCCTGCGCCCTTGCCACGGCAAAAAGATCGTCGTATTTCCTGTAATCCATCTCTTTATTGTAAAAACACTGTCTGTAATTATTTCCTGATCCATGATGCTGGGTAAAAAGGAGACGGGCCGGGGTGTTTTCCACCGCTTCCTCATAATGTTCCGGGAAGACGAGCTCCGCTGTTTTCTCATACGCGTCATCCTCACCGGCTCCATGGCTTTCACCGCGCGGTCCATAAAAAGCCGCGTCTATCCTCTGCCACAAGTCCCCCAGTATGTCCGGGACGCAGGAACGACTGCCGCTTAAAAACCGTACCTCCAGCCGTTTCAGCGACCGACATCCGGTAAATGCCCCGCTCCCGATTTCTGTCAGGCTGTCCGAAAAGCGCAGTTCCTCCAAGTTCCGGCAGCCATAGAAAATATATTTCCCGATTTCACTCATCGAATCGGGAAACTGCACACTCTCCACGGCTTCTCCCGCCAGGAGCTGCTCCTGCTGCCGGAAGATCCTTCCCTCCTCCGTCTCACACACAAGGACGTCCTCGTCCTCGTGATCCTTTCTGCCGGAAAATGCATATGCCGCTGCCCTCGTCACCGGTCTCCCGCCGATCATCCCCGGCAGCTCTATCTTTCCGTCCGTCCCGAAACAGCGCACGATCTCAATGCCGTCTCCTGTCTCCCTGTAATGTATCCTCATATCTCCCTTCCTCTCAGGCCGACACATAAAATAGCAAAAGTCGGGATATGCCCCATAACGAAGACATATCCCGGCATTCCCTTTCCCGATCCGCCATGGAGGCGTCCCATATCATGTGTACCGTTTGATCGTCTCTTTGAGAATGTATTTCTTGTCACTGTACCTGTCCACGATATAGCTGTTCGCCTTGTGCTCCAGCTCATCCGCCAGCGGTTCCAAAGTCACGTCGGGACCGTATTTCCGCCTCAGCGCGCGCTCCAGAAGATAATCGCACACCTGGGGATTTTTCGGCAAAAGCGGTCCGTGCAGGTAAGTGGCGATCACATTTTTATATACCACGCCTTCATAGCCGGACTTTCCGGTATTCCCAAGGCCGTAAAACACTTTTCCAAAAGGGGTGTGGTCTCCGATATAAGTGCGCCCGCCGTGATTCTCAAACCCCACCACCGGCCGCTCGAAAAGGGGGCTGTTGAGCACGATATTCCGGATGAGCCGCTCGGGCTGCCACTCGGTGGTGATATCCAGGATTTCCACCCCCTCGATGGTCTTCTTGTCTGTCTTATAATATTTCCCCAGAAGCTGATAACCGCCGCAGACCGCCAGCACAACGCCTTCATCTTCTACATAAGCCTTAAAATCCTCCCGGATGTCTTTTAAGAATCCGCAGACCAGCTCCTGTTCCCGGTCAGAGCCTCCGCCCAGGAGAACGATGTCCAGCCTGGAAAAATCAATCTTGTCCCCTGACAGGAATGGAATCACTTCTGCTTCCATGCCGCGCCACTCCAGGCGTTTGCGAAAGCACTGGATGTTGCCCCGGTCGCCGTACAGATTCAGAAGGTCCGGGTATAAGTGTCCGATCGTTAATTTCATCATGACTCGCCCCCTCCTTCCTGTGATCCCCCGGGTTTATGCCCTTTTTCCAGCTCTGTCAGCATGTGGTTTGTCCGGTACAGCCCGGAATAATTCACGATGACGTAGAGGTTCTTCGTGCCGTTCTCCACGCAGTCCAGAACAGAAGCCCTCAAATCCGTGGTGGAGTCACAGGTGATATCCTCGTATTTCAGGCGCAGTCCCATGTCATGGCGCCTCGTTCCCGCGGTGATGATCCTGCGGGCACTGCTGTCCGCAAGGTACTGGAAATCCACATCCCACAGCCAGGAGATGTCCTCGCCGTCCTGGTAAGTGTCGTTGATCTGTATGATGATGTCCTTCGGCTTCGTATCCTTGAGCACGAGGGACACCTTCTGCTGGAAACCGATTGGATTTTTCGCCAGATGAAGCTGCACTCTTGCCCCATTGATCTGAAAAATGCTCTCCCGGTCGTTTCCGTAGTCAAATGTCTCGATCATTTGTTTAAATCCGGCGTAACCCGCCCCCATGGTCTTAAGCGCCGTGTATGCGGACAGGGTGTTGTAGATATTATACGGCGTACGCGCCGTGGAATCCACATGGATGCCGTCCATGTCAAACGAATAGACTTCATCGTGAAGCCGGATATTCTCCGCCGTATAGTCCGGCCGGGGCCGCTCCCATCCGCAGTTCGGACAGTGGTAGATGCCAAGCTGTCCGTAATGGAAGAAATCATACTCCAGCTTCTTTCCGCATTTCCGGCAGAAGATGCTCTCCCGGATCTCCGAACGGGAGATATCGTCAAAGAGCTGCTCGCTGATGCCATATGTGACATATGGGTTTCCGCTGTTCTCCGCCATGGAGTAGGACAGGATGTCGTCGCAGTTGATGATGAGCGTTGTCTCCGGTACGCTGGTGACGGCGGCCATCAGCTTATTATAAGTGATGTCCACCTCCCCGAAACGGTCCAGCTGGTCCCTCGAAATATTGGTAAGAAGGGCGCAGTCCGGCGTCAGCCTGGGCAAGACTCCCACAGACGCGATCTCGTCCACCTCGATGCAGGCATAGTCCGCGTCCAGGCGCCCTTTACGGTCCGTGGAAAGGACAAAGGCAGAGATAATGCCGTTTAACATATTCGCCCCTGTCCGGTTGATGATGACCTTCTTCCCTTCACTCTCCAGGGCGCGACACAGGATGGCATTTGTGGTTGTTTTCCCATTTGTCCCCATGGTCACGATAGTCTTTTCCCTGACCTGCCCCGCCATCTCTTTCAGGATACCCGGATCGATCAGCCGCGCCACATATCCGGGCAGCGTAACGCCGCTCCCCCGGTTCATCTTTTTGATGAGGGCGCTGGTCGCTTTCGCACATTTAATTGCAAGTTTGCTTCGAAATCTCATAGTCGTTATCCATCTTCACTTTCATTTTCATTGGGAATCCGCGGCTCGTTCAGGCTGTCTCCGTCCTCCTCTTCAGCAGTTCCCTGATCGCATGGGCCACCCCGAGCTCCTCATTTGTCTTTGTTATATATTTTGCCGCCTGCTTTACTTCCGGGTCTCCGTTTTCCATTGCCACCGTAGCGCCAAAATCCATAGAGATCATGGACAGGTCATTGAGGCTGTCTCCCAGCACCATGACTTCATCCATGGTGTATCCGAGCGACTCGATATACGCCTTTAACACCGGTCCTTTCTGCGCCCTCACATGGGTAAGCTCCAGATTCGTCGGAAAAGATGAGGCGGCGGCAATCTCCTTGTCCGGTTCCAGCCGTCTTTTGATCTCATCCAGCATCCCCTTATCCTCCGAAAAAAGAAACAGCTTGTACACAGGCACTCCCTGCTGCTCCAGCTCGTCCAGCCCGGGGATCACCCTTGTCCTTTCCTTCATCCGGAGAAACTCCCTGGTCTGCTTCACTTCCTCCCGGCTCAGGTTCATGTGGAAAAGCATTGCCTCCAGCAGCAGACTCTCTTCTACTTCTTCCTCCGTCCCGATGCGGTAGTCATATCCGTTTGTACAGATCACCATGGATACCGGATATTCCCGGATCACACGGTATACTCTCCGGCACAGCTCCATACTCATGGGGCAGGTCCGGACAACGTTCTCCCGGGAATCCCGAACCTCCGCGCCGCTGCCGACGATGTAATCGCACACAAGCCCTGTGCCCTTCAGTTCCTGCATTGCCCCTGGGAAGTTTCTCCCTGTGCATATCATAAAACGGATTCCCGCTCCAATAGCTTCCTTCACGGCCGCAAGGGTCTTGGGCGCGATCCTGTGGTCATTCCCGAGAAGGGTTCCATCCATATCGCTTGCGATCACTTTTATCATATCCGCAAATCTCCCTGACATTTCATTTCTTTATCGTTTACCTTCCCATTATAAATAGTTTCTCCGCTTCATGCAACTATAGACATCCATAACCCACACTCCGCTCTGCCTTTTATATCCTGATGTCTTTCAGTCTTCCTCCGCCGCGCAGATATTTCCTGTAAATAAACAAGAACACGATACAGGAAACGCCGGCAGCAATCCCATCCGCCACAGGCTCCGCATAAAACGCGGACTGGGCGGTAAAGAAAAGGGGCAGGATACAGGTCGCCCCAAAGTACAGAGATTTCCGGAACAGAGACAGACTCAGTGAAGTCCTCGTCATCCCAAGGGCGGTAAGCCCGTCCACGATCACATACTGGAAGCTGAGCGGTATGATCATCAGGGTAAACGCCCGAATGCCCCACACGGCAAGTTCCGCATATTCCCGGTTATCTGTAAAAATATATACAAAATACTGAGGCGCGATCCTCGAGATCAGGAACATGACGGATGTAAAGCAGACACACAGCATAAGGACCCAGAAAAACGTCTTTCGTATCCGGTCCGGCCGATTCGCTCCGTAATTATAACTGATAAGGGACTGAGAGCCGCCCGTGATCCCCAGCATAGGCGATGTGATCAGCAGCATATAACTCTGCACAATGGTAGCCGCTGTAATAAGCGTATCTCCGTACTCTCTGCCGCCATAGTGCTGGAGCACCGCATTTAAGGCGATGATAATGATACTGTCTGTAGCGAGTATGAGAAACGGAGAAAAGCCGATCTTCACGATACGTCCGCCCACAGACAATTCCGGCCGCGCCAGGCACAGGGGTACTTTCATCTTTTTCCTCCGAAGAGTCAGGAGCACAAAAGCGCAGGAGGACATCTGACCGATCACCGTCGCGATGGCAGCCCCTGCCACTCCCATGTCGAACAGGAAGATGAATACCGGATCAAGGATAATGTTGATGACAGCTCCGATCAGGGTAGTCGCCATGCCCAATACCGGGAAGCCCTGGGCTGTGATAAAATAATTCATCCCCATTGAGAGCATGGCAAAAAATGTGCCCGCCGTGTAGATCGTCAGATAACTGTCCGCATAGGGAAAGGTCACTTCACTCGCGCCGAACCAGTTCAGGAGCCGGTCCTTTGACAATAGGAACAGCGCGGTCAGCACGATGGAGACGATGATCATTAAGGAAAAACTGTTTGCCAGAAAGCGCCTTGCCCCTTTCTCGTCCCCAGCTCCCAGCCGCACGGAGAAAAGGACCGAACCGCCAATCCCAAAAAGAGCGCCGAACGATGACAGCAGCGTCACGATGGGCGCGCAAATCCCCACCCCGGCAAGAGCGTCTGCTCCAGTGTCCGGGATGTTCCCCACATAGATCCTGTCCACTATACTGTAAAACACATTCACGAACTGAGCGATCATAAACGGAATCGATATCTTTAATACGAGCAGGGGGATGGAATCCCTGCCGAAATCATTCGTCTTATTCATCCATTGCTCCTCATTTCTCTGATTTTCCGTCCTACATTATATCAGGAAATGCGGAAAATGGAAGAAAAAAAGGTCCGGCGCTTCTGTCTCGCCGGACCTTTCCCTTATTTCATATATACCTTGTTCCAGGCTGTCATCCTTCAATGGCAATGCTTTTCTTCGTCTCCACTGCCTGAGCGACCTTCTTCGGGATGCTGATACTCAAGATGCCGCTCTCATATTTTGCCCTGATATCCTCCTGGGTAAGCGCGTCGCCCACATAGAAGCTTCTCTGCATTGCTCCTGCATAGCGCTCCCTGCGGATATATTTGCCTTTCTTATCCTTCTCGTCCTTATCCAGTCCCTTTGCGGCGGACACGGTCAGGTATCCGTTTTCCAGCTCCAGGCTGATCTCATCCTTCTTGAATCCCGGCAGATCAACGTCCACTTCGTAGCCATCGTCATGCTCGCGGATATCTGTCTTCATCATGTTCTTCGCGTTCTTTCCGTACAGCGGATTTTTCTTTCCCCAAAAATCTCTGTCAAATGGGAAATCCATCCAGTCATCATCAAATAAGTTCTCTCCAAAAATACTAGGCATCAACATAAGTCATATCTCCTTTCAAAAACAAATCTTTTTGTTATCTGTTTATATTGTAAAGCACTTCCGAAAAATCATTCGGGGTGTTGAGTTTTGAGAACCGGGAACTTCAGGAACCTTTCCTTTTCCTCTTCCCTTGTTCTAGTTGTAATATAGCATATATTATTAGCCAAGTCAAGAGATGAGTGCTAATTTTTTAAATAATTTTTTTGGAAAACCTCAAAAAAGCTTGATTTTACGGGCTTTTTCGGGCTTTCCAATTTTTTGATTTTTTCAAAAAATGGCTTACTACACCATTTTTACACCATTTCTACACCAATTTGCGCGAATACTACGAGCCATGCAGGGACGAAATCGGGGTGCCTTTTGGGAGCTTGCTCACATAAAGGCAGCTCCGGTTTTGGACCTATAAGGCGACAGCCGCGACTGAGCGAACTTGTTCGCGAAGTGCATGGCGAGCAGTTCTGTAATCATTCTTAAAGAAATCTGAGCCATCACATGATCTGAACCAAATCCATCTTTGCGATCTCTTTTTCAATCCTGGACCGGTCTGTGATGTGGTTATAAACTTCCATCGTGACACTGATGTTGGCATGTCCCATCACATACTGAACGACCTTCATATCCAGATCCGTCTCTGCCATTCGGGTACAGGCTGTATGTCGGAGAATGTGGGCGGAAATATGAGGTAGCTCTTCTGGCTTTCTCCTCTCCCGCTTTGCCCGCTCATTTTCTTCCTCGTTATACGCCTTCACAATATCCCGGAGAATAAAGTTCACGGTAGTGGGCATCATAGGACGCCCGCTCCTGCTCATGAATACGAAATTCGAAAGCCCTTCGATTTTCACATCCCTTGGAATTCCCATCTGAAAATTCAGCCGTCTCTGGGTCTCAAAGGCTTTTGCCACCATCTTGCTCATGGGTATCTCCCGGATCCCGGCTTCTGTCTTCGGCATGGTCACATGGAAATCACACCCGTCTCCATAGTTCTTATAGATCAGCTGATGATTCACGTATACGGTCCTGGTCTTCAGATCTACATCCTTCCAGGTGAGTCCGATCAGCTCCCCACAGCGGAGTCCGGTTCCGATCATCACCTGCAAAAGTGGCAGATAGATATGGAATACCTCGCTGTTCTTTACATAGTTCAGCAGATTTTTCTGCTGGTCAAAGGACAGGGCGGTGCGTTTCTTTTCCGGTTCCCCATAGTCTCCCAGCGTTCTCTTGGCCGGATTCTTCCGGATGATATCGTCATCTACAGCCACCTCAAAGCTCGGTAAGATCATATTATGGAGAAACTTGATGGTACTGTGGGAATATTTCTGTTTGCTCAGCCGGGAATAAAACAAGCGTACATGAGATGGTCTTACCTGTACCACTTTCATCTGTCCGAGTTCGTTCCTCACAAGACTGTTCCACATCCTTCTGTAATTGGCCTGTGTACTCTCTGCCAGCTTTCTGGTATCCATGTGGATCTCAAACAAATCATTGAGAGTCATATTCTTGAATTGGGTATCGGTCATAATTCCTTCGCTCTGGTCTTTCTCAATCTCTTTTTCTTTTTTCCTGAGTTCAGCCAGATCCGGAGAATAAACGGCTAGGCGTCTGCCGGTCCGTTCATCTTTGTACCGGTACATATAGAGTCCATCCTTACGCTGGGATTCCCCGGTCCTCAGATTTCTTCCTCTATTGTCTTTTCTTGCCACAAAACCATTCCTTTCTCTAATTTCCACACCTCCCTGTTGTGGGGAATGGTCTTGTCCTGTCTATGAAAAGTATAGCACAAAACCACCCCCACGCACATCCGTGTTGCTCTATTCCGCTATTGCTTCCAGGTATTTTTCCACTTTCTGTACGGAATACAATACCCGGCGGCCGATGGTGATCCGGGCTCCCGCATCTTCCGCAATCTTCCTTGCAGTCATCTGTCCGCAGGAAAGCATAGCGGCCAGACCTTCAATATCCACTGCCAGACGGCAGCTGCTCTCTCTTTCTTTTGTCTGTCTCATTTACCTCATCTCCTCCTTTACTCTTTTCTGCATCCGTCCCAGCTTTTCCTGAGCCGTACGTTTCCGGAAACTCTCCCCTTTAAACTGAACCGGCACGCACATCTCCAGCAACCGGTCATAAATCCTGGCATGCGCCGTATCCTGCGGATTCTTTAACTCATGCAGTGTCAGATTGGTCGTCGCGATCAGGGGCTTCCCGCTCCGATATCTTCCGTCAATCACCGCATAGATCTGTTCCAGTCCGTACTCTGTCCCCCGCTCCATTCCAAAATCATCCAGAATCAGCAGCGGAACTCTGCACAGATTTTTTATGTATGTATTCTTCTCTGAAAAATTAGCAGACAGATCATTCAGCACTTCCGCGAAATTGTTCATACGGACCGCTATCTCCTGTTCCAACAATGCATTGGCAATACAGCCCGCCAGAAAACTGTTTCCGGTTCCCACTGCTCCCCAGAAGAGGTAGCCTGTATTCTCCGCCTTCATTGTTTCCCAGTCTTTCACATATAGTTTCGCAATGATGGTATTTTCGGAAAGCCCCTTATCATTCTTAAATGTCCATTCCTTCATGGATCTATCCGAGAAACAATGTTCTTTCAATTCTCTGACTACAGCTTCATGGTGCTGCTGTTCCTGGTACTGTTCCTCCTCTTTTCTCTTTTGCCTCCGGCACTCACATTCACGCGGATGTTTTTTTATTCCTAAAACTCCAACTTTCTCCTGATCGAAATAAACCTCCTTCGGTTCATGGCATTGTCCACAATACAGAAGCCCGTCTTCTCCGATGTAATCCTCCCTGGTTCTTTCTCCCGGCTGCATCATGTTCTTTACTGTTTCTTCTACCACCTTGTTCATAGACTTTCCTCCTCACTGCAGGTATAATCCGGAATGTTTTTTACCGTGGCTGACCGTTCTGCCCATCTTCTCAAGGTAACGGCATGATCAGCATATTGCTTTCCACTGGAACGCATATAACTGGACAGTTCCTCGATCAGCCTGTCTACTTCCCGGATCTCCTGTTTCAATTCTCCATATTCTGTTTCGGAGAGAAACACATTGTGATATTTCCCATAGGCAAAGCGCGCTTCTCTCTCTTTATTTATTTGACTATATATCATTTGATTATTACTCATTTTATTAGGGGATACTTTTCTATCCCTCACAGGGACAGTTTTCTTTCCCTCATAAGTATCTTTTTCTTTCCCTATGGGGGATAGTTTTCTTTCCTTCACAGGGACACTTTTCTTTCCCTCTGCCGGAATTCTGACATACAGCAGATTCGGCTTTGAAAAACCCTGCTTTTGTCTTTCTAAAAGTCCGGCATCTTCCAGTTCATTCAAAGCTTTCTTAATGGTCATATGACTCTTTTCCAACACTTGTGCCAAATCCATGATTGGGTAAATCACGTAAATATACCCTTTTTCATTCTTCCATCCGTTATTCCTTGAAATCTTAGACCGATCCAGCAACAGGGCATACAGAATCCTGGCTGTCTGAGTCAGTTTCATATTCAACAGAAACCGTGGGTAAGGAATGAAATCTCTGATCAGGGTCCGCTCTGTCAAATATTCCATCTGGACTCTATTCTTCACATCCATCCTTTTGTTTCTGTCTGATTTTCCGCCGGCGGCTTCGCTTGGATTCATAACAGGGGCAACAGACAATCACAGTCCGGAAACTCTGCTTGCAGTCCCCGACACATTTCCTGCAGGTGTCATTGTAGGCGATGCGCCCTCTTTCATTGAGAAAAAAGGCCAATTCCTGTTTTCTTTTCTTGCTCATTCTCGGCACAGACATTCCTCCTTCCTGCCATCCTGCCAGTATCTGGTACAGGACAGCGAAATATGGTCGCGTTTCGGTATCATTTTTTGCATTTTTTGCCCTTTACGACAGGCTTTTTTGACCTCAAATATATTTGCCTGGGGTTTATCCTATCTGACGGCAGAAAACGCTGTTTGGTCGTGTTTCGGTATCATTTTGGAACAATTTGTCTGGACTACTTTACCTGCGACGATAATCCCGTTCAAAATCCCCTGCCATCTTCAACACTTCTTCCCTGAGTGCAAACAATTCCGCGATACAGTGACGGATTTCATCTTCCATAGCCAGTGAACGCTCCCCGCCCGTATTGAAGTACCGTGCGATCTGATTCAGGTTCACACCGATCTTTCCATATGCCCCCACCAGACTTCGCAGTTCTTCCATATTGGCGACCACTTCTACCCGATGCACGATCTCCTTTTCCACCAGCAATTTCCGCAGACATTCGGATCTGGACACCCCCAGGATCTCCGCCTTCCTGTCCAGAAGTTCCAGTTCAATATCCGAAAGCCGGACTCCGACAAAATGCGGATGGTTCAGTTCCCGTTCTAATCTCTTTTTTCTCATGGCTCCTCCTTTCTTCTCTTTTCTGTTACTTCAGTAACATCACAAATGGGAGAACCGGTAGTCTTGCCGGAATCTTCCCTTTGTGCTGCGTCCCACTTTCCAGTGGACGCCAATATCTGCCAGATTGGCAGATCATCGAGGGTATGGGGAATCGAAATCCCAGGCAAGAGCCCTACACAGGAAAACACGATAGTGTATTACGGGGTGGATCTTGCCCTATAATATCTACCCCCTCACTTAACGTAACCGGGAGCGGCTATTATACAGGGTCAAAAAGAAATAAATTTTATTCTTATCAACCAGATCCACTCTTATCTTTTTTATTCTTTAAAGATCCCCTCACTTAACCCATTTGTCAGAGGCAGAAATACAAGGAGATTCGAAAAATCTTTCTAATTTTCTACTTCAAAAAATATTTCCCCTCACTTATAGAAAGGAAATCCGAAGATTATACAGTGTTTGGAGATAGGATATTTAAAAAAGGCAAAAAAACGCACCCAGTTTCAAACTGAATGCGTATCGTCCATATTCGACTTATGATTGAAAATACATTTTATTATATTGCATCTTCTCCGTATTTTTCCCGGATTCTTCTACATTGCAGATTGTCATCCAAAACGGCCACCTGTGCCATATTATCCGGCCAGCGTGAGTCATATTATCCGGCCGGCCATTAACCATTATTCCACGGTACTCTTGACATGAGCCTCCATCACACATGATATTCTGGCAAAGCCGGCAAACCAGCACCACAGGCGGATTTGCCAAGGCAGAGAGCCTATCATGTGCTACTCATGTAAAGAGCCTTTCGCGGCATAACGGTTAATGGCCGGGGATGTCCCGGTCTGGCCGGATAATATGGCCCTGATGACCGTTAAAGGTGGCTGTCTGCATACATAGATCTTCCCAGCCAGAATCTAATTCTTCCGGGGAAGATTCTGGTATATCTATATCTGCATATTTTTCGTTCACCTCATCTTCTATCTTTTGGGCATAAACGGACATAATGTAAATTCCAGTAAAAGGGGGCATATGCTCCGCACCAACGGTGCGCTCAGTCCATTTTAAACGGTGCGGAGCATCATCCCTCTGATGACAGATGCTTATTTCTCAGCTTCGCGCATACTGATACCATTC
>DWYM01000016.1 GCA_019118665.1 Candidatus Mediterraneibacter intestinipullorum
AGTTTGACGACAAGACAGTGGAAGAGGTTTTGAGGGTGACCAGATTGTATGGAAGGCTGCCGTAGGAAGAAGCGAAAAATAAAGAAAACCGGGAATATGCCAGCGGTTTCTGCGGTAAACTATGCATGATATCTGCGATCCTCCCGGCTCGGATGCTGCGGGAGAGAAGTGCGCAAGAGGATAGACAGACTGTGTCTGGCAGAAGCATATTCATAGACTACAGGAGGCAGAAATCATGAAACAGCTTTATACAAGATGGGGAACGGAGCTGGATCCGGGATGCGTCCTTCCGGAATATCCGAGACCGCTTATGGTCCGTGACAGTTATATCAACCTGAATGGGTACTGGGATTATGCGTTTACGAAAGAATTCCGCGTGCCGGAGATCTATGACGGAAAAATACTTGTGCCCTTTTCTCCGGAGAGTGTGCTCTCGGGCGTGTCAAGGCAGCTTCAGCCGGATGAATATCTCTGGTACCGGAGAAGTTTTTCTCTTCCGGACAGGGGAGAAGGAAGAGGGGGGTTCAGACTGCTCCTGTATTTCGGCGCTGTGGACCAGGCATGTGTGGTTTATGTGAATGGGCGGAAAGCAGCGAGACATACAGGCGGGTACCTGCCTTTTGAGGCGGATATCACCGAAGCGGTGCGGGACGGAGAAAATGAACTCCTGGTGGCAGTTAAGGATCTGAGCGATACCTCCTATCACGCCAGGGGCAAGCAGAAGCTGAAGCGTGGCGGCATGTTCTACACGGCGCAGAGCGGGATCTGGCAGACAGTATGGATGGAAGAAGTGCCGGAACATTATATCCGGTCCGTGGAGGCAGTGCCTGACCTGGACAAAGGGGTCATCCGGGTCTGTGTGCACGCCGGACATGAAAAGGCGGGAGAAAAAAGGGTAGAAATCTCTGTCAGACGCCCCGGGATCTATGACGAAACGCCTCCCATGCCGGTGGGATGGGAGAAAGAAGAGAAAGACAAAGGAATCCTCTGTACCGGGGAAGGAAGGACTGGAGAGTGGATCGAGATCTCCCTGCCTGAGATAAAACTGTGGGACTGTGGAGAGCCGTGGCTGTATTATTTTGATGTGAAAGCAGGTAAAGACACGGTGAAGAGTTATTTTGCCATGCGGAAATTTTCAGTGGAAAAAGATGAAAAAGGGATCCCGCGAATCTGCCTGAATGGAAAGCCGCAGTTCCAGAACGGCGTGCTGGATCAGGGATACTGGCCTGATGGGCTGTATACTGCGCCGTCGGATGAAGCATTTATTTTTGATATCAGAGAGATGAAAAAGACCGGGTTTAACATGGTGCGCAAGCATCTGAAGATCGAGCCTCAGAGATGGTACTATCACTGTGACCGTATGGGCATGGTGGTCTGGCAGGATATGGTCAACGGAGGAGGAGCTTACAGGCCGTGGTTCGTGACCTATCTCGGGACTGTGCTCTCCTGGAGGCGTATCCGTGTCCGGGACAGACATGGGCGGCTTTTCTCAAGAACAGATATCCGGGGAAAACGAGAATTCGTCCGGGAGATGAAGGAGACCATCCGGCTGTTGAAAGGACATCCCAGTATCTGTACATGGGTGATATTTAACGAGGGCTGGGGACAGTTTCAGGCGGAAGAGCTGACACGCATCGCCAAAGAATGTGATCCGGACCGGCTCATCGACCAGGCAAGCGGCTGGTTCGACCAGGGCGGAGGGGATTTTAACAGCGTCCACAATTATTTCTTCAAACTTGGTGTGAGAACAGAAAAAGAGAGAGCATATGTGCTCTCGGAGATGGGCGGACATACCTTCCGGGAGGAGGGGCATTGTGCGTGTGAAGAGCTGTACGGATACGGCGCCCATGAAAGCCAGGACGCCCTGAACCTTGCGTATGGAAAGCTGATGGAGAAAGCAGGTGCGCTGATCCCGAAGGGACTCTGCGCCTGTGTGTACACTCAATGGTCCGACGTGGAAGAGGAAGTCAATGGGGTGTACACATATGACAGGGAGCGCCGGAAAATAAGGGAGGATGTTATCCAGAGATAAAGGAATAAACCTTCATAGCCTTCCTCTTACAGGAAACGGCATGGGCGGGGATGGATTGAAAAATCCTATCTCCGCCCATCTTTCATGATATTTTTGAAAAAGCCCGATATTTACCGGATCAGCGTTCCGATCCAGTACAACAGTCCCAGTCCCCAGCTCGTAAAGATGCCGTACAGGATTACAGGTCCCGCGATGGTGAAGATCTTGCATCCGATGCCGAATACCTGGCCTTCTTTTTTATATTCGATCGCAGGCGCGGCGACAGAGTTGGCGAATCCGGTGATGGGCACGAGAGCGCCGGCGCCGCCCCATTTAGCCAGACGCGGATAGATTCCTGTGCCGGTGAGGAGCACGCTGAGCAGGACAAGGAGCAGTGAGGTCCAGCTGCTGCAGTCGTCAGTGCTGAGATTTCTGAGTTCGCAGTAGTGATGGATCACCTGTCCGATGAAGCAGATCGTGCCGCCCAGGAGGAAGGCTTTGATCATGTTCAGCCAGACGTTATGCTGCGGGGTTTTCTGTTTTACATATTCTTCATACTGCTTTTGCTGTTTTAAACGCTGTATCTTATCCATAAGGAGATCTCCTTTCTTTTCAGCCGCGTCAGACGGCGGCGCCGCTGCTCCCGGTTCCGTCAGACCGCCGGTGCTGTTTCTGTTAGTATCTGGAATCGTTCGGAAAATATACCCTGCATATTCATGGAAAACCTGCACATAATACCCATATGACTGATGAAAAGGTGAGGATGCGGTATGGATCAGATTATAAAAGGAAGCCAGAGCCTGGCATTTGTGAATGCGCCCTATCTTGTAAGCGCGGCGTCAGTAACTGGCAGCAAGGAGGCGGAAGGCCCGCTGGGAAAACTGTTTGATATGACAAGTGAGGATGATCTCTTCGGGGCGCAGACCTGGGAGGAGGCTGAGAGTACGATGCAGAAAGAGTCCTGTGTCCTGGCTCTGGGCAAGGCGCATGTGGGCGCGGAGGAGGTGCGGTATCTGTTCGGAGGGGACCTGCTCCGTCAGGGCATCGCCACTTCTATGGGAGTGGAAGCCCTTCAGATCCCTTTGTTCGGGCTGTACGGCGCGTGTTCCACATCGGGGGAGGCGCTTGCCCTTGCGGCAATGAGCGCGGCGGCAGGATATGGGGAGTACATGCTTGCCGTCACCTCCAGCCATTTCGGAAGCGCGGAGAAGGAGTTCCGTTTCCCTCTGGGATATGCCAGCCAAAGACCACTGTCCGCGCACTGGACAGTGACCGGGAGCGGGGCGTTTCTTGTCCGCTCAGCAGTGACGGAGACACAAAACAGTGCGGAAGATGTCAGCCGGCTCTCTCAAGGAGACACAGGAGAGGGGAGGGAACAGGAAGGACGCAGGAAGAGCCATATCCGCATCGCGGGGGTGACCGTGGGAAAGATCGTGGATTACGGCTTGAAAGATTCTCAGAACATGGGAGCATGCATGGCGCCCGCGGCGATGGACACGATCGTGCAGAATTTTAAGGATATGGGCAGGACAGAGCAGGATTACGACCGGATCATCACGGGGGATCTTGGGTATGTGGGGCAGTCCATTTTGTTTGATCTGGTCAGAGGGAAAGGATACGACATAAGAGAGAAACATCTTGACTGCGGCATGACGATCTTTGATCAACAGACACAGGATACCCATGCGGGTGGAAGCGGCTGCGGCTGCGCGGCGGTGACCCTTGCTTCCTTTGTACTGCCAAAGATCGAGAAAGGGGAATGGAAGCGTGTTTTGTTCGTACCCACAGGCGCGTTGATGTCAACGGTGAGCTACAATGAGGGCGCCAGTGTGCCGGGGATCGCTCATGGGATCGTACTGGAGCACTGTTAGCGGCAGCGCACAGCACATGAGACTGGCGGCCAGGTGCTGGCATGCCGGTAAATGCACACATTAGATTTTGGACAGAAACCAGATTTGAAAGGTGGAAAAGACATGGAATATCTTACAGCATTTGTAGTCGGAGGACTGATATGCGCGGTCGTCCAGATCCTTCTGGACCGGACGAAAATGATGCCGGGGCGGGTCATGGTACTGCTTGTGTGCACTGGGGCGGTACTGGGATTCTGCGGAATCTACAAGCCGTTTCAGGAGTTTGCGGGTTCGGGGGCCAGCGTGCCTCTTCTCGGCTTCGGGAATGTACTCTGGCAGGGGGTGAAGGAGGCCGTGGATCAGAATGGGTTTATCGGGATATTTATGGGCGGCTTCAAAGCGAGCGCCGTGGGGATATCAGCGGCGATGATCTTCGGATATATCGCGTCCTTTATTTTTGAGCCCAGGATGAAGAAATAAAATCTGAAACAGTGCGGAAAATGTCCGCGGCAAGCGGAAAAAGGCGCGACTGTCAATAACTTTTGAAAATGTCACTTTTTAAATATTAAGTTTTGCTTGAGAGAATGTCACTTTTTTAAGAGGGGGTCTGCCCTCTTAAGATACGGACTGTTGTTTTTCAAAAAACAGTTTGTACAGGAATTTCAGGGACAGATTATAGTCCTCCATCCACCAAATGGCTTTCCATTCCGCACTGCTATGACGCAGTTGCAGATGTGGTTCCACAATGGTCTTTACTTTTTTAGGAACTTTTATGTTTGCGT
>DWYM01000017.1 GCA_019118665.1 Candidatus Mediterraneibacter intestinipullorum
CATCGCAAAGATAATGAACGGTTTTATTCTTCTCATACTTTTTATTCGTTTGAGGACTTTTCCCAACAGCTCCAGGTCTATAACCGCAGGGACTATAACCTGTTTCCTATGAGACCTCTGGGCTGGAAATCCCCACAGACTATCCTGAAGGAATTTATTCAGCATGGTGTAACATATGTTTGACAAACCTACAAACACAAAAAACAGGAAATAATATTTTACAGAAAGAAAAAATTATAGTATAATTCTAACGGCGGTCAGTGATAGGTGCCGCCGATGGATATCTACAAGCACGATACGCAGGAGGAATAGAGATGGTAAAAGCAGTAGTTGGCGCCAACTGGGGCGATGAAGGCAAGGGCAAGATCACGGATATGCTCGGAAAAGAATCAGATATCATCGTTCGTTTTCAGGGCGGGGCAAACGCAGGTCATACGATCGTGAATGATTACGGCAAATTCGCGCTGCACACACTGCCGTCCGGCGTGTTCTATGAACATACAACAAGCATCATCGGAAATGGAGTCGCACTGGATGTCCCGAAGCTGTTCGCTGAGGTTAAATCCATTGTGGACCGCGGTGTTCCGATGCCGAAGATCCTCGTGTCTGACAGGGCGCAGATGGTGATGTCCTACCACAAGGCTTTTGATGCCTATGAGGAAGAACGCCTGGGCGGGAAATCTTTTGGCTCCACAAAGTCAGGCATAGCGCCGTTCTATTCAGATAAATATGCAAAGATCGGCTTTCAGGTGAGCGAGCTCTTTGACGATGGGCTGCTCAGGGAGAAAGTCGTCCGCGTGGCAGAGCAGAAGAACGTGCTGCTTGAGCACCTGTACCACAAACCATTGATAGATCCTGAGGAATTATATAAAGAACTGCTCACTTATAAAGAGATGGTAGAGCCTTATGTGTGCGACGTATCCCTTTATCTCCACAATGCCCTCAAAGAAGGGAAAAACATCCTTCTGGAAGGGCAGCTTGGCTCTCTGAAAGATCCGGATCATGGGATCTATCCCATGGTCACCTCCTCATCCACTCTTGCAGGATACGGCGCTATCGGCGCGGGAATCCCGCCCTATGAGATCAAACAGATCATTACCGTGTGCAAGGCGTACTCCAGCGCAGTGGGCGCGGGCGCGTTTGTCAGCGAGATCTTCGGGGATCAGGCGGATGAGCTGAGAAGGCGCGGCGGAGACGGAGGAGAATACGGCGCGACCACAGGACGGCCCAGACGCGTCGGCTGGTTTGACTGCGTGGCTTCCAAATACGGATGCAGGATGCAGGGGACAACGGACGTTGCGTTTACTGTCCTTGACGTGCTGGGATATCTGGATGAAATCCCGGTATGCGTGGGATATGAGATCGATGGGGAAGTGACCACGGATTTCCCGGTGACCAATCTCCTTGAGAAGGCAAAACCGGTGCTTAAGACTCTTCCGGGGTGGAAGTGTGATATCCGCGGCATCAGAAAGTACGAAGACCTTCCGGAAAACTGTCGCAACTATATCGAGTTCATCGAGAAAGAAGTGGGTTATCCGTTTACTATGATCAGTAACGGTCCGGGGAGAGATGATATCATCTACCGGAATAAATAGGATATAGACCAGAACAGATCAGATACAGACAGAAAATAAGAAACAGATGAAACTGCCAGGAACAGCCGCGTTTGATGTGAGGAACTGTCCTGTGGCAGTTTCTCTTTTTTTTATTTTTCTCAGAAAATTTTCAGGAATCCATCAATGTATGTACACATTTTAGCGGTATGCTTACAGAGAAAAGAAAAGAACATATTTTCTTTTTGCGGTTCATATAATATAAAGCTGGGATAATGCCGGCACACAGGAAGGATACGGATCTATCGTGTGTCCGGCCGAGAAGGAAGGAGGTATTTCTATGCGTCAGGACAGTAGGAAAACAGCGGCAAATATGATATCCATGGAAGAATACCTGAAAAAGAGACAAGCGATAAAAAATCAGGAGAATACAGAGAGGACAGACCGCCCTCGCGGAGCGGACGCCCTGAAGCTGGCAGAGATGTTATATGTGTGAATCTCTGTCGGGATCATCGCCGGCTGTATTGTCAGTATCACTGCCTTTCAGAAGGCGGGCGACCAGGATATAGGCATACAGAAGGACAGGGATTAGTATAGTCGCTGCCACGGAAGCCCTCAAAAGTCCGGCTGCGGCAGGAGAGTCCATGAGAGCGAAAACAAGGGTGCAGATATACATGCAGGCAAGTAACACAGCGCCGGCAAGGGCGAGGATACGTTTTGTTTTTTTCATATTGATCAAATCCTTTCTCTACCATACAGTATACCGAAAAATGTAGTTTACGGCAAACAGAAATTGGTATATAATAGTCAACGATGGATTTTAAGATAAAGGAGCAATATACGATGAGTGAAAAAAGTTTATTAGACCAGTGGCGCGATATGGCGTATGACAAGAACAAGGCAAAAGACCAGTTAGAGAAATTCTGGGGAAACTACTTTATGATCGAGAAGGAAATATATGAACAGCTTCTCGACGCTCCGGATACAGAAGTAAAAGGCACTGTCAAGGAGCTTGCCGAGAAATACGGTCAGGATGTCATGACGATGACGGGATTTCTCGACGGCATCAATGACAGCCTGAAAGAGGAAAACCCCATCGAGACAATGACAGAGGATACGGAAGTGAGCCTTGCGTTCGATAAGGAAAAGCTGTATAAGAACATGGTCGACGCAAAAGCTGACTGGCTGTATGAACTGCCTCAGTGGGAAAAAATCTTCGATGAGGAGACAAGGAAGCGCCTCTACCGCGAGCAGAAGGCTTCCGGCACCATCCGCAAGCCGAAGAAGATCGGACGGAATGATCCATGTCCGTGTGGAAGCGGAAAAAAATATAAAAAGTGCTGCGGAAGAAATGCATAAATGAAAATCTATTTTTTGATCGTGGGCTGTCTCTGCATCTTGTATTATCTGATACTTGCACTGTATTCGCGCAGGCTGAGATCAACTTTCGCAGTCTTTTGGCTGATAAACGGCGGCGTACATCTGGCGTTAGGATGTGCGCCGCTTCCTGTATACATGTATACCATAGCAGGCTGGTTCTGTCTGGCATGCTGGTGTGTCTTTCTCCTTGTGGAATACAAGATCATCCGCGCCATGGGCGGCCGGTGTGAGGAAGAGCTGGACTGGATCATCGTGCTTGGGGCGCAGGTGAGGGGACGGTACATTACCAATTCCCTCCGACAGCGTCTCGATACAGCCCTGGCCTACGCTGAGCGGTTCCCCGGGTGCAGCGTGATCGTATCCGGAGGACAGGGTCCGGGAGAAGAGATATCAGAGGCGGAGGCAATGGCCAGATATTTGTCAGAAAATGGGATACCTGAGAGCCGGATCTTCAGAGAAGGCAGGTCTACCTCCACGCGGGAAAATTTCAGGTTCAGCCGGAAGTATGCGGATGCAGAGCATGATAAGGTTGGGATCGTGACAAATGATTTTCATATATACCGGTCATCCCTGATCGCCCGGCAGGAAGGATACGAGAAGATCCATTTGCTTCCCGCAGACTCAAATCCGGTCTTTCAGTTGAATTATCTGGTGAGAGAGTTCTTCGGTGTGATACAGGTCGTATTGTTCCATAAATCCAAATAATATGGATCATTTTCCCGGATACTCAGAAAAATGCGGAATATTTTCGTGAGATACAGGGCATAATAATTGCGGATCAGGCGGGCTGAGGAAGCGCTGCTCCTTGAACGCGTTAAATCCCAAGTGGTAAAAAGAGGAGGTATTATTATGCCAGAGTTAAAATGTACCGTACAGACATGCGTACACAATGACCAGTACCTGTGCAGACTGGACAAGATCCAGGTAGGCGGGGACAATGCGAAAAATCCGCAGGAGACATGCTGTGACAGTTTCCAGGAACGCACGGAAGGGAGTTATACAAACTCCATGAATTCTATGTCATCAGCATCTGACCGCTCACAGGTTGACTGTAAGGCAATGAACTGCATGTATAACGAAAATTGTGCCTGTCATGCAGGAAAGATCAGCGTAGAGGGCGGAAACGCGAGCCAGGCCGACGGAACCGAGTGCGCCACGTTCCAGTGTCACTGCGGCTGACAGGAAAGAAAGAAGTCATCCTAGAACGAAAAAATCCACAGGACAGGTTCAGAAGTCCGGTGGATTTTTTTGCGCCATGAACTCCGATCTGTCCTTTCCGATATTGCATGAGGACACGGAAAGGGGTATAATCAACCTATCTGCATTCCGAATGACAGAGGATAACTCCAGCAATGTAGAGTCAGGTGGAACCTATATCCATGCGGAGAAAATATATTAACAGAAGAGGGGGAAAGGAATCATGCCGATTCGAGTACAGAATGATCTCCCTGTAAAGGAGATCCTGGAACAGGAAAATATATTTGTGATGGACGAATACCGCGCGGCGCATCAGGATATCCGTCCGCTGAGTATCGGGCTTTTGAACCTGATGCCGCTGAAGGAGGACACCGAGTTACAGATCCTGCGGTCGCTTTCCAACACCCCGATCCAGGTGGATGTGACGTTTGTCCGGATGACAAGCCATGTGTCGAAAAACACGTCGACAAGCCATATTTATAAATTTTACGAGCCCTTTGAGAGCATTCGGGACAAGAGGTTTGACGGTTTCATCATCACCGGAGCGCCTGTGGAACAGATGCCCTTTGAGGAAGTGGACTACTGGAAGGAACTGGTCAGGATCATGGAGTGGACAAAGACAAATGTCACTTCCACTCTGCATTTGTGCTGGGGAGCGCAGGCGGGGATTTATTATCATTATGGGATCGGCAAGGCGCCTCTCGCCAAGAAGCTTTCCGGAGTATACCGGCATCGTGTACGGAACAGGAAGAACCCGCTTGTGAGAGGATTTGACGATGTGTTCATGGCTCCTCATTCCAGGCATACAGAAGTACCGCAGGATCTTCTGGAGGCAGACGAGAGGATCACGATCCTCGCGGATTCCCGCCAGGCAGGCGTACTGCTCTGTATGGCACAGGAGGGGAGGCAGATCTTTGTCATGGGACATCCGGAGTACGACCGCATGACCCTGGATTCTGAGTATAAGAGAGATATGGGGAGGGGGCTGAACCCGCAGATTCCGGAGAATTATTATCCGGACGATGATCCGGAAAACAAACCGGTGCTCACATGGAGATCACATGCCAATAACCTGTATACGAACTGGGTGAACTACTATGTATATCAGGAGACGCCGTATGATCTGTACGGAGAGAATAAATGATGATCTTCAGGACATATCATGAATGAACAGCTAAAGAGGAGGGACTCATAAGTGGACGCCCATCATTTTTCAAGTTTGATCAACGACTTTAAGCCGGGGATATTCGGCGCTTTAAATGAGAAGAAGGAAGAACTCCTGCGCGCCGGGAGAACGGTATACAACCTTTCCGTGGGAACGCCGGATTTTCAGCCGGCTTCTCATGTGATGAAGGCGATGCAGGAGGCCTGCGGGAAGGCGGAGAACTACAAATATTCCCTGGCAGACCTGCCGGAACTTCTCAAGGCCGTGCAGTATCGGTACGAGAAACGTTTTGGGGTACATGTGGACACAGACGAGATCATGTCCGTCTATGGTTCCCAGGAAGCGATGGCCCATATTGGGATGGTATTCTGCGATCCCGGCGATGTGGTCCTTGTACCGGATCCCGGATATCCCATGTTTGAAATGAGCGGGATCATGGCCCGGGCACAGGTGCGGTATTATACCATAGAAGAGAAGAACGGCTATCTGCCGGACTTGGACAGCATCTCTATGGAAACACTCAAAAGAACAAAATATATGATGGTTTCTTATCCGCTCAATCCGGTCTGCGTCTGCGCGCCGGATGAGTTTTATGAAAAGCTCATTGCGTTTGCGAAAAAGCATGATATCATTATCGTCCATGACAATGCATATTCCGATATAACATTTATGGAAAAGCCAGGCAGATCCTTTCTTTCATTTGAGGGGGCAAAGGACGTGGGCGTGGAGTTCTATTCTCTTTCAAAGTCCTATAATCTGACAGGGGCCAGGATCTCTTTTGTGGTGGGAAATAAGGACATCATCCGCCGGTTCAGGCTGCTCCGGTCGCAGATTGATTATGGCATCTTTTATCCGGTGCAGTATGCGGCGATCGCGGCTCTGACAGGACCGGATGATTTTATCGAGGAGCAGAGGCGGCAGTACGCGGCGCGCAGCCGGGCGCTGTGCGGCGGGCTGCGGGGAATAGGATGGAACGTGCCGGACAGCCAGGGAACTATGTTCGTGTGGGCAAAGATCCCGGAAGGCTATGGGTCATCCGTGGATTTCTGTATGAAGCTGATGGAGAAAACCGGGGTGATAGTGACGCCGGGAAGCGCCTTTGGAAGAGGCGGAGAAGGCTATGTCAGGATGGCCCTCGTGGTGGACGAAAGGATGATCCGGGAGATCATCCGCGTGCTGGACGAGTCGGAAATGTTCCGCCGGCCTGCATCATAGGAACACGGTGAGAGAGAAGAGGAGAGAATGGATGAAGAGGATAGCGAGATTTGAAAAAGTGAGCCTGGAGCAGTTCCGGGAAGGGTGGACAGACACGTTCGGATCAGCAGAGGAGGAAGGGATCCGGGAAATATATGATGGGATAAAGCTCCCGAAACGCGCCACTGCTGGCAGCGCGGGATATGACTTTTTTGCCCCTGTGCGTCTGACTCTTGCTCCGGGGGAAACCGTGAAAGTCCCTACCGGAATCCGGGTATGGATGGAGCCGGAATGGGTGCTCAAATGCTACCCGAGGAGCGGGCTTGGATTTAAGTTCCGGCTCCAGCTCAACAACACGGTCGGGATCATTGACAGCGATTATTATTATTCTGACAATGAGGGCCATATTTTTTCCAAGATCACCAATGACAGCAATGAAGGGAAAACTGTGGAGATCAGGGCAGGGGAGGGATTCATGCAGGGAATCTTCGTGGAATATGGGATCACGGTGGATGATGACGCGACAGGGATAAGAAACGGCGGATTTGGAAGTACGACAGCGCAGAGCTTACAGAAATGTAAGCCGTACTATGGAAAATGTAAGGAAATGTGATAGAAGAATACAGGCGGATCTTATATACTGTACCTGAAACATGAGAGAAAGCGCCGCCGGCAGCCGAAAAGGCGGGCGGAAAAGTACGAAAGGCAGGAAACATACAGTATGAAATGGATCAAACGTCTGTGTTCTTTCATTTTTTTGTGCATACTGATCATTGGAGGAATACTCACTTACCAGGGCTATACCGATTACAGGAAGGCGCTGGAGGCAAAGAGTGTAGAAGAGATGGCGGCAGCACGATCACCCAGCAGCTTGCCAAAAACCAGTATTTTACCCAGGATAAAAAGATCGTGCGGAAGATCGCGGAGATGTTCATGGCATTTAAGATAGAAGCTGTACTGGATAAAGACAAAATCCTTGAACTGTATGTAAATTCTATCTTTTTCGGGAACAATTATTATTGCGTGGGAGATGCTTCCATCGGATATTTTGGGAAGCTGCCGTCGGAGATGAATTTTGACGAATGTACCATGCTGGCGGGAATCCCGAACGCGCCTTCAAATTATAATCCTCAGGCAAGTCCGGAGCTCGCACGCCAGAGGCAGGCGCAGGTCATTGAGAAGATGAAAAAGGCGGGTTATCTGGAATCAGAGGAGGAAAATCAGTAGGATTTTGCATAATCAGGGAAGAAAAGGGCAATCTAACCATAGAAAATATTGTTGTCTTTCGACAGAAAAGGGGAACAGGTCTTATGGTAGAGAAAAACAGTGAAAAGCTCAGCGCTTCCTTTGAAGAAAATATAAGATATATGAATGAAATCCTTCCGGTGAAAGAGAGTTTTGACATCATCCGGAGGGAGATGGAAATAGGAGGAAAGGCGTCCGTGTTCTACTACATTGATGGTTTCATCAAGGATGAAGCAATGTTGAAGATCATGGATTCCTTTCTTTCTGTGTCTGAAAAAGATATGCCGGAGGATGCGGAAGGCTTTATACAGAAAAACGTGCCCTATGTTGAGGTCGATATACTGGAAGATTTTGACCAGGTTATAAGAAATGTCCTCTCAGGCCCGGCAGTGCTCTTTATTGACGGCTACAAAGAGTGTATTGCCATAGACTGCCGTACCTATCCTGCCCGGAGCGTGGATGAACCGGACAAGGACAGATCCCTGCGCGGCTCAAGGGACGGTTTTGTAGAGACGATCGTATTCAATACAGCGCTTATGCGCAGGAGGATCCGCGATCCCCATCTTGTGATGGAGATGACAGAGGCGGGGCAGACCTCCCGCACGGATATCGCCCTGTGCTATATGCAGGACAGGGCAGACCCGGAGCTTCTGAAAAATCTGAAGAACCGGATCGAGAGCCTTCAAGTCGACGATCTGAGGATGAATCAGCAGAGTCTTGCAGAGGCGCTGTTCAAAAGGAAATGGTTCAACCCATTTCCCAAATTCAAGTTTACGGAGCGCCCGGACACTGCTGCCGCATGTCTCCTCGAGGGGAAAGTCGTAATACTGGTAGACAACTCGCCTTCGGCCATGATCCTGCCCACTTCCATCCTGGACATGATCGAGGAGGCGAATGATTATTATTTTCCCACTGTAACGGCTGTATACCTGAAGGTGACAAGAGCTCTGATCACGATCGCCACGGTATTCTTTACGCCGCTGTATCTTCTCTTTATGCAGAATCAGGACTGGCTGCCCGAGGCGTTCGAGTTCGTTGCTGTGCGGGATACGGTAAATATCCCCCTCATCTTCCAGTTCCTCCTGCTGGAGCTGTCTATTGACGGACTGAGGCTTGCCGCCATGAATACGCCGACCATGCTGAGCACTCCCCTGAGTGTGATCGCGGGTATTGTCATGGGAGAGTTTTCCGTGCAGTCCGGGTGGTTCAACTCGGAGGTGATGTTATATATGGCATTCGTGGCAGTGGCAAATTACACCCAGCCAAATTTTGAACTTGGCTATGCTCTGAAGTTCATGAGACTGATGCTCCTGATCCTTACAGCGGCCTTTGATCTTTACGGATTCATCATCGGATGTATCCTTGTACTCTGCTTCCTGATCTTCAACAAGACATTGTCAGGGCGCAACTATATGAATGTGAAGCTGAACTGACACCAGTCCCTCTCTGGTAATTTTCGTACTCCGGAGAGGGCTTTTTACGTTGAGAGAGAAGGGATAGATCATACATAAAAACAGAGGATTTGACAGGAACCAAATTATTCGGTATTATCGAATAAAGATTCGGTAATACCGAACAGATGGTATTGTCACTCAAAATTGAGTGTGATATATTCAAAACATAATAAAGGAGAGATACAAATGAAAAAAGACCAGCCTGTTAAGACCGGAAACTCACATATCAAATCAGTGGAACGGGCGATTTTGCTGCTAGAAGCGCTTGCTCAGGAAGACACTGAGATGTCTCTGTCACAGCTTTCACAGAGGCTCGGCTGGCCCAAAAGCACAATACATGGGCTGCTCGCCACTCTTCGTGATTTCCATTATGTGGATCAGTCTCTGGAAAACAGCAACTACCGGCTGGGGACCCGGCTTTTTGAACTGGGAAACCGGGTGGCCCGCTCCTGGGTCATAAAAGACGCGGCACGTCCGGTCATGCTGAGACTTGTCAGAGAATTTGGTGAGACAGTACAGCTTGGTACAGAGGACGACGGAGAGATTCTCTACCTTGACAAGTTGGTGGCAAACTCGGTAGTCAGTATCATGTCTGAGGTAGGAGTAAGGCTTCCGATGCACTGCAGCGGTCTCGGAAAGGTGCTGCTGGCCCAGAAAAGTCCGGCACAGCTCAAGCGTATCATAGCCCGAAAAGGACTGCCGGCGATGACAAAACGCACGATCACAACCCAGGCAAAACTTGAGAAGGAGCTGGCACAGGTCAGGGAAAACGGCTATGCCATAGACGACGGAGAGATCATGGATGGTCTGCGATGCGTGGCGGTTCCCATATGGGATGGGACCGGGAAAGTCCGTTACGCGCTCAGTATTTCCGGTCAGGCCCGCAATATCTACGGTGACCGGCTTGAGCACATCATTAACGGACTCAAGCAGGCGGCAGGGGAAATATCCCATGCCATGGGCAGCCGCAGAAGTGAATTTCAATGATATAACAGCCCATTTCCGGGCGAAACTATACAGGTTAAAACATAACAAAAAAGAAAAGGAGAGATGAATTATGGAACAGAAAAGACCTGAAATCGCAAACAGTATCCAGACAGGAGCATTCAAGACAAATTATCATGACCTCGGAAAAGGATTTCCGGTAGTGTTTTTACATGGATCCGGTCCCGGAGTCACCGCATGGGCAAACTGGAACAAAGTGTTCCCCCTCATGCAGGATGACTTTCGTCTGATCGCCCCGGATATGGTAGGCTTTGGATATACCGAGCGGGTTGAGGGACAGGTCTACAACATGAACGTATGGGTGCAGCAGACCATTGACCTCTTCGATGCGCTTGGCATTGAGAAGGCAAATCTGGTGGGGAATTCCTTCGGCGGCGCGCTGGCGCTCTCCATGGCTGTCAAATATCCTGAGCGTGTCAATAAGCTTGTCTGCATGGGAGCTATGGGCGTGAGTTTCCCCATCACTTATGGGCTTGACCAGGTATGGGGCTACACTCCGTCACCATCGAATATGGCAAAACTGCTGGAAATCTTTACATATGACCATTCCTTTGCTACTCCGGAACTGGCAGAATCCCGCTACCAGGGAAGCATCCAGCCCGGTTTCCAGGAGAGCTTTTCACAGATGTTCCCGGTTCCACGGCAGAATGGCGTGGAGGATATGGCGGGCAACCAGCAGTATATCCGCGACATCCCTCATGAGACGCTTATCATTCATGGCAGGGAAGATCGTGTGATCCCGCTGAGCAACTCTTATAAGCTTCTGGAGCTCATTCCCAATGCGGAACTGCATGTCTTCGGAAAATGCGGACACTGGTCACAGATCGAGCACACCCAGGATTTCGCAGATCAGCTCCTGTGGTTCTTTAAGCGTTCCTGACAAGATGGCAGCAGCAATGAAACAGGAAAATATTCCCTCCTGTACTGCTGGCAGACAGATAGAAATGAGGTAACACATGGAAAATACAAATATACAAAAATACGCGGATATGCTCAGGGAAGCGGAGGCATCGCGGAACGCCATCCCTCCCCTGACCCAGACAGACGCAAGCCTTGACATTGACGATGCTTATGCGATCCAGCTTGCCAACGTGGAGCACACGGTCCGGGCTGGGCATGTGGTCTCGGGAAAAAAGATCGGTCTGACCTCCGAAGGCATCCAGCAGCAGCTTGGCGTAAATGAACCGGATTACGGTCATCTTTTTGCGGCGATGGATTGTCCCGGCGGTATAGTGGAGGCAGATAAACTCATGCAGCCCAAGATTGAAGGAGAGATTGCTTTTGTCTTGAAGGCAGACCTGACAGGAGGGAGGGTGACGGCAGACGATGTGCGCCGTGCTACGGATTATGTGGTAGCTGCTTTTGAGATCGTGGACAGCCGGGTGGCTGACTGGAAGATCAAACTGGTAGACACAGTGGCTGACAACGCCTCCTCCGGCAGATATGTGCTGGGAGAGAAGAAGATGTCCCTTGATGAAGTGGATCTTCCCAGCGTGCCCATGGTACTGACAAAGAACGGTGAGAAAGTGGGGGAAGGCAGAGGTTCCGCAGTGCTGGGAGATCCGGCGGAGGCTGTGGCATGGCTTGCCAACAGGCTGTGGGGATATGGCGTGACCCTGAAAAAGGGCGAGGTCATTCTCTCCGGCGCGTTTTCAGCCGCCCCGGAAGCTGAGAAAGGTGATGAGTTCACCGCGGACTTCGGACCGATGGGGAAGGTAACGGCAAAATTCGTATGAGAAATATCATGTGAAATGTGATGGGATAGAGAGGTGGATAGAATGGACAGGATAAAAGTCGCTGTGATCGGACCGGGAAATATCGGCAGTGATCTGATGTACAAGATCTTTCGCAGCAAATATCTGGAGATGGAAATGATGGCAGGAATCGTAGAGTCAGAGGGAATCCGCCGTGCCAGATCCAAAGGCGTAAAGACAACGATAGAAGGAGTGGACGGCGTGGTGCGGGAGGATGACATCCGTATTGCCTTTGACGCCACCAGCGCGTCAGCACACCTGAAATTCAACGGACCTAAGCTCAGGGAGAAGGGCATCGTTTCCATTGACTTAACGCCCGCAGCCATCGGTCCTTACTGCGTGCCGGTCGTGAATCTTGACCAGCTCCAGCAGGAGCCGGACATCAATATGGTGACCTGCGGAGGGCAGGCAACCATCCCTGTGGTATACGCTGTATCCCAGGTGGCAGGAGCTGCCTACGCTGAGATCGTGGCATGTATTTCCAGTAAAAGCGCAGGTCCGGGAACCCGCGCCAACATGGATGAGTTTACGGAGACGACCAGCAAGGCGCTTGAGGTCGTGGGCGGCGCGGATAAGGGGAAGGCGATCATCGTGCTCAATCCCGCGGAACCCCCACTGATGATGACCAATACGATCAGCGTGAAAGTGAAAGATACAAGCGTGGGATTTGACAAGATCCGCGAAGCAATAGAAAAAATGGTAGATGAAGTAAGGACTTACGTCCCGGGATATAAACTGCGCGTTCCTCCCACCATGGAAGGTGACAGGGTGACCGCCATTGTGCAGGTGGAAGGGCAGGCTGACTTCCTCCCGGCTTACAGCGGAAACCTTGACATCATCAATTCGGCGGCAGTGGCAGCAGCCGAAAAGATCGCGGAGCGTATGCTCAGAGAAGGGAGGAAGGGATAATGGCAGAGCGCAAGATTACTTTTGTAGACACTACGATGCGGGACGGCAGTCATGCCGTGCGCCACAGCTTTACAGAGGAACAGGTGTCGCAGATTGCCGGAAGGCTGGATAAATGCGGCGTACCGCTCATCGAACTTTCCCATGGCGATGGCCTGGGCGGTTCCAGCTACACTTACGGATTCTCCAAGACCAATGAGTTCACACTCATGGAGGCGGCTGCCAAAGAGATCAAAAACGGCAGACTGACTGCTCTGCTGCTCCCGGGTATCGGCACTATCGCCGATCTTAAGCAGGCAAAAGCATGCGGAGCAAAAGCAGTGCGTGTGGCGACTCATGTGACAGAGGCTGATGTGAGCGCGGAACATATCTATGCCGCGAAAGAGCTGGGCATGATGGCGGTCGGTTTCCTGATGATGGTACATACTGCGCCGGTAGAGCGCATTGTTGAAGAAGCAAAGAAAATGGAAAGCTACGGAGCAGATTACATTAATCTTGCTGATTCTGCCGGTTATCTCATGCCTGAAGATGTGAAGGCGCGCATCAGGGCTGTGCGGGAGGCTGTAAATATTCCTGTGGGCTTCCATGCCCACAACAATATGGGACTGGCGATCGCCAACTCACTGATCGCAGTGCAGAGTGGCGCGGACTTTGTGGACGGAACTCTCCGTGGACTCGGCGCCGGGGCGGGCAACGCTCAGATCGAGGTGCTGGCAGGCGTCATGAAGCGGAACGGATACGAGACAGGCGTGGATTTCTATGGACTTATGGACCTGGCTGCCGAGGTGGTGGAACCGCTCATGCTCCGGCCCCAGACCATTGACAACGGCTCTCTTATGCTGGCATACACAGGTGTCTATTCCAGTTTCCTGCTGCATGTATATGATGCGGCAAAGAAATACTCTCTTGATCCAAGGGATATTCTTGTTGAACTGGGGCGCCGCAAGATGGTGGGCGGACAGGAAGATATGATCATAGATGTAGCTTACCAGCTCACTCAAAAGGTATAAAAACTGCAGGAGAGCAGAAGGATGGATGATTACAGGATCACAGACGAGGCAACAGGCGAAACTTTTTTCTGCCGGCCGGATGAAAGCCTGTTGGCGGCAATGCGCCGAACAGGAAAAGGACCTATAAAGATGGGCTGTTTCGGAGGAGGATGCGGAGTGTGCAAAGTCCGCATATCGGACGGAAGATACCAGACGTTTAAGAAGATGAGCAGAGCCCATATATCGCCGGAAGAGGAAGAGCAGAGCATCGTGCTCGCCTGCTGCGTCAAACCCCTCAGTAACATTACGCTGATCAAAGCGTAATAGATATAATCTTAAAACAAAGGAGGAAACAAAAATGGCACTTAACAAAACTCTACGTCCCGGACTGATTCAAATGCGGGTATTGGATCTGGACCAGACCCTGGATTTCTACACCAACATCCTTGGTCTTAATGAGGTGGGACGCACCGAGGACGGTCGCGTTATGCTCAAAGGCTATGATGAGTTCGATCATCATTCCGTAACCCTTCGTCTGGCTGACGAGGCAGGCCTTGACTATGTTGCCTTTAAGGTGGATAGTCCCGAGACTCTGGAGAGCCTTAAGGATGCCACAGAGGCATTCGGGTACCCGGTAGAAGAAGTACCGGCCAACACGAATCAGCCCGGATTTGGCAAGCGCTACGGCTTTACCATCTGCACCGGACACCGTATCGAGCTTTATGCGGATGTGGAAAAAGCAGCCCAGGTTCCCATGACACACAACCCCCATCCATGGGTGGATGCTCCCCGGGGAATGCGCGCTCAGCGTTTTGACCACTGCCTGCTCTACGGTCCGAACATCGCGGAAGCTGAGAAGTATTTCACAGAGATTCTGGGCATGTTTGCGCCGGAGGTATGTAATACACCGGAAGGAAACCGGTTCGCAACCTGGCTTACCAGTGGAAACAAGGCTCATGATATTGCTTTTGTTGAGTATGAGAAGCCGGGCAAGATCCATCATCTTGCATTTCTTCTTCAGGACTGGAATGATATCGGCAATGCGGCAGACTTTATCGGACGTTACAGCTTAAAGCGTGATGTGGGTCCAACCCGCCATGCCATCACCCGGGGACAGACGATCTGCTTCTGGGAGCCCTCCGGCAACCGTATCGAGACCTATTGCGGCGGTTATACGGCATATCCGGACAACCCGGTCCGTGTCTGGGATGTATCTGAGGTCGGCAAAGGCCTGTTCTACTATGAGGGAGAACTGATCCCATCCTTCCTTCAGGTAGTGACCTAGTATTTAAGAAATAAAAAACAGGAAGAATGATACCCTAGCAGCGTGACGCAGAAAACTGATGCGTCATACTGCCGGGGTGTTTTTATGGTCTTTTGGAAACCTGACGGTTTGGTCCACCGAAGTGAAACAGTTCTTCAAATGCTTTTCTAAAGTTTAATGACATTAGAAATCGCAAGTGATATAATGGGTGAAAGAAGTGGAGCGGCTGTCTAAGCGCCCAACTGCCCAATTACCCAACTGTAAGAAAAGAGTGTTTGAGGAAAATCCATACTGAAAGGAGAGGCCACAATGAAAAAGCTGTTGACGGCAATCGTTTTCTGCACAGTGCTGTTTGTCGGATGTGGAAAAAATGAGATCGCGAAAACATATGAGCAGTCTGAAGAGGAAGGTGTAGCGAAAACCTACTATGAGATGGATGACGGCACATGGAAGTGCGAGGATGTCACATATCAGTACAGATTGGAGCTGAGCGGGAAAATGCCCAATGCGGTGCGGGAGAGCCATTATGTCGTGCTGACAGATCAGGAAGAGCTCACATTTGTGGATGTGTCTAAAAGTCTATACAGCAGTAACCTTGAGGACAGCAGGGTCATGGAAGGTTCTGTTATTGTGGAAATGAAATAGAGATTTGAGGGCAGGTCCGGCTTTGGCCGGACCTGATCTTGTCTGGGAAAATGTGAGGATACCTGTAAAGAAAATATACAAATTCAGGGATTTGTTAAAATATTTTGCTTAACAGATAAAAAAGTGTTATGATAGACATGATAATACTGCCTTGCATGGCAGACAGCGATATAAGCAGGAGGGTACAAAGATGAGAGATTATGTGATCACGGTGAACAGTACTGTGGATCTGCCTAAGGAGTGGCTTGAGGAGAGGCATGTCCCTGTGGTTCCGCTCAGATACACCATAGACGGCAGCACCTATACAGATATGGAGGGACTGTCCGCTAAAGAATTTTTCGCAAAGCTGCGGGAAGGTAAGATGTCCGTGACATCGCAGGTGAACCCGGAAGAAGCGGTGGAGGCTCTGGAGCCTTATGTGAAAGAGGGAAAGGATATCCTGCATCTTGGGTTTTCATCGGGCTTGAGCGGCACGCTCAACAGCATGCGGATCGCAGGGCAGATGCTTGAGGAGAAATACCCGGAGGCAAAGATTATCGTGATCGATACCCTCTGCGCGTGCCTGGGAGAAGGGCTTCTGCTCCACAAAGCGCTCCATATCAAGGAGCAGGGCAAGACTATTGAAGAAACAGCTCAGTGGGTGGAGGAAAATAAACTCCATGTCTGCCATAATGTGACTGTGGATGACTTAAATCATCTCCACAGAGGTGGGAGAGTGTCAAAGACCACCGCTGTGATTGGAACGCTTGTGCAGATCAAGCCGATCATCCACATGGACAATGATGGGAAGCTGCAGGTGATCGGCAAAGAGCGGGGACGCAAGAAGTCATTGAATAAGATTGTTGATATGGCTGTGGAGCGGTCAAAAGGCTGGGACAACGACATTGTCATGATCACTCACGGAGACTGTCCGGAGGATGCGGAATATGTGGCAAAGCTGGTCCGCGAGAAAATGGGCGTTGACAATATCCTGATCAATAATATCGGGACTGTGATCGGAAGCCATACAGGTCCGGGTGTGGTGGCAGTGTTCTGTATGGGAGAAAAGAGATAGGATCTGTGTGTTATCAATAAATCTGAAATCGTGCGGGAGGACTCTCACCGCACGATTTTCGTAAGATTTACTTATATATTCCGTTGACTGTTACCTGAAACAGCGCCTCTTTTCCATTCAGATCTTCTACTCCGTAATTTTCCGGGAAGGTTACATACACGTCTACCTGGTCTCCCGGGTGAGCGCCGATGAGCTGGTCCTCAAAATCATCAATATAGCTTCCTGATCCGATCTCGAGATCTGCGCCCCTTCCCTGAGTGTTGCCGCCTTCAAATTCTACTCCGTCAACGCTCCCTACATAGTCAATGTTGACAGTATCGCCGTTTTCCACCGTGAGGTAGGTGTCAGTGGAGTAGGAGGTGCCGGTGTCTTCAGTGGTCGTGCTTGTGCTGTCAGACGTGGTGTCTGTTCCAGAGGAAGATTCCGTATTCGTGTTGTCCGTCTGGCTGCTATCCGTATTGTTCGAATTTCCATTAACGATAAGTACGATCACGAGGACCAATACAGCGAGACTAGGGATGCCGATCGCAAGCCCTTTGCTCAGCTTTCTTTGAAATTCTTTTTTTCGCCGTTCTTCAGCTCTGCGCTGCTGTGCCATTTTTCGATTTTCTTTTTTCATTGTTTTACCTCACTTCGTTTAGATGTCTTTTGATGTCGCCGCTATAGTATTATAAAAAGAAAATATGACTAATTTGTGATTTCTTTTCAAAAAATACATGGTATAATGATTGCACGCTGTGCAATCCAGACCGCTGGGGCGGTCTGCCCCGCGATGCGGGGATCATACCCGACCACAGTAATAAATTTAAAGAGCAGACTGGAGAGAAGAGATATGACAGAAAACAGCAGGTGTTTTGACGGAACTCTTTTTCTTGAAGATATAGAGAGCAAACTGAAACAGAGACTTGATCAGCTTAACAAGGAGTTGGACGAGGGACAGAAAGAAATTGAAAACATGCACGAGTATTACTGGGAAAACTATACGGAGATGGACCAGTATGGGTATGAGGATTATGACAATCAGCAGGCGCTTCTCTATCAAGTGAATTCGAACCAGGAGAAGGCAAAATTAAAGCGCCGGTTTGAGAAAATGCTGGATTCGCCGTTTTTTGGCAGAGTGGATTTCCGGTTTGAGGGTGAGGGCGAAGCAGAGCCTTTTTATATCGGTATTGGGAAT
Source organism: Candidatus Mediterraneibacter intestinipullorum (assembly GCA_019118665.1). GTDB lineage: Bacteria > Bacillota > Clostridia > Lachnospirales > Lachnospiraceae > Mediterraneibacter > Mediterraneibacter intestinipullorum. Next base: position 17,983 of record DWYM01000017.1, read on the forward strand.
TTCGCGGAGCGGGCGGGCATGAAGCCGCTGATCTATGACTGGCGTGCACCTGTGAGCGGGTTATTTTATGATTATGATAAGGGACCGGCATCCTATGAAGCGCCATCCGGGACGATCAGCGGGGACATCAACGCAAAATGGCAGTATAAGATCCGGGACGGAAGGATGGTCTATGGGTTTGAAAGCGATGTAAAGATTGATGACGAAATCTTAAAGCAGGAGCTTGGCAACAATGGGGACGCGCAGTTAAAGAGCATTGTGCGGACGATCCAGAAGGAGCAGAATGAGATCATCCGCAATACCAAAGACCGGATACTGGTCATACAGGGAGCGGCGGGAAGTGGGAAGACATCGATCGCGCTCCACAGGATCGCCTATCTTTTATACCATGACAGGCAGAATCTGCGCTCATCAAATATTCTTATCCTGTCGCCGAACAGTGTTTTTGCGGACTATATTTCACATATTCTTCCCGAGCTTGGAGAAGAAAATATCCGAGAGATGAGTTTTGATCTGTTTGCATATAAGGAATTAAAAGACACCGCGGCTGACTGCGAGGACCGGTATGACCATTTAGAGCGGATGATGAAGTTTCCGGATCCTGAGGCAGATGAGTGCTTTCACTGGAAGCAGTCCGCAGAGTTTGTGGGTGAGGTGGAAGGATTTCTGGCAGTGGAAGAGGACAGGCTGATAGATTTCCGGGATATTGAATTCCGGGGAATGAAACTGTCAGAGGAAGAACTCATCCACCTCTTTTATGAAAAATTTTATGACACGCCGATCCTGAAACGGATGGACGCGGTGATGGAATATTTTGTTGATTCTTATGAAACGCTGAGAGGGAGAGATATTGAAGAAGAGGACAGGGAGCTCCTTCAGAAAAAAATCGACAGAATGTATGTGACGAAAGATATTTATAGTCTTTATAACCGGCTGATGGAGTTCTGCGGACAGGATCAGCTTTCCGACACTCCGTTTGAGAGAAGGAAGATTCCTTATGAAGATGTATTTCCGATGCTGTATCTGAAATACAGGCTGACAGGAGAGAGCGCCCACAAAAATATCAAGCATCTTGTGATCGATGAGATGCAGGATTATTCTTACCTCCAATATGTGATCCTCCAAAGACTGTTTGACTGCCGGATGACCATCCTGGGAGACCGGGCGCAGACCCTTGATAATGAACAGCAGGACGTGCTGAGATTCCTTCCTAAGATGTTCGGGAAGGGCGTCCGTACGGTGGTCATGAATAAGAGCTATCGAAACACCTGGGAGATCGCGACTTATGCGGGTAGGATCAGCCGAATCACGGATATAGAGCTATTGGAACGCCACGGAAAGGAAGTAGAGGAAAAAACATTTATTTCAGAAGACGAGATGCTCTCTGCGATCAGGGAAAATCTGAATATAGGATTACAGGGCTTTGAGACAGCCGCGGTCATTGCAATGACAGAGGAAGAAGCATTTGATATTTACAGACTGCTGCAGAATAAGGGAGTGGATGTTTCCTATGTAGACAGGGACAGTTCGTCATTTCGCAGAGGACTGACAGTGACAACATTTTACCTTGCAAAAGGGCTGGAATTTGACCAGGTCTTCGCGGTGCGGGGGAAACCGGACAATCCTCTGGCAGACCAGGCGGAATACATCTGCGCGACAAGAGCCCTTCATGAGCTTTATGTGTATCAGGTCGGGAATCCTTCTGGCCGCTGATACTGATCTCCAGTGACCGTTTGAATACGATTTTTAGTATAAATTGCCTCTTATGGGAAATCTTATAACTTATAATAAAAAGAAACCGGGAGGCATCTATGGAATCCATATGGAGTAAAACCTGTGATATGAAGAAACGGCAGGCTCTGGACAGAGAAATTGAGACAGAAGTGGCTGTGATCGGCGGCGGGATGGCGGGGATACTGACCGCGTATCAGTTGGAACGCTCCGGTGTGCGGACAGTCGTTCTGGAAGCTGAGCGCGCCGGCGGCGGGCAGACAAAGAACACCACAGCGAAGATCACATCCCAGCATGGAATGTTTTGCCGTGATTTTATTGAAAAGAAGGGGAAAGATGCTGCGCGTCAGTATGTCCGGGCAAATCAGGCGGCAGTGGAGGAATATAAGAGGATCATCCGGGAAGAAAAGATCGACTGTGATCTGGAAGAAACGGATTCTTATGTATATTCACAAGACGGAGAACGGTTAAAATCTGAAGCCGGAGCAGCTCTGGAGCTTGGTATTGAAGCGTCCTATGAACACCAGGTGGACATACCGGCCGTATGTGCCGGAGCAGTGAAATTTGCCCGGCAGGCTCAGTTTCACCCGCTGAAATTCATAGACGCTCTGTCCGGGCAATTAACAGTTTACGAAGACACACCTGTAAAGGAAGTAGAAGAAAATATAATTAGGACGCCAGGGGGAAGCGTGCGGGCAGGGAAGATCGTTTTTGCCACGCATTTTCCATTCATCAATTTTCCCGGCATGTATTTCGCGAGGATGCATCAGGAACGTTCCTATGTGCTGGCGCTGGAAAATGCGGGAACGATCAACGGCATGTATATTGGTGATGGGGAGGATGCTCTTTCATTCCGGCAGTTTGACCGTTATCTCCTTCTTGGCGGGGAGGGACACCGGACAGGAGAGGACAAAGAAGGCGGAAAATACGAAGGCGGAAGCTATGAGAGGCTGCGCTCGGCAGCGAGGGAACTCTATCCTCAGAGCCGGGAAACTGCCTGCTGGTCAGCCCAGGACTGTGTCACGGCTGACAGAGTCCCCTTCATCGGCAGATATGCGTCGGACCGTCCGGACTGGTTTGTGGCCACAGGTTTTCAGAAGTGGGGCATGAGCTCATCCATGGTATCGGCCATGCTCCTCAGGGATATGATATGCGGAACAGAGAACCCCTGCGCAGAAGTGTTCGCACCGTCAAGGTTTTCTGCTGAAGAGCTTCCTCAGATCATGAAAGACGGCGGGAAGGCAGTAAAAGGGCTGACAAAGCGATTCTTTCACATCCCGGAAGAGACAGCAAGTCAATTGCAACCGGGACAAGGCGCGGTCGTAGAGACAAAGAACGGAAAAGCAGGGGTCTACAAGACGGAGGATCAGAAAATCTATAAGGTGGATATCGTGTGCCCTCATCTGGGATGTGAGCTGACGTGGAATCCGGATGAAAAATCTTGGGACTGTCCATGCCACGGCTCCCGCTTTGACTATAAAGGGAATCTGCTGGAGGGACCTGCACAGGAGGGGATTCATTATGAATGATCATTTTTATGGATGGTATTTCCGTTGCCAGGGGAAAGAGGGGAGTATAGCAGTGATCCCGGCGGTGTATATTTCTGCAAAGAAACAGTCCTGTTCCATTCAGGTCATTACAGAGGCGGGAAGCTGGAATAAAGTCTTTCCGATCCGGCAGTTCCGTATCAGCAGGGACAAGGGTATCATGCAGATCGGAGAGAATGTGTTCTCAAAGAAGGGAATCCGCCTGAACCTGGAAGCTGGTGAGTTGAGGATCAGCGGTATCCTGCGGTTCGGGCAGTTTGCCGAACCAAAGTATGATATCATGGGCCTTTTTCGGTATATTCCGGGTATGGAGTGCAGACATGCTGTGTACAGCATGAGACATTCCGTGACCGGAGAACTGAGAGTAAATGGAGAACTGCTTCGTTTCCAGGATGGAAAAGGCTATATGGAGGGGGACAGAGGAAGCTCCTTTCCGGAACAGTATGCCTGGACACAGCACTTTCTCGGTGACGGATCCCTTATGATCGCAGCGGCGACGGTACCGCTGGGGCGGATGTGCTTCACAGGAACTGTGGGCATCCTGTATCATAAGGAGCGGGAATACCGGTTCGCAACTTATCTTGGCGCTTCCGTCCAGAAAATAGGAAATGGAGAATTGTTCATCCGGCAGGGGAAATACTCTCTCAGAGTCCGTTTTCCCAGGCAGACAGGAAATGTGCTGCGTGCGCCGCAAAATGGCAAAATGACGCGCAAAATCCGGGAGAGTGTATCCTGCCGGGCAGAGTATACGCTGCTGTGTGGGGACAGGATCGTGTTTCGGACAGTGACGGACAAAGCGGCGTTTGAGTATGAGACAAAAGAGGAAGAAAATGAAGATATCAGTGATCGCAGTAGGGAAGATAAAAGAGAAATATTTAAAAGATGCTATCACAGAATATGGTAAAAGGCTGAGCCGTTACTGTAAGCTGGAGGTCATCGAGGTGGCGGATGAGAAGACCCCGGAGCAGGCAAGTGAGGCGGTGGAGGAGTCTATCCGGGCAAAAGAGGGGGAGCGCCTCTTGAAACATATCCGGGATGATATGTATGTGATCACCCTGGAGATCGGTGGGAAGATGCTCACGTCCGAGGAGTTTGCGGAGAAGATCGAGACGCTGGGCGTGCAGGGTAAAAGCAGTATTGCATTTGTGATCGGAGGTTCTATCGGTCTTGGGAAAGAGGTGCTGAGACAGTCGGATTTTGCGCTGAGCTTTTCGAAGATGACATTTCCGCATCAGCTGATGCGGGTGGTGCTGCTGGAGCAGGTGTACAGGGGATATCGTATCATCAATGGAGAGCCGTATCATAAGTAAGTGCGGTTTTTTCGCATTTGGGTATGATATGGTGTAAAGTAATGGGCAAGGCATGTCCGATTGGGTCGTTGCCCGCGAGAAATAAAATGACAGAGGAATAGACGAATGATCTAATGAAGAAAAGGCGGGGTTACAGATTGGAATTTTAAAGGAGAGAGGTGAAATAAATATATGATGATTGAACGCAACACATTAACAGCACAATTATTTTTAGAATTATATACTTCAGTCGGCTGGGAAGCGCCTTGTTTTGAGCAAATTGAAAAAGCGCTGGATAATTCAGCAGCAACTTTTATAGCCTATGAAAATGAGAAAGCGGTCGGCATGGTAAGAGTCATCGGTGATGGAGGGACGTCTTTTTACATAAAGGATTTTGCTGTAATACCACCATGCGAAGCAAAAGGCATCGGAACCCCGCTTTTGCATGAGGCGGAGAAATTTATCAAAGAAAGTATTAGTCCGAATTGGGCGGTCAGTTTGGAATTGATTAGCACAAAAGAAGTTGTTGCCTTTTATAAGAGGCGTGGATTTGAGGAAAGACCATGTGAAAGTGATGGGCCTGGGATGTTTAAGATGATAAGATGATTTTGGGCATATAATTATAGAAAGTTTGAATGGGGTAGAATATACAGGAGAAAATATATGCGGAATATATGACTGTTGTGTAAATAACAAGAAGTTAGAACATTGTGGGAAATGCGAAAAACTTCCTTGTGATAGATTTAACGGTTCTGATTAATACTGTTTGCCTCATTTGATAAATATAGTTATAATGAACTTAAGAAGACAGCGGATAAAAAAGAATTGAAATAACAAGTGGAGGTAAGAGGATGCCAGAAATATCACTTTTTTACGGAATAAGAATTACTATGTATTATGATGATCATAATCCACCTCATTTTCACGTCGAGTACAATGAGAAAAAAGCGTTAATAGATATTGTCGAGGCATGTGTCATTAAGGGCTCTCTTCCTTCACGTCAGCTTAAGTTAGTTTTGGCATGGTGTGTGATTCATCAAGATGAACTAATGCAAAATTGGGAATTGGCAAAAGACGGTAAGCCGTTAAACAGAATCAACCCACTGGTTTAAAATGAGAGGTGATAATAAATGTCTGATTATATTCCAAGTGTCATTCAAGTAATACCATATGAAGACTATACGGTAGACGTGTATTTTGATGATGGCAAAATTGTTTGTTATAATGCTAAAATGGATATGTCACCTAAACTGTTTGAAAGAATTTGCAGTAAAGATATTTATCTGGAGCGATGTACGGTCTTAAATAGTACACTGGCTTGGGATGTTACAGGTGGACGTGATGAAAGTGCTTGTATTGACATAGATCCGTTTGTTCTTTATGAACTAAAAAGAAGTAAAGAAAGAATTGCTTAATTTATTAAAACCGCACTTGGATACGTTATGGAGAACCGTATCACAAGTAAGGGCGGTTTTGGAGGAACTGTTTAGTTCCTCCTTATTCCATACGATAATGCTATCAGAACATGATTTTATTCTTTCTTCTGTGTTAAGAAAATTCCAATGATTGCAATAATAAAGATAAGCGGTGCTACTCGAGACCGTTTCAAGTTTTGTGTAAACTGAAAAAACTGATATAAGATATGTCATTAGTTACTTTGGGCAGAGCCATTTTTTGAGGTTCTGCCCTTGCTTGTATTATAATGCAGTTCCCAGACATGTCAAGCA
>DWYM01000018.1 GCA_019118665.1 Candidatus Mediterraneibacter intestinipullorum
AAAATCCGCTCTTTCTCCCGGTTCCCTTCTCTCCATACTGGACGACAGCCTCCTGATCAATCATAACCGTGACCTCTTCTGAATCCTCTGAAACCTCAAATCCCTTTATTCCAGCATAATAATCCGGAAGATGCTTCATCTGTATTACGGCATAATAGTCATCCACGTTTTCAGGAACCCCATCGCTTATATCGAGCTCCTCAATTTTTTCAGCTTCTCCCTCTCCTGTACTGCGATAAAGATTAGTATGTGTAACCTCTTTAAACTCAATTACTGTATCACTTACCGCCGGAGAATTTGAAGTACCGGCTGCTGCAGCGGTCACAGGTCCATTACCCACACCCGCCGAAAAGAATATCGCAGCCAGAACTGCCAGTATTTTAGCTTTTTTCATTATTCTCTTGCCCCATCTTTAATTTATGTATTAGTGACGCTTAATTCTACCAAAATTATCCACCTTTTTCAAGATTTTATTTTATTTAAAATATATGCACCTGCCGGGATCCTGTCGGCCGCCATCACCAGATCCAATCCCTCATGACTGTCTTCCCGGCCGGCTCTTCCGACTCACAACACTCACGAATGCCTCTCAGGATCATACGGTCTTTACACACATCATCATTTAAAGTAAATCAATTTGTCTCTGCGAGCCCTGCTTTTTCAGCCCTTGCCTCGTCCTTCTTGTCATTCAGCAGCTTCATTGTCGAGAGACTAAAATATACTATTACACCAGTCTTTAAGACTCATTAAAAGCCAGACAAGAGCATTGATTAATGCTATAATATCCATGGGTATTGGTACTCCTTCCGTTCTTGTTTTTTGGTCGAAATCATTATACCTCAAGGAACCGATACTTTTTGATTTATTTTTTATCAGCTGACTATTTCTTTACTCCAACCCAAAAAATAGGAGACGCTCGTGGCGTCCCCTTTTAAAGATATTGTATCTTCCAGTGTTTCTCCACCCGGAGGCTCGACCGTCTCAGGGGCAGTTTCCCCTGACAGCCCATTCTCTGAATCGGAGCTACTTTCCAACGGTATAGTCTCTGAATCAGAGTTGCTTTCCGATGGCGTATTCTCCTGAACTGAGCTGCTCTCCGGCAGCGTGTTCTTTTGATCATTGCTCTCCTCCGGGGAGATTCCATTCTGAACCGTTTCCTCTGAAGACGGTTCTTCCTGAGGAGCATCCTGTTCCGTGGCTGCTGATACATAAATGCTTCCCGGAACAATCAGCGCTCCTTTTAATCTTGGCCCGCCCTCGGCGACGCCATTAAGATCCCATATATCTTCCGACCAGCCCAGATCTGTCGTATAGAACGTTTGAATTTTGACCTGATCGTCTCCGGCTGCTTTCACTCTATCACCGGTAGATTCGGTTATATTCGTTGCGCTGTTCGAGTTCTTATACTCATAAACATTGCTGCTGCCGCCCAGAGTGTTAAATCCGGAAATCCTGTGTGCTTTAGCACCGGTACTCATACTTAGTGAATCTGTGATGTTCACAGCTGTGCTGTTCGGTCCTCCTACGATACCGCCACTTCCGACTATACTAGGTGAAGTAATATTAACTCTGGTATAGCAATTGTCAAGAGATGATGGGGAGCTGAGCCATCCGGTAATCCCTCCAGCTCTTCCTCCCAATGTTGCATTGCTGCGAGTGGCTGTTACCTGACCTGCCACCAGACAGTCACTCACTGTAGAGTTATTAATCTGTCCGGCCAGACCTCCTATTGTATCACTTCCTTTTACAGAAATGTTTTCCAGAGATACCTCTTTTATAGTGCTTCCCGATATGATACCGGCCAGACCTCCTACTTGGTTGGAACTGCTGTCGATAGCGAAATTGCCCAGATATACTTTCTCGATCACAGAACCGTCAATCCAGTTCGACAGGAATCCTTTCTGGTTATTTCCGGTGAGCCTACCGCCTCCAGTCACACCTATGTTTTTAATCGTAGCCTGAGACAGACTGTTAAACAGCACCGCATCGAGGTTCGAGATCGTATGACCGTTTCCATCCAGTTCGCCCGAAAAGGTTCCAGGCACCACCGCAGCAGAAGATATCTCCACGTTTTTAAAGTCAATATTATCTCCCAGTACATATTTCTTCTTCAAGCCAGCTGAAGTCTCCCCAATCTTCAGGAACTCGTCCACACTATTGATCGTTACCGCACCTACAGTAATCCTGATCTCTCCGTATTCATAGTATTCACCGTTTTTTGCAGCTACAAGCGGCAGGTTTATATCTGCCTGGTTCACTGTGATATCGCTTACGGCAAAGTTTCTGCTTGTGCCCACTAGGATCGATGCCACACTATCGCTATAACTTGGCATCTCTATTGTCAGGTTTTTGATATGTGCATAAATCGCCTCCCTGAAGAGCGTATGCTCCATTCCGGTCATTTTATGGCCGTTTCCATCCAATGTTCCGATAAAACGGTTTGTAATATAAGCGCCGTTCTTATCCTGAATATCGCTGAAGTCAATATCCTTCTCCAGACGGTAGTTACCGAACACATTCTGTTCTGCCAGTTCAATCAGCTGCTCAGCAGATGTAATTCCGATCTGCCTGGGCGCCTCATACACGGTTCCGTCAGTAAAGTCATTTGTTGCTCTCTTTATTATTCCATAAAGCACACTCTTGACATTATTTACATTCGTCCGTTTTCCAGTCTGGGCGTCCTTTATAAATGCTTCTTTGAACTGTTCTATCACCTCTTCCGAATCAAAATACGGAATATTGTCCAGGTTCTCCTCCACTGTCTTATAGCGATCCATTTTGTAGGATCTCCATGTAATGTTTGGATCTCCTGTTATCTTTTTCAATGCCTCCAGATCATTCGCGCTCTTGCCGGATATATAGGTCACATATCCGTCCATGTATCCCGCCACGCCGAGCATCTCCTGGGCAAGACGCTTAAAGCCCTGCGCTGTGGGGGCGCCGTTGTCATTATGAATAATATACCAGTTTGAATCGTAGAAAGATTCATAGCCATATGCCCCATTTCCTGCCGAGGGCTGACCATTACCGTCCTTGATGACGATCCGGTTGTCCCACAGATCTCCCATATCCTCAAGATTCATATCCGCAAACTCCTGGGAGTTCAGCTTCTTATATGTCGAAGACAGGCTTTTTCCGGACACCGTAGTATTTACCTGACGCGCCACAGCTGCCTGCTGTGCCGGTTCCAACTGAAGGAATGCCTGGCCGGACAGATACTCCAGTACATAGCCCATCTCAAACATGTCTCTATAATAGTCATGGATTTCATCTTCTGTGTCAATCCGCTGGTAACTGAAGTTATTTGTCCATCCCTTTGTCATATCCAGTTCAGATATCATGTTGAATACCATGCTTCCGTCACTGAACTGCTGAGCGATATTTCCGTCAGCATGTGCCTCTGCTCCTGTACCGCTCCGCCTTCCATTTCCGGCATAGAAATATCTCGCATCCTGATTGTGAGCCGTCTCATGGGTATTCGTAGTCAGCCCGGTGTCATCCAGAGCCGCATACACAACCCACCATACATTTGTCCCATTTGCGTACGCGCCACTTCCATTTCCTGCCGCGAACGAATTGACAGCTTCATAGACCCACTTTATAACCGGATCATTTGTACTGCCGGAATTCTGAGTACCCGATGCTATATCCCCATGTTTCGGGAAATAGAACCTCGTATCATACTGTATATTTACAAAACTGTTCAGCTTTTTGTCCGCATCCGGTATCAGGCTGGCTGATACTCCATAGAACCTGCCCATCTTCTCGGCAATGTTCTCCATCCTCTGGCGCATTGTTTCCCTTCCGTTTGTGGTATGGTAAGCAGAATATCGGTTCAGACTTCCAATCATAAGCTGCGAGGGGATCGAGATCAAATACATATCCTCCTGAGGCGCTGTCAGGATCGGAAGGACAATACTCGTCCTATCTCCGAGTCCACCCAGTATATCCCAGATCCGATATTTGGTCTCTCCCTTCGACTGATAGCGATCCTGCTCTACTAAAATACCGTCGAACTCATCCTTCATCCAGTCGCTTGGATTACTGTATCCAGCGACACTATTCGACATCCATCCGAGGAAATCCATCATGTTCCTGCCGGTAAGCCTCTGAAGGACGCTGCTGTAGAATTTCTGCGTACTGCCCACATTTCTAAGGCTCACACCCGCATCCAACACCTGCTGGGTAAGGTAATCCGTTGTCATAGTCTCTGTAAGGATTGTTCCGTTGAAGAACATCAGCTCACTTAATGTCACGCCGTCAAAGTCTATATTGTACCATTTGTTATAATAGTTAAACGCATACAGGAACTTTTTAAGGCGCGACTCATCTTTGAGTGCCTCTTCAAGCTGTTTCTTTACTGTCGGCTGTGCACAGTATGTCGGAAATTCCTCCCCGGAACCGATCCATTTGACAATCGTCTCCCTAAGGGCCGGCTTCACCTGTTCCCTATAGTAGTCAGTATAAAGTCTGCTCTCATTCTCCGTAGTCAGTTCCGCGATCACCGTTGCATAATCATAACTATCAGCCAGTGATACAACCTCATTGAGCAGATTTTCTTCCAGTTTCACGATATAATTTCCAAACTGGTAATCGATTCCCCTCTCGGCCGCTTCATAGAGCGCCACAACACTTCCAACCTGCTTTTCGTAATGTACGGCAATCTCCTCGTTATGGTCGTCCTCATATACGATTCGGATTTTTTGTACTGCAGTCTCACTTTGGTCTGCCACGGCGGAAATCAGACTGTCATCAGCCCCAAGAGGCAGTATGAATCGTATCTTTGTTGTGGTCAGTGTATCCGATGCATCCAGCCTGTTTCCGGCATTCACCCACTCAGCCGTGTCGGCAAATGGCATCAGTTTCGCCATGTTTGCGTAGGCCACTTCCCTGCTTCTGTCATAGTCCGCATTTTCATGTACTTCCCAATAATTCGGAATACCGCCGGCATTGGCTTCCAGTTCATACTCGTCCAGTGTTTTAGGAACAGGATCTCCCTGCAGACTGGGAATGATGTCATGTTCTGTCAGATCAAAGTTCCAGATATCTTCGGAAAATCCAAGTGTGTTCACATAGAAGTCTTTGCTGTATATGTTTGACGTCTCTTCAACCAAATTGGTCTCTTTGACATTAGTAGTGCTGTTTGAGCCTTCATATTCATACACAGAACGAGCATTATTCAGCGTGTCAAAGCCAGCAATGCGGTAGGCATCCCCGGTACTCATACTCAGACTGTTATTTAAGGCCACCTGGTTGTTCCTGGGTCCGCCGACAATTCCTCCGTTTCCGAGCCTGATCGGAGCGGTAATATTCACTTTGGTGAAACAGTTATCAATAGATCTGCCGGAATGCCATCCGGTAATTCCGCCCACACGCGCTCCTAAGGAGGAACTTGTACTGGTTCCCGTAAGAGAGCCCGTCACATAACTGTTCGTAACGGTTGTACTTCCGCTCAGCTGACCCGCGATACCACCGATTGTATCTAGCCCTCTAATATTAACATTCACCACCGCGCATCCGCTTATCGTACTGTTTTCAATAATTCCCGCAAAACCACCCATCTGGTTCTGTGAGTTATCCAGGCTGGAATTGATGATATATGTACTTATGATATGGGAACTGCCTGATATCTTATTTGCCAGTATTCCTTTTACCTGTTTCGTGATATTGGCGTCCTCGATCACAAGATCATGAACCTTCGCTCCACTTAAATTCTGGAAAAGCGGTCTGTCCAGGTTATAGATCCGGTGGCCGTTTCCGTCAAGTTCACCGGTGAATGTTCCCAGAACCGCAGCCTCCGCATCCGAAAGCCTGGATGCGTCTAGATCCTGGTCGAGCCTGAATGTTCCTTTCAGGTTCGCGGACAGTTTCTTGAAGAACTCTGCCGCCTCATCCGGCTTCGCTTCCCCACTGCTTGCCTGAACTGTAAAGGAGAATTCATTCTTTCTGGCTGTTGAATCCTCATCATACTGAACGACCTCCTGCTGATCAATCACTACAGTAACATCAGTAGAATTCTCCGTATATCTAAACTCTTTTACTCCTGCATAGAAATTCGGCAGCCCCTTCATTTCTATTACGGCATAATAGCTGTCTGCATCTGCCGGCAATCCTTCGCTTGTATCAATAACGTCAACTTTTTCCGCACCATTGCCGGTATCCCGGTAAAGCTGTGTCGTAACAATGTCTTTAAACTCAAGCACATCGACAGACGCTGCAAGTTCCTGATTGAAGATCTCTGTATTTGTAAAACTGTTGCTGTCATCTCCCAGCGCATTTGTGTCTCTATCATAGGAGGCAGTCACTTTCGCTTGGTATGACCGGGAGGAATTAAGATCCATTTCGGCTTCATTTGCTCCCACACTAACTGCTTTTTCCAACAGCTTGCCGCCATTCTCATCTGTGATGACAAGGGATGCCGCTGAAACAGTATCTTCATTATCTGACAGGGTAAAGCTTACTTTAAGTTTATTGCGGTCCGTCTGCTCTGATACAAAGCCTTTTACAGTCGGAGCGTCTTTTAGGATCTCAATCCTGCTGTCTGCGGCATCTGTAACGTCAAGTTCCTTGCCGTTTGACATCTGGATTTTCTCCGGTGTAAGCGTCTGCACACCGCTCTTGTCATATCCTTTAAGCGTAAACGTATATCTATTATTGCCCGTTCCGGTTAGATCGTATTTCTGTCCGTTCACCCAAATGGAGGATGCTGTAAGTGTTGTATTTGTCACCACCTCCAGAGATGCCACAATATCCGTTCCCTTTTCAAAGTAGACAGTCAGATCATCTGATGAAGACAGAGTCTGAATGGCACTGACAGTAAGTTCATAGTCATGTACCAGCTGAATCGGTATTGTTGTTACCGGCTGGTCTTCCACCGTATAGCCGCCCACCTCTGAGCGCTCATAGGTAACGAGAATTTTCAGTTCATATTCCTCGTCTTCCTTTACACTGAGGTCAACAGTATTCTTACCTGTTTCAGATATATCGTATTCCTGTTGAACCGAACCTTCCTTCAGCAGTTGTGCTTTGCCGGAGACAAAGGCGCCGTCCCCATCAACAAGTTCAAATGTCAGATGAACCTGACTGTTGTCAAAGTCGTCTTTCACAGACGTAATCTCCACAGTTGGCGTAGATCTGAGTACCTCAATCTCGTCTGTGACTTTAGTATTTACAGTTGTTCCATCGCCGAACACGACCTGAGAAAGCGTAATCTTTTCCTTTCCGGCGCTCTCCGAAACCGTCACCTCTGCCTGGCACATTTCCGCTCACGTTTGACGCCGGTATTTCTATATTATTGATTACCAGCTTTTCAATGCCTGATTCAACATTGCTCTCTATTGTATAAGAAATTGTGACAGCCTCTCCCTTTTCCGCAAATTCATTGGAAAGGGTACTGTCGCGGACTTTAACTCTTGCAAGGGCATTGATTTCCTCCTCATGAAGCACTTTCCCGATCTGAACATCTTCACCCATTCCAGAAAGGTCATAGTCAGCCGTAATCTGTACTTTGTACTTCGTGTACAGATCATCCGGTATTTTCACTGCCCCATCAAACAGATCCTCTTCAAATGCCTGTGAAGCAATCGTTTCTCCTTTATCGTTGAGTATCACAATCTGTCTGTGGGTGAGTACTCCGTCAGGATCTTTTATTTCAAAGTAGAGCTGGATCTCAGAATTTTCCGGATTTTCTGTCATTTTCACATCGGAAACTTCCGGGGATTCCTTCTCGACACGAATCTTGACTGCATTGTAATCTACCAGTTCAAATATTTTCCCATTATCCAGTATGATCTGTTCAAGATTGATCCTGGTTTCACCTGAGTCAGAGAAACCGTCCAGACGTACCGTATAGCGTCCTTCCTCTCCTGTTACCTGGTAAGTATCTCCATTTATTACAGCCTGTATCGGCACATATTTCGTTGCGTTTGAACTGGTAAACTGGAGTACAATGGGCTGATTCTTTCCAAAAACTGTCGTCTCAGTCAGATCTTCGCTATATGTCTTCAGGTCTGAAAAAGCAAATTGATAATCCAGATTCAGCTGTATGTCCTTTTCCAGTTCAAGACTGCCGCTGTGATCCTCTTCATGATCGGCCAGTTTCCCTGAATCCAGATCATATTCCGCATAAAAATCAAGAGCATACAGCTTACCTTCTTCAAGAGTAAATTCCAGCGTGTTCTCACCGCTTTTGACATCCCAGCCGCTGACTGGGGAATCGCCGTCCTCCGTCCGCTCTAAAAGACTCACGGTTCCGGAAGTGACCGCGCAGTCTTCGTCACTAAGGTCAAAGATCGCTTTGACGTCCTCTGAAGTTTTGCTTTCCTCCAGACGGAAGTTTTCAATAGCGGGCTGTGTTTTTAGCACATCCACAGCTTCCGTATAATCTACATCTACCCGACGGCCACCTGCGAGCACTGCCTCTGTAATTCTGAACTCTTTGACCCCAGCCTCTGTGCCTGCGTTTACCTTTACCGTATAAATAGATGAAGACTGCTCCCGCTCTGCCGCAAGTTCTGTTCCATCTACCACTACACTTTCAATCTCTGCTACCGGAGTAACGCTGGCTGTAAACTTAAGTTCAGTTTCTTCTCCCTTCCGGGGATAAAAGTTCTCAGTCACCGAAGTCAGTTCAACCTTGTAATCTGCTGCGTTCTCAGCGGCCTGAACAAGAAGAGACAGATCTGTCACAGTCAGCTTACTGTCGCTGTTCATATCCGCCGCATTCCACTTTTCCTCAGAAAGCGAGGCCAGATTGATCAGGTGATCCTGAAGAAGCCTTACGTCCACATAGTCCACAATGCCGTCTCCATTCACGTCTCCCTTGCCGCCAAAGGCATACACTCCCGCTGCTGCCGTAAATGCCAGCGCACCCACAGCGGCAGCCCCTGTCATCAGCCGGATATGACGGAACTTCCGGCGATTTCTATTTTTATATATAGAATACGCCGTAAATGCGGATCCCCCTGCTACTATAAGAAGCATTGCCGACACGAATCGATCTCCGGTCAGAGGGATGCTCGTCACAACATCCGACCGCTTATCAGATTTTCCGTAAGCATTATCATCGGAGCCTGTTGAAGTCCCCTGCTGAGATGTCTGCGCTACCACAGAAACAGATACCTCAGAAGGCGCCGGATACAGGTCTTCTTTTCCTTCCGATACTTCAAGATTTGTAACCGCAATCCGGGTATCTCCTGCCGGTACGTTCTCTCTTGCCATAAAGTGAATCGTAAGAATGTCTTCCGTTCCAGTTCCTCCAGATCTTTTCACTGCCGCAAACTGGCCGTTATCCGGGTTATACCGCAGGCTTTCCCAGCCGTTTACGGTCGTAAAATCCCAGGAATCGATCTGCTGAAATACGCTTTCATCATATTCGATCGTTCCTCTGACCGCATTAATCCCATTCTTTATGTCTGTATAACTGCCAAGCCCCACCGTGACAGAGACGGTATCTCCCTGGCGAATCATTTCTTTATCCGCCGCACTGAACGAACTCTCCACCTGTGCAGCTTGAATTAGAATATTTCCTATTATAATTCCAAATAGAAACGCTGCCGCGGCAGCAAACATCTTTAGTTTTTTCATTTTTACTCCCTTTTTCTTGTCCTGAGACTGTATTTCTGAAAAATTTTCAGCTAAGCACATGCCAAATTTTACTAAATTAATGCAACTTTTTCAAGTTTAATTTTCTTATTATTCTCTATAGTTACTGTAGGTTTGTCAAACATATGTTACACCATGCTGAATAAATTCCTTCAGGATAGTCTGTGGGGATTTCTAACCCAGAGGTCTCATAGGGAACTGGTTATAGTCCCTGCGGTTATAGACCTGGAGCTGTTGGGAAAAGTCCTCAAACGAATAAAAAGTATGAGAAGAATAAAACCGTTCATTATCTTTGCGATGGCTGCGTTCCACTTTTCCATTATGCCTGGGCGTAAATGG
>DWYM01000019.1 GCA_019118665.1 Candidatus Mediterraneibacter intestinipullorum
AGAGAGCGGATCTCGAAGATGCGGTATATAAGACAAAGAAGGAAAAATATAAGGCGGTCGTGGAAGAAGTGAAGAGGGCTCACGCCACGGGACAGCCTGTGCTTGTCGGTACGATCACGATCGAGGTTTCAGAGCTCTTAAGCGGCATGCTGAAAAAGGAAGGCATCAAACACAACGTGCTGAACGCGAAATACCATGAGCAGGAAGCAGCCATCGTTGCTGACGCCGGACTTCACGGCGCGGTCACGATCGCGACAAACATGGCGGGACGTGGTACGGATATCAAGCTGGACGATGACGCCAGGGCGGCAGGAGGACTGAAGATCATCGGTACAGAGCGCCATGAGTCCAGACGTATCGACAATCAGCTCCGCGGGCGTTCCGGACGTCAGGGAGATCCGGGGGAATCCCGCTTCTATATTTCGCTTGAGGACGACCTGCTCAGACTGTTCGGCTCCGAGCGCCTGATGGGAGTGTTTAATGCCCTTGGAGTCGGCGATGGGGAGCAGATCGAGCATAAGATGCTTTCCAACGCGATCGAGACCGCGCAGAAGAAACTGGAGATCAACAACTTCGGAATCCGCAAGAACCTCCTGGAGTATGACCAGGTCATGAATGAGCAGAGGGAGATCATTTACGGAGAGAGACGCCGTGTGCTTGACGGTGAGAGTATGCGTGATACGATCTACAACATGATCACAGAGTATGTGGAAAATACCACGGACCGTTTCGCTTCGCCGGAGGCAGATGCGGAAGGGTGGGATATCAAAGGTCTGGACGTGAATCTCCACAGTGTGATCCCCATGATGGAACTCCCATCCGCTGAGGAGTGCCAGGATATGCGTCAGAAAGAGCTGAAGCATCTTTTAAAAGAGCGCGCTGTGAAAGCGTATGAGGCGAAAGAGGCAGAGTTCCCGGAGGCAGAACAGATCCGTGAGATCGAGCGAGTCGTCCTTTTAAAGGTCATTGACGCAAGGTGGATGGATCACATCGATGATATGGATCAGCTCCGCCAGGGCATCGGTCTCCAGGCTTACGGACAGAGAGATCCGCTGGTAGAGTACAAGATGACAGGATATAACATGTTCGGAGAGATGACGGACATGATCGCGGAGACAACAATCCGTACCCTGTTCAATATCCGTGTTGAGCAGAAGGTAGAGAGAGAGGAAGTCGCGAAGGTGACCGGCACGAACAAGGATGATACTTCAGTGCGCGCGCCGAAGAAACGTGAGGATAAGAAAGTCTATCCGAATGACCCATGCCCATGCGGAAGCGGAAAGAAGTACAAACAGTGCTGCGGCAGGAAGAAGATCGGGTAAAAACAAAATTAAAAATAAATGAAAGAGGTGAATAAGGTGGTTTTATTAGATGAATTGAAGTCAAGACTGACAGCCTATGAAGAGCCGCTGAAAGATCTGAGGGATTCACTTTGACCTGGCGTCAAAGAAATTAAGAGTGGAAGAACTCCAGAAACGCCTGGAGGAGCCCGGGTTCTGGGACGACCCGGAAACATCCCAGCAGGTGATGAAGGAATTAAAAGGGCTTCAGGACTCGGTCAAAGAGATAGAGAAGCTGTATTCTGATCATGAAGATATGCTCCTTCTCATTGAGATGAGCGAGGAAGAAGCAGATGAGGATACCGTACAGGAAATCGAAGAGGGACTGAATGTTTTCGAGGAGAAATTTGAAGAGCTTCGCATCAGCACTCTGCTGACCGGACCCTATGACAGGGACAATGCGATCGTGACGCTCCACGCCGGGGCAGGAGGCACAGAATCCTGTGACTGGGCAGGTATGCTGTACCGCATGTACACCCGGTGGGCTGAGAAAAAGGGCTATGATGTGGAAGTCCTTGACTATCTGGAAGGAGATGTCGCAGGCATCAAGGGTGTGACTTTTGAAGTAAAGGGAGAGAATGCCTATGGGTATCTGCGGTCGGAAAAGGGAGTACACCGCCTTGTCCGCATCTCGCCTTTTAACGCGGCAGGCAAACGCCAGACATCGTTTGCATCCTGCGATGTGATACCGGATATCGAGGAAGATATTGATATCGAGATCAATGATGACGATCTGAAGATCGACACATATCGTTCCAGTGGAGCGGGCGGACAGCATATCAACAAGACTTCGTCCGCAGTGCGCATCACCCATCTCCCGACAGGGATCGTGGTACAGTGTCAGAATGAGCGTTCACAGCACATGAACAAGGATAAGGCAATGCAGATGTTAAAGTCCAAGCTGTATCTGATGAAACAGCAGGAACAGGCTGAAAAAATGTCTGATATCCGCGGTGAAGTGCGGGATATCAATTTTGGCAGTCAGATCCGGTCCTATGTGATGCAGCCTTATACACTGGTAAAAGACCACAGGACAAATGCAGAGGTAAGCAATGTAAACGGAGTCATGGATGGAAATATCGATCCGTTTATCAACGCGTATCTGAGCGCAAACACACAGCAGGCGCCCGAGCAGTAAGCCGGGAGCCTGTTTCGGCTACTATCAAACAAAGAACAGAAAGGAAGAGAGCAATGGTAAATATAGCAGTAATGGGATATGGTACAGTAGGATCAGGAGTGGTGGAAGTGATCAACACCAACGTCGACATCATCAACCAGCGGGCAGGGGATGAGATCAATATAAAATATGTGCTCGATCTCAGGGATTTTCCCGGAGATCCGGTCCAGGAAAAGATCGTTCACGACGTAGATGAGATCATCAATGACCCGGAGATCCGGATCGTGGTCGAGGTTATGGGAGGGATCGAGCCCGCATACACTTTTGTGAAAAAGTGTCTGGAAGCCGGCAAGAGTGTTGTCACATCCAATAAAGCCCTCGTTGCGAAACATGGGGCAGAGCTGCTTTCCATTGCAAGAGAAAGAGAGCTGAACTTCCTTTTTGAGGCGAGCGTGGGCGGCGGGATTCCTATCATCCGTGCCCTGAATTCCAGTCTGACAGCCGACAGGATCGAGGAGATCACAGGTATCCTGAACGGAACGACAAATTATATGCTCACCAAGATGTTCTATGAAGGCGCCGACTATGACGAGGTGCTCAAAGAGGCGCAGGACAATGGTTACGCGGAACGCAATCCGGAGGCTGATGTGGAAGGATATGACGCATGCCGGAAGATCGCCATCCTCTCTTCCCTGATTTCCGGCCAGCAGGTGGATTTTGAAGATATCTATACGGAGGGGATCACCAGGATCACTAAGGAGGATATGCTGTATGCCAAAAAGATGGGCATGGCCATCAAGCTGCTGGCATCCAGCAAACGTCACGGTGACCACCTTCACGCCATCGTAGCTCCGGCTCTTCTGCGCAAGGGGCATCCGCTCTGCAGTGTGGACGGTGTGTTCAACGCGGTGTTTGTCCACGGAAATGTACTGGGGGACGCAATGTTCTACGGAAGCGGCGCGGGCAAGCTTCCCACAGCAAGCGCGGTCGTTGCGGATGTTGTGGACGCGGCAAAGCATCTCCACAGAAATATCATGACCATGTGGAAGAGCGAGAAGCTGGAACTTCTTCCGATCGAAGATACGGTCAGGACCTTCCTTGTCCGTATGTCCGGTGACGCGGACGCGCGCCGCGG
This sequence comes from Candidatus Mediterraneibacter intestinipullorum, assembly GCA_019118665.1. Classification (GTDB taxonomy): domain Bacteria; phylum Bacillota; class Clostridia; order Lachnospirales; family Lachnospiraceae; genus Mediterraneibacter; species Mediterraneibacter intestinipullorum. The sequence continues at coordinate 3,593 of DWYM01000019.1, forward strand.
GGAAGTGGAAAAACTGTTCGGTGATGTACAGATCATCCAGGTGGACGGCCTTGACGGTGAATTCGGCTTTGTGACCCCGGAGATGACAGAGGGCGAATATGCTCGGAAAGCGGCGGAGGCAGAGGGAATCCTGCACATGATCCGCATTGAGGAATAGATCAAACACAGGCCGCAGAGGATGGCGGCAATGGATCCAGCAGGCAGGACGTACTGACAGGGAGGGTGTACTGAAAATGAAATATATCGTGATCTTGTGCGATGGGATGGCGGATGAACCGCTGGAAGGGTTAGGCGGCAAAACTCCGCTGGAAGCTGCACAGACAAAAAATATGGACCGTCTGGCTGAAAAAGCAGAGATCGGAATGGTATGCACTGTGCCGGAGGACATGGCTCCGGGAAGCGACACGGCGAACCTGTCAGTGATCGGTTATGATCCGAAAAAATATTATTCCGGGCGTTCTCCCCTGGAGGCTCTGAGCATCGGGGCGGAAATGGACGAGAAGGACGTGTCCTTCCGCTGCAACCTTGTCACTTTGACAGAGGAGCAGGACAGATATGAAGACCGGGTGATCCTGGATCACAGCTCGGGGGAAATTTCCACAAAGGAGGCTGCCGATCTGCTGGAAGCGCTCAGAGAAGGCCTGAAGCGGGAAGGGTATACTTTCTACGCGGGCACCAGTTACCGGCATCTTCTCATCCAGAAAGAGGGAAAAGTGGTCGATCTGACCGCGCCTCATGATATCCTTACAAAACGGATCGGGGAATATCTGCCGGAAGACCCGGTGCTCCGCGATATGGTGGTCAGAAGCTACGATATCTTAAAAGATCATCCCATCAACGTGCGGCGCCGAAAAGAAGGTAAGAATCCAGCCAATTCCGCCTGGTTCTGGGGAGCGGGCACGCGCCCGGCGCTGACTTCCTTTGAAGAGAAAAACGGTGTGAAGGGCGCCATGATCTCAGCGGTCGATCTGCTGAAAGGGATCGCAGTGGGAGCCGGGATGCACAATGTCATTGTGGAGGGCGCGAACGGCGGACTTCACACGAATTATGCGGGTAAGGCGCATGCCGCAGTAAAAGCCCTGACAGAAGACGGCTATGATTTTGTGTATGTACATATTGAAGCTGCCGATGAAATGGGACATCAGGGAAGCGCAGAGGATAAGATAAGGGCCATTGAATACATCGATGATCAGGTGATCGGACCAGTGGCGGAGGCGCTCCGGGCAGCGGGAGCTGATTTCAGGATGCTGATCCTGCCGGACCATCCCACTCCTGTAAGAGTGCGCACCCACACAGCCGATCCTGTACCGTATCTGCTGTATGACAGTACAAGGCCAGCGGAAGGATGCAGCACATACTGCGAAAAAACAGGACAGGAGAGTGGGAGGCTCCTGGAAGAAGGATATCGGCTTATAGATTACCTTCTGGAAAAATAAATCTGAATTTATTTCAGGAACTGCCTGCACATCAAGCGCCCGAAAACCGCCGGTTATTTCAGGACATATTCGCGGCGGGCGGAAATGTGGCTCAGGTTCCGGTTCCACAATTTGGGAAAGACATAAAAGGAATGGAGTGCGGCTAATCCTTTAAGTCTTTCCATCAAATTGCTCCAAGTCACCGCCGCCACATCCCCGTCCGCTGCGAAAGACACTTGAAATAGGGCGGTTTTCTAAGTTCCTCCGAATTTGACGAGAGATCTCCGACTTGAGCAAAACCAGAAAACAGCGGAGCACCTTTTCGAACGTCTTTCAGCGCGGGGGTATGGCTGGCTGAGGTGACTTCGGATTTTTTAGTTTTACTTTCCTCGTGGAGCGGAGCTGAAGCCAGCCATACCCCCGCGCTGAATACGTCTTAGATATTACGTTCCGAGGATTTCGGACGCTTTGATTAAGTCAAAGATCTCCGGCAAATACAGATTCAGAACACGAACTGCACCAGCAGCATGTAGCATATCGTCCCTCCTGCGATCGACAGCAGCATCTGACGTTTCCACAGATGGAGGACAATGACAAGCACAATGGCGATCAGTTCGGGGACGCCGCGGCTGCCTGTGAAAAGGCTTACGTTTTTCAGGCAGTAGATGATAAGAAGTCCAAAGACTGCCGGGGGAAGGGCTTTTCCCAGGTACTGGATATATTTTGGCGTCGGCCTGCCTGCCGGAAATATGAGGAAGGGCAGGAAACGGGTCAGCATGGTGGCCAGGACCACCATCGCAACGGTTATGATCTGCTGGGTCAGCGTCATGACTGCTCACCACCTTTCCCGGTTTTTTTGCCATCGTTTGATATGTGCCCTGTATCCGCGTGGGATGCTTTGCTTCCGGGCAGCGCCGGGCCGGATGCCGGACCTTTGATCCGCTTTTCGAGAGGAGATCTGATCATGGTGAGAACGGCCGGGATCACCAGCATTGACGGTATGATGAAATTATCTGCTCCGAACGCGGTCAGGCAGAGCAGGGAGAGGGCAAGACCGAGAAGAGAACTCACATGGTTTTTCTCCGTCAGCCACAGTTCAAGGAAGATCACCACAAACATGGCGGTCATCACAAAATCCAGCCCCTCCGTGTCAAAATGGATCAGAGAGCCGAAGATACCGCCCAGGGTGGAGCCTGAAAACCAGTAAAAGTGGTTCAGCATGGTCACAAAGAACATAAACCAGCCCTTATCAACGTCCCTGGGGATGCTGGCAGTGTAGTTGATGGAGAAGCTCTCGTCACACATGCCGTAGATAAGGTAAAAAGACCGTCATCCGTAGCCCCGGTATTTTTCCAGCATGGAGATGCCGTAGAACAGATGCCGGGCATTGATCATGAGGGCCATGGCAAATGCCTGCAAGGGATTGAACGCCCCAAGCAGGAGATTCACGGTTACAAATTCTATGCTCCCTGCAAAGATCGTGATGCTCATGAGCATAGGGTAAATAAAAGAAAATCCCGACACATTCATATAAATGCCATATGTGAGTCCCAGAAACCAGAAGCCGGCAAAAATGGGGAGCGTGTGGGGAAAGGCCGCGCGAAAAGCGCGGAGTATCTCTCTTCGTCTTTCAATCTCTGCAATGGTGAGCCGGAGAAGAATGGGCCGGATGTCCTGCCCTGGCAGACAGGCCCGGTGACAAATAAGGAAAAATATGGGGGAGATCTGGAAGGGATCTGCAGCAGGCTTTCCTATCTTGCAGAGCTTGGGATCACAGGGATTTATCTCACGCCCATCATGGAGGCGGAGACGAACCATAAATATGACACCACAGACTATACGAAGATCGATCCTTCTTTTGGTGATGAGGCTGCCATGAAAAGGCTTGTGTCCGAGGCGCATGAGAAGGGGATCCGGGTGATGGTGGACGCTGTGTTCAATCACTGCGGAAGGAAGTTCGCACCCTGGCTGGATGTGCAGGAAAAGGGGCGGGATTCAGAATATGCGGACTGGTTTATGGTACAGGACTGGTCCGATATCAGCAAGCATGAAAATACGAGAGACGGAAGGTTCTATTCATTTGCTTTTTCAGACCGGATGCCAAAGCTGAATACAAATAATGAAGATGTGATCCGCTATTTCATCGGGGTGTGCGAAGGATGGATCCGGAAGTATGACATTGACGGTATCCGTTTTGACGTAGGAAATGAGGTGTCCCACCGGTTCCTAAAGAAAATGAGGGAGCGGTTAAAGCGTCTTGCTCCGGACATCTATCTTCTGGGCGAGATCTGGCATGACGCGAGCCAGTGGCTGGCGGGAGATGAGTATGACTCTGTCATGAACTATCCGCTCATGAGCGGCATTCATGATTATTTTCTGGATGGCTCTGTGGATAAAAATGAATTTGAATATATGGTGAACCGCTGCTATACAATGTATATGCAGCAGAACAACAATGTACTTTTTAATCTGCTGGATTCCCATGACACAGAGCGGTTGATGAACCGTTTCCATGACCTGGATATTTTTTATCAGCAGCTTGCTGTCCTCTTCACCCTGCCGGGAAGCACCTGTATTTATTATGGTACGGAGATCGCCATGGAAGGCGGATTTGACCCCGACTGCCGTCGCTGTATGCCATGGAGTGAGATCGAGGCGGGAAAGTACCGGGAACGGATCAGGCAGATGCAGTCCCTGATCCATATGCGCAAGTCAGAGGAGGCGTGCCGGAGCCTGCATTTCTATTTCCCGAACACAATTGAGAACAGGCGGTGCATAGAATATATCAAGCTGGACTCCTCAGGCAGGAAGATGGAGGTCCTGGTGAACTGTTCTGACGAAGACGTGCAGGCCGGGACGAGAGGGGAGATCCTGTTTGAGCGGAATTTCGCAGATGGGGTCCTGAAGCCAAAAGGGACGCTGATCCGAAAGATATGATAACAGAGAGAAATGAGGACGAAAGTATGACAGAGAAAAAGGAAAAGTGGTGGAAAAACGCGGTCATTTATCAGATCTATCCGAAGAGCTTTCAGGACTCGGATGGGGATGGGTTCGGCGATATCCGCGGTATCATCCAGAGGCTGGATCATCTGGAGGACCTGGGGATAGACGCGGTGTGGATTTCCCCTATGTACTGTTCCCCGCAGAATGACAATGGGTATGATATTTCCGATTACCAGGATATCGATCCCATGTTCGGGACGCTTGCGGATATGGATGAATTGATCGCGGAAGCCGGAAAGAGGAATATCCGTATCATTATGGATCTGGTGCTCAATCACACTTCTGACGAACACCGCTGGTTTCTGGAGGCAAAAAAAAGCAGGGACAATCCTTATCACGACTATTATGTATGGCGGGACGGCGAAGAGGGATCATACCCCAATGACATGAAAGCGGTCTTCGGCGGCCCGGCATGGGAATGGGTACCGGAAGTGAAACAGTATTATTTCCATCAATTCGCCCCGGAACAGCCGGACCTGAACTGGGAGAACCCGAAGGTGCGGCGTGAGATCTATGATATGATCCTCTGGTGGATGGAGCGCGGAGCAGGAGGTTTCCGTCTGGATGTGATCGACCAGATTGCCAAAGAGCCGGATCAGGGCATCACGAACAACGGCCCCAGACTTCATGAATTTCTGAGGGAGTTGAGCCGAGAGACCTTCCAGAAAGGAGATCTGATCACTGTGGGGGAGGCCTGGGGAGCCACGCCTGAGATCGCGAGGAAATACAGCAATCCAGATGGCAGTGAATTCTCCATGGTATTCCAGTTTGAGCACATCGGGCTGGATCAGCAGCAGGGAAAGGAAAAATGGGATCTTGCGCCTCTTTCCCTGGTAAAACTGAAAGCATGTCTCGCAAAATGGCAGAATGAACTGTATCAAAATGGGTGGAACAGCCTGTTCTGGGACAATCATGACCTGCCCCGCATCGTGTCCCGCTGGGGCGATGACAGAAGATACCGCGCGGAATCCGCGAAGATGCTGGCAGCCGTGCTCCATGGGATGCAGGGCACCCCTTACATCTATCAGGGAGAAGAACTGGGCATGACAAATGTGGTGTTCCCGGACATCAGTGATTACCGGGATGTGGAGACCACCAATATGTATTATGAGAGACTGGAAGCGGGCTATGAGCGTGAGGACGTGATGCGGTCCATCTATGCCAAGAGCAGGGACAACGCCCGCACGCCCATGCAGTGGAGCGGGGGAAAGAATGCCGGGTTTACAACAGGTACGCCGTGGATCTCTGTCAATCCCAATTATACGCAGATCAACGCAGAAGCAGAGAAGGAAAATCCCGATTCCGTATACCATTTCTATAAGAAGCTGGTGCATTTGCGAAAGGAATACCCGGTCTTCGCGGACGGAGAGTTCCGGCTCCTCCTGCCAGAGGACGAGAACATCTTTGCCTATACCCGGACAGATAAAGAGAGCCAGATGCTCGTATGCGCGAACTTTACCGGGAAGACAGTGAAGCATCCTCTGTCGGATGAGTGGAAAGATGCAAAGATGCTGATCCATAATTACGCGGGAGAGATGGGAGAGGAGCTCAAGCCGTATGAGGCTGCGCTTCTGCTTAAAAGCCGGGCTGGTGATGACATCTGTGATATTATAGAAGGGAACAGGACATACTAAGACAAGTCTGTCTTTCAGGAGGGATCGCATGAAGAAGATATTGTTTTTGATCATTGATATGCAGAATGGATTTGTCAACGAGCATACGGAAGGGCTTGATAAGAAAATATTGGATTTCCAGGAGCAGGTCCGGGATAAGGTACTCACTGCCGGAACCCGGTATGTCAATCATGAGCATACGGCGTGCTATGTGTTCGAAGGATGGAAATCCTGCATGAAAGGGACGGAGGAAGCAGAGGTCATCCCATCCCTCCTCCCTGTCATGGCCAGGGTGTTTGACAAAGACAAATACAGCTGCTGGAATGATGACATGAGGAAATTTATCCGGGAGCACGGAATCGAAAAGGTCTATTTTGCCGGAGTAAATACAGGATGCTGTGTGCTGCACAGCGTTCTTGACTGCTATAACGATCTGGTGGACTGTGCGGTCATAGAAAATCTCTGCGGCTCCACTTCCGGGAAGAGAGAGCATGAGGCGGCGCTGGACGTCCTGCGGAGCTGCATCACGGAAAGCCGGGTAATTTCATTAGAGCGGGCAGTGGAAGAGCTTAGGACAGGCGGCGTAAGAGCTTAGGACAGGCGGCGCGAGAAATCTGTCTTGACACACCCCTCTTTGCTGATGTAGAATAAGCGATGTAAGAAAAAGCGTTGATGAGGACAGTAGGCTGCGCGGTCACCTCAGAGAGAAGCCCATATGGTGGGAGGGCTTTGGTGTTCCGGCTGACTGAAGACCACCTCGGAGCGGCCTTAATACGGCACGGTGATTCCGTTATCATCACATGAATTGAGCAGGTTTTCCATGGAAAACAAGCAGGGTGGAACCGCGGGAGGAGCATCCCGTCCCTGCAGGGAGTGTTTCCGTGCGGACATAGATTCAGAGAGTAAGAGGCATTCCGGAAGGGATGTCTTTTCTGTTTTCTGTATAAGCGCCGGACAGACGATTGCAAGGAAAGGAAGGAAAAGAATATGAAGATCACACTGAAAGACGGATCGAGCAAAGAGTATCAGCAGCCCATGAGCGTGTATGACATCGCTCTGGATATCAGCGAGGGGCTGGCAAGGATGGCGACAGCCGGAGAGGTGGACGGCAGGGTCGTGGACTTAAGGACTGTCATTGACCGGGACTGCGAGCTGAGCATCCTGACATTTAACGATGAAAAAGGGAAAGGCTCATTCCGCCACACAGCGTCTCATATCATGGCACAGGCGGTCAAGCGCCTGTATCCGGAGACAAAACTGGCGATCGGACCGTCCGTTGCGGACGGATTCTACTATGACGTGGATCGGGAGACTCCGTTTGTCGCGGAAGATCTGGAGAAGATCGAGGCGGAGATGAAAAAGATCGTCAAAGAGAATCTCGAGATCAAACAGTTTACCATGCCGAGAAATGAGGCGATCGAGTACTTTAAGGAGAAAAATGAGGATTATAAGGTGGAACTGATCCAGGATCTTCCGGAGGATGAGACGATCAGCTTCTATTCACAGGGCGAGTTTACGGACCTGTGCGCGGGACCTCATCTGATGACTACAAAGCCGGTGAAGGCCCTTAAGCTGACCAGCCTTGCAGGTGCATACTGGAGAGGTGATGAGCACAATAAGATGCTCCAGAGGATCTACGGCACCGCGTTCCCGAAGAAGGCGGAACTGGAAGAGTACCTGACGATGATCGAGGAGGCCAGGAAGCGCGATCACAGGAAGCTCGGAAGAGAGCTTGGACTGTTCATGATGCGCGAGGAGGGACCCGGATTCCCATTCTTCCTTCCCAACGGCATGGTGCTTAAGAATACGCTTCTTGATTACTGGAGAGAGATCCACCGAAGGGCCGGGTATGTGGAGATCAATACGCCGATCATGCTGAGCCGCCATCTGTGGGAGACGTCCGGCCACTGGGATCACTACAAAGAGAACATGTATACCACAGTCATTGACGAAGAGGATTTTGCCATCAAGCCGATGAACTGTCCGGGCGGTATCCTTGTATACGAGTCAGAGCCGCGCTCCTACCGTGACCTTCCCATCCGCATGGGAGAGCTGGGACTGGTGCACCGCCATGAGAAGTCCGGACAGCTTCACGGCCTGATGCGCGTGCGCTGCTTTACGCAGGATGACGCCCACATCTTTATGATGCCGGAGCAGATCAAAGAGGAGATCAAAGGCGTTGTGAAACTGATCGATGAAGTTTACAGCCTTTTCGGGTTCAAGTATCATGTGGAGCTTTCCACACGTCCTGAGGACAGCATGGGAAGCGACGAAGACTGGAATATGGCCACGGACGCTCTCAGGAGCGCTCTTGAGGACATCGGGCTCTCTTATGTGGTAAATGAAGGAGACGGCGCGTTCTACGGACCGAAGATCGACTTCCATCTGGAGGATTCTATCGGAAGGACATGGCAGTGCGGTACGATACAGCTTGACTTCCAGCTTCCGCTGCGGTTCAACCTTGAGTATACAGGAGCAGACGGAGAGAAGCACAGACCGATCATGATCCACAGGGTGGTATTCGGGTCTATCGAGCGTTTCATCGGGATCCTGATCGAGCACTTTGCGGGCGGATTCCCGACATGGCTTGCCCCGGTGCAGGTAGAGGTGCTTCCGATCTCTGACAAGCACATGGAGTATGGCATGAAGGTGCTTAACGTCCTGAAGGACGCAGGCATCCGCGCTGAGATCGACACCCGCGCGGAGAAGATCGGGTACAAGATCAGAGAGGCGCAGGTGAAGAAGATCCCATATATGCTCGTTGTGGGAGCAAAGGAAGAAGAGGAGGATAAGGTCTCTGTGAGAAGCAGATTCGCAGGGGATGAAGGACAGCGCGGGCTGGATGAGTTCGTGGCGGATATCAAAGAAGAGATCGCCGGAAAGGTCAGCAGGAAGCTCGAAAAAGAGGACTGACTGATCCGGCGGGTCCGGACTTACAGCAGCTGCTCAAAGGTGTCGTAAAAGGTCGGATATGACACATCCACACATTTACTGTCCAGTATTTTTGTCTTGCCCTCAGCGACAAGCGCGGCGATACTGAAAGCCATAGCGATACGGTGGTCAAGAAGTGTGTGGATGGACGCGCCTTTCAGGCTCCCGCCGTTGACGATCATACCGTCTGGGGTGGGAGTGGCATTGCAGCCCATTGCTTTTAAATTGTCTGTGACGGTCTCGATGCGGTCTGTCTCTTTGACTTTCAGCTCTGCCGCGTCTTTGATGACGGTCCTTCCCTCTGCCACGGCGGCCATGACAGCGATCACCGGGATCTCGTCGATAAGCGTGGGAATGATATCCCCCTCAATGGTGATGCCGTGGAGCCTGCTTGTCTTTACGAGGATGTCTGCGAGCTTTTCGCCGCCCTCAGTGCGCTCGTTGAGCAGGGTGATATCTCCGCCCATATCTTCGCATACCTTCAGGATGCCGGCGCGGGTCGGATTGATCCCCACATTCTCGATGAGGATCTCAGAATCAGGTACGATCAGCCCGGCGGCGATAAAGTAGGCGGCGGATGAAATATCGCCCGGAACTGTGATCTTTTGTCCGTACAGTTCTCTGCATGGACGGATGCTGGCGGTTGCCTTTGTACTGTCAAGGGCATGGATCGTACGGATATCTGCTCCGAATTCCCTGAGCATCAGCTCGGTGTGGTTACGGGAGAGAGAAGGTTCTGTGACAGAAGTCTCGCCTTCCGCATATAATCCGGCGAGCAGGAGACATGATTTTACCTGGGCAGAGGCCACAGGAGAATCATAGTGGATGCCTCGCAGGCTGCCCGGAGCGATGAGAAGCGGCGCGCATCCGTTTCCGGGGATGCTGGTGATATGTGCTCCCATCTGTGTGAGCGGTTCTATGATCCTCTTCATGGGGCGGGAATTCAGGGATTCGTCTCCTGAGAGTCTGGATCCAAAGGACTGTCCCGCAAGGATGCCGGAAAGAAGGCGGGTAGTAGTGCCGCTGTTGCCCACATCCAGTATATCATTTGGAGCGGACAGTCCGTGGAGCCCTCTGCCATGGACGATGACAGCGGAATTTTTTTCTTCTATATCGATCCCCAGCGCGCGGAAGCACCGGATAGTGGCAAGGCAGTCCGCGCCCTGGAGAAAATTGCGGATTTCTGTGGTCCCATCCGCGATAGAACCGAACATAATACATCTGTGTGAAATTGATTTATCTCCCGGGACGGAAATTCTTCCCTTCAGCCCGGTCAAACTGCATAATTCCATTTGTATATCCTCTTTCTGTGGTCTTTTCTACGTCTCATATACGATATAACGGTATTTCTGGAGCAGCTCCGCGGCTTTCGCCGAAGAGCCCTCATCATAAAATTCGATCCGAAGGACTCCTTCTTCAAATTCCCTGTTATGGATGATGCCGATATTCTTGATATTGATATTGTTGCTTGCCAGGATCGTGGCGATCGTGGCGATCCCTCCGGCTTCGTCGATGATGTCGCAGTAGACGGCGAACTGTTTCTTGATCGGACCGGCGGAGCTGTTAGGCATGGAATCCCTGTAATCCCTGGATGATTCAAAAAGGGAATAGAGAGCGTTTTCATCGCCCGAGTCAACGGCTTTTTTTGTCTGTTCAAGGGTTTTGATATATTCTCCGAGGATCCGGGAGATATTGCTGCCGTTTTTCAGACAGATCTGCTGCCACATGATGGGAGAGGAAGAGGCTATCCTCGTGATATCTTTGAATCCTCCCGCGGCAAGAGCTTTCATCAGTTCATCCTTGGTGTCCGTGTCGCGCACAAAGTTGACCAGGGAGGAAGCGATGATATGGGGGAGATGGCTGATCGTTCCCATTATAAGGTCATGCTCTTTGTAGTCCAGTATGACCGGGATGGCTTTCAGAGAAGAAACAAAATTGCGGTAAGACTCGACTTTTTCTCCGGAAACCTTGGCGGAAGGCGTCAGGATATAATAGGAGTTCTCGACCAGGTGCGCTTTGGAATTGATAAAGCCGCTTTTTTCTGATCCCGCCATGGGGTGTCCCCCGATAAAACATTCCTCCAGGCCGAGCGCGATGACTTCCTCGTGGATAGAAGTCTTTACGCTCCCAACATCTGTGAGGATGCAGTTGTCTCCTATAAGCTCCTTCAGCTGTGAGAGATAAGCGGTATTGCATGAAACAGGAGCGCATAGGAAAATATAGCTGCATCCCCTGAAATTGTCATCAATAGATGAGCATGCGGTGTCAATGATCCCCTCCTGCACGGCAAGGGCGAGAGTCTCCCGGCTTTTGTCGTATGCGATGAGTTCATGGTCCGGATAGTATTTTCGGATCGCTTTGGCGATAGAACCGCCGATCAGTCCCAGTCCGATAAAACCTGATTTTGATGCTGCCATATATAAGCCGTCCTTTCTGATTTATTACAGTTTGCAAGTCTTTTTTTGAAGTGCGTCTGTACGGAAATTATTTCTGCATTAACACAGAGACATTTTAGCACGTTGCATTATAAAAGTAAACGGCAGAATGCCTTTTCCTGAATTGTCAGACAGGACAGGCTGTTTCCATGGGGCTGTTTTTTGACGGTTAGGGGATTCATAAGGAGTATGTGAAAATTACATAAAATAGTTGAAATTTGTGAGAAATTTTAGTACAATATACCCATGATAAGCATGAGATGATATTATTGGATCGTGCATATTAACTACATATCAAGGAGGCAGCAGCATGAAGGTTTACAGAACGGACGAAATCAGGAACGTGGTATTGCTTGGACATGGAGGGAGCGGAAAGACAAGTCTTGTGGAGGCAATGCTGTATGTATCGGGCGCCACGAACCGCATGGGCAAAGTCACAGAATCCAGCACAGTCAGTGATTTTGATAAAGAGGAGCAGAAACGTGGATTTTCTATCAGCACAAGCCTGATCCCGATCGAGTGGGAGAAAGCGAAGATCAATATCCTCGACACTCCCGGATATTTTGATTTTGTAGGCGAGGTGGAAGAGGCAGTGAGCGCGGCAGACGCGGCAGTCATCGTCGTGTCCGGAAAAGCAGGCGTGCAGGTCGGGACCGAGAAGGCGTGGGAGCTGTGCGACAAGTATAATCTTCCGCGGATGGTCTATGTGACGGAGATGGATGTGGATGATGCAAGTTTCCGACAGGTTGTGGAGGATCTGACAGGGAGATACGGAAAAAAGATCGCACCCCATTTCCAGCCTATCCGCGAGAATGAGAAGCTGGTCGGATATATCAACGTTATTAAGAATGCAGGGCGCAGATATACAGGGATTGGCCAGAGAGAAGAGTGCGAGATCCCGGATTACTGCAAACCGAACCTCCAGCTCCTGAGAGATTCCCTTATGGAAGCTGTGGCCGAGACAAGTGAAGAGTTTATGGAGCGCTATTTCAACGGAGAGGAATTCTCCATCGAAGAGATCAGGGCGGCCATGCGTACGGAAGTGATGGACGGCGATATCGTTCCGGTCGCAATGGGCTCCAACGTCCAGGCGCAGGGTGTTGCGAATCTTCTGTCAGATATCGTGAGATTTTTCCCGAGCCCGGACAAGAGGACCTGCGCGGGCATCAACCGCAGGACGAACGACATCTTTGAAGCGAATTATGATTTCTCCAAGGCTAAGACAGCTTATGTGTTCAAGACGATGGTAGATCCGTTTATTGGAAAGTATTCCTTTGTAAAGGTGTGCTCTGGCGTGCTGAAAGGAGACGACATCCTTTTTAACGCAGACACAGAAGCGGAAGAGAAACCGGGCAAGCTGTACACGATGTGCGGCAACAAGCCTTCGGAAGTGACCGAGCTGTTCGCGGGAGATATCGGCGCTATCGCGAAGCTCACAAACACACGCACAGGAGACACTCTCTCAACAAAGATAACACCGGTATCCTATGCGAAGACAGATTACTCTGTGCCGTACACCTATATGAGATACCGTGTGAAGAACAAAGGGGATGAGGATAAGGTATCACAGGCGCTGGCGAGGATGACAGCGGAGGATGTTACCCTGAAAGCGGTAAATGACAGTGAGAACCGCCAGACGCTGCTCTACGGAATGGGAGACCAGCATCTGGAGATCGCGGCGAGCAAGCTGGCTGCGAGATATAAGGTCGAGATCATCCTGGAGACTCCGAAGGTGGCGTTCCGCGAGACGATCCGGAAGAATTCAGATGTGGATATGAAATACAAGAAACAGACCGGAGGGCATGGTCAGTACGGCCATGTCAAGATGAAATTCGAGCCGTCCCACGATCTGGACACACCGTTTATCTTTGAGGAATGTGTAGTCGGAGGAGCGGTTCCGAAGAACTATTTCCCGGCAGTTGAAAAGGGGCTTCAGGAATCTGTGGCGAAAGGACCTCTTGCCGGCTATCCGGTAGTCGGAGTGAAAGCGATCCTCTACGATGGCTCTTATCATCCGGTGGACTCTTCAGAAATGGCGTTCAAGACGGCGACCAGCCAGGCGTTTAAGAAAGGGTTCATGGAGGCGTCGCCTGTCCTGCTCGAACCGATCGCTTCCATAAAGGTCACTGTTCCGGATGATTTTACCGGGGATGTGATGGGCGACTTGAATAAACGGCGTGGAAGAGTGCTCGGAATGACCCCGATCGGCGGAGGGAAACAGGTGATCGAGGCGGATATCCCGATGACAGGCCTGTTCGGTTACTGCACAGTGCTCCGTTCCATGACAGGGGGCCGGGGAACTTATGAATATGAGTTCGCAAGATATGAGCAGGCTCCGTCTGATGTGCAGGAGAAAGAGATCGCTGCGCGTGCCGCGGAAGAATAACTGAGAAGAATAGCCGATAAGATAAAAATCTGCAACAGGAATGAGCGGCGGCGGACAACCGCCGGCTGAGGAGGGAAGCCCCGGGAGGATGCGTTTCAGCATCTTCCCGGGGTTTCCTGGCTTTTGCCGCAGTCCTTGTATTCCATGAATAAAAATGCTATAATTGCCCTATTATTTTAAGAGACAGCAGGTATCCCGCACACCGGAATGACCTCAGCGCTGGATGGGGGCAGACAGAATGCGGGGAAAGGGGAAAAGAATGAAAAGGATAAAGATGAAATTACTGATCGCATTGCTGATCATAGCCGCACTGGGCATCTATTACTATGTGGCGCTCCCGCCGCTCAATATCCATTCCAATGAATTTTGGGTATTTCTGATCGTGCTGGGCATCCTGGCGGTGCTCGCGTTTGTAAAAAAGAGGAACCTGAGCAGATATGAGCTGAAGGGATCAAAGGGGCTGAAGGCTATCCTGGGGATCGTCGGCCTGATCGTGGTCGTGTATCTGGCAGGGTCGCTCTTGTCATCGCCCATTATAAATGCGAAGAAATACCAGCAGTTGATGACCGTGGAGACCGGCGAATTCGCGAAAGATATCGAGGAGCTGTCCTTTGACCAGATACCGCTTCTCGATAAAGACTCCGCGGAGCTGCTGGGCGACAGGAAGATGGGCAGCATGGTCGACATGGTGTCGCAGTTCGAGGTGGATGAGCTGTATTCACAGATCAATTTCCAGGACCGTCCGGTGCGTGTGTCTCCGCTGAAATATGCCAGCCTGATCAAGTGGTTTACGAATCAGGGGGAAGGCATTCCCGCGTATATCAAGATCGATATGGCCACGCAGAATACGGAGCTCGTCAAGCTGGACGAAGGGATGAAATATACGACAAGCGATCATTTTAACCGGAACATCTACCGTCACCTGCGGTTTAGATATCCGATCTACATTTTTAATAATCTGAGCTTTGAGATTGACGAGGAAGGAGTCCCTTACTGGATCTGTCCTGTGAAGCAGTTCAACATCGGTCTGTTCGGCGGTGAAACGATCGGGCGTGTCGTGCTCTGCAACGCCATTACCGGAGAGACGGAGGATTATGCGATCGAGGACGCGCCTCAGTGGATCGACAGGGCGTACTCCGCGGACCTGCTCGTGGAGCTGTACGACTATCACGGCACTTTGAAGCATGGATTTCTCAACAGTGTCCTGGGACAGAAAGACTGTCTGCGCACAACAGACGGATATAACTATCTTGCCATCAATGACGATGTGTGGGTCTACACAGGCGTCACGTCGATCACAGGGGACCAGTCTAACGTCGGATTTGTGCTGATGAACCAGAGGACGATGGAAACAAGGTTTTATGAGGTGGAAGGAGCGACAGAAGCATCGGCTATGTCATCCGCGGAAGGACAGGTGCAGAACCTTCACTACACGGCTACATTTCCGCTGCTCCTGAATATTTCCGGCGAACCGACGTATTTTATCGCTTTAAAGGACGACGCAGGACTGGTGAAGAAATACGCCATGGTAAACGTTCAGAAATACCAGATCGTGGCGATCGGGGATACAGTGAGTGAATGCGAGGAGAACTATACGACGCTGATGTATGAGAATGGGATCAAGCAGACGCCTGAGGACACAAGGGATGTAAAGAGCCTGACCGCGAGGATCACAAAGATCGCCCAGGGCGTTGTGGACGGAAACTCCCATTATTATATCATGCTGGAGGGCTCGGATGGGATCTTCGACATACCGGTCGTGGATTTTATCGATATTATCCGATATAACGTTGGAGATGAGGTCACTGTCGAATATAAGGAGGGAGACCGGAGCAATACAGTGCTGTCCCTGAACGGAGCCGGGAAAGCATCGGAATGATGACCTGATCCCCATGATAATTGTTCCGAAAGCGCTCCGAAAGACATAAGAAAAAGAGAGAGCCGCAGGATCATCGAAACGAATGATCCTGCGGGCTCTCTTTTTATGTGCAAGCCTATCTGTACAAGGTTTATTTTCCCCGGGTCAGCATATGATATTGCAGTCATGGGAATCTATGCCGGGAATATCTTTTTTCTCCGCGCTTACGCTGAGATAGAAATCTATGTTGTTTTCAATAGAGATCCTGTTCAGTTTCTGAAGGAAAGCCGAGAGGCTTTCAAGAGTGATATTTGCCTGTTTTAATACGCTGTCGATAAAGATGGCTTCGATGTCATGATTGCCGGCTGCCATGCCGTAAAGAAAACCTACGAATTCTTCAAGAGTAAGGATATCT
Organism: Candidatus Mediterraneibacter intestinipullorum; assembly: GCA_019118665.1. GTDB lineage: Bacteria > Bacillota > Clostridia > Lachnospirales > Lachnospiraceae > Mediterraneibacter > Mediterraneibacter intestinipullorum. The sequence continues at coordinate 19,649 of DWYM01000019.1, forward strand.
GGATAATCTGCCATACGGATCACACGGATATTGAAATCCACTGTGCATGTATCCTTAGGGCTTTTTTTGATTAATACTACATTTCCGTTGGATGTCTTGACCTTATCGTTTGCAAGGTCGATCATTTTCTGTGTTTTTCCGCTGCCTCTTGGGCCTGTCACTAAATTTACCATGGCGAATCTCTCCTTTATGTAAGTATTGTTTGAGACTTTCACCTCTCAAATATGTTAAACCCATTATACACCATATTTATGTGTGGAACAACTAAAAAAATGATAAAAAATTAAAAATTTTTGAGCAATCTGCCCATAACAACCGTGGGACAGAGAAATACTGTATCTGAATAATGATTTTTAAACGAAAGGAAGTTAATGAGAAATGTTCTCAAAAACCCTATTGAAAAGAATTGGCGGATATGGTACTATTTTAGCAATTGAAAATAATTCTCAAAAACCTGGAGGAATCATGCCGGCAGAAGTATTGTCATATTTTCTGAAAAACAATGACCGCAGGATAAGGCTTGGATTTCAGATCGTCCTGCAGTGTGCGCCATTTTTAAAGGGGCTGAAAGTGTCCTGTGTCATATCAGTTGACGCCGCGCTCTATGGCGGGCTCGCTGAGCTGTTTGAGAATATGGACGTCTCATATCACAGGCTGTCCTGTTCGGATGGGAAATGCCTTGTCCTTTTTTACCGTCCCGAGGAGCTGGACAGATACCTGAAGCAGCCCGGAGTGAATGAACTGATCCGGGAGTATGGATACACGGATATGAGCGTGGACAGAATACTGAAACGCCTGTCCGAACGGATCGGGGATTTTTCCCGGAGAGGGATGGGATTTCCTCATGAGATCGGAGTTTTTCTCGGATATCCTCTGGATGATGTGAAAGGCTTTATCAAGAACGAAGGAAAAAAATATCTGATGATCGGATACTGGAAAGTATACAGCGATCTTGCGGGAGCGAGGATGGTCTTCAAGGAATACGACCGGGCAAAAGACTGCGCGGTCAATGAATTCCTGACCGGAAAAAGTATCCGGGAAATTGCTATGTGACCATAGAATGGAGGAGAAGAAGATGAGCATATCAGTAGTATATTGGAGTGGAACAGGGAATACTCAGGCTATGGCGGAGGCCGTGGCGGAAGGCATAAAGGAGACAGGCGCGGACGCGAATTTGATCGAAGTGGGAAACGCGGACGCGGCGGCGCTGGCATCTGAGGACGCGTTTGCGCTGGGCTGCCCATCCATGGGAGCGGAACAGCTCGAAGAATCGGAAATGGAGCCTTTTCTGGAGGAGCTTGAGCCTCTTGTCAGCGGAAAAAAGATCCTGCTGTTCGGGTCCTACGGATGGGGCGATGGAGAGTGGATGCGCGACTGGGCGGACCGTATGAAAAACGCGGGAGCCGTGCTTGTGCGAGAAGAAGGTGTGATCGCGAACGAGACGCCGGATGACGACGCTCTTTCAGAGTGCCGGGGAGCCGGGAAGGATCTGGCAGCAGGCGCCTGAGACGCGAAACTGTTCCGAAAAAATGTTCAGGAACAGCATAACTATTGACAAATTCTCTCCGGGATGCATATGATAGGATATCGATAAAAATTATCACGACTTTGAATACAGCAACGGAGGGAAAACATGAATCAGAACACAATGATAGGGATTCTCATACCATTTGCCGGGACTGTACTGGGCTCGGCAATGGTATTTTTTATGAAAAAAGAAATGAACAGGGGACTGGAAAAGCTGCTGCTCGGGTTTGCTTCCGGCGTGATGATGGCGGCGTCAGTCTGGTCTCTTCTGATACCTGCCATTGATATGGCGGAGCAGGAGGGCGGGATCTCCTGGCTGCCCCCGGCGGCGGGCTTCCTTCTCGGGATGGGCTTCCTCCTCCTGCTGGATACGCTGACCCCGCATTTACATTACACCGAAGACAAACCCGAAGGCGTTTCCGCGCATTTAAAAAAAACAACGATGCTTGTCCTTGCGGTGACCCTTCACAATATCCCCGAGGGAATGGCTGTGGGCGTGACCTTTGCCGGAGTTCTCGCCGATAATACGACGATGACCCTGGCAGGGGCGTTTGCCCTGTCCATTGGAATCGCGATCCAGAATTTCCCGGAGGGCGCGATCATTTCCATGCCGCTGAAAAGCCAGGGGCTGACAAAGAAAAGAGCCTTTGCGTATGGAGCGCTGTCCGGCATCGTGGAACCGATCGCGGCGCTTGTCACCATATTCCTGACAGCGCTTGTGGTGCCCCTGCTCCCATATCTGCTCTCCTTTGCGGCAGGAGCAATGATCTATGTGGTGGTGGAAGAACTGATCCCCGAGGCACAGGCAGGAGAGCATACGAATATCAGTACCGTGGGCGTGGCCGTTGGCTTTGTGCTCATGATGATACTGGATGTTGCCTTAGGGTAGGAAAATCTGAATTTGTCTGTCGAACTGCCTATACTTAAAACATCCGAAAACCGCTAGTTTTTTAAGACGTATTCGCGGCGGGTGGGGATGTGGCTCTGGCTCCGGTTCCGTAATCTGGGAAAGACATAAAAGGAATGGAATGTAGCTAAAAACAATTTCAAAGCGGACGATTCGCTAACGCTCAGGCATCCGCTTTGAAATTAACGCCACATCCCATTCCTTTAAGACTTTCCGGCAGATTACTCCAAGTCACCGCCGCCACATCCCCACCCGCCGCGAAAAGCTCTTGAAATGGTCAGCGGTTTTCTGAACTCACCAGATCAGCAGTTCCCAGAAGAAAATTCAGGATTCTCAAAGTAAAACGCACGCGCTGAATATGTCTTCGACATATTGCTCCGGTGTTTTCGGACACTATGCTTAGGCAAAAGTTCCCCGGCAAATTCAGATTTACTTCTTGTGGATTTGGATATCTCCGGATTCTGCGGTAAACCGGATCTTTTTATTTCCTCCTGCATCTGCGGTATAGGACATCTCGCTCCCATCGCGTGAGATAAGCCTTCCCGGTGCATCGCCGGAGAAAGAGATTTCCCCATATTCCGTCAAAAGATCGAAGGAATAACTCTCGATATCATCTCCGAAAACGAAAGTAGTATCTCCATATTCGTTCACTCCGGTGATCGTCTCAAGACCGCTGGCCTCCAGATAGAGGCCGCCGGACTCAACGGTCAGGTCTGCCGAGCGGACAGTGGTGTTTTCCAGAGTGGAATCACCGTAATTGTTCGTGAGGAGAAGCGTGTCTGTCACAGTATCCTCAGCCTCGATGTTTCCGGAATCCGTCTCGATCTTCGCTTCAGTGAAGCGGCAGGCTCTCATGGCCAGATTGCCGTAATCCAGATAGATATCGGCAGCGCCGGCGGAGATGTTTTCCATATCCAGATCCCCGGATTCCAGGTTCAGAGTGAGGGTGTCTGAGGAAATGCTGCCCATGCTGATATTTCCATAGTCATTATAAATATCAACGTCAGAGAAGGCTGTGTCCTTCGGAATATACAGGCGGATCACAGGGCCGGAGCTCCATGAGAGATCAGAGCCTGTAAGAAAGAAACCGGTGGCGATGACGCCGTTCTGTGTTAAGGTAAAGGTGTTGTCTGTAATGTTCCACTCGGGCTCGGCTCCGTTCCCTTTGAGCGTGTATTCCAGATAGCAGTACTCGTCATCTGACGGAACAAACTCAATATCCGCTTCGGATCCGATGTCGATCTTGATGCCGGAAAAGTCATCCAGCCTGGTTTTCTCCAGCCTGTAAGGCTCAGACCCGGAAGAGGAGGAGCGGATACCGTCCCGGGTGATCTGGATGCCGAACCAGCCCCCTGCCGCAACGCCGGCCGCGGCTGCGAGGATACCGGCGCCCATGAAGCAGGCGGATATGATGAGGATATTTCTAGTTGCTTTTTTCATTTCTGCGGCCTCCTTTTGTTATTTTTCCAAGAGAAACAGATGCTTTTCTTATGAACCCCTTGAACAGGAGAATGGCGCCGTACACAAAGAGGATGCCGGCTCCTGTTGAGAAGAGTCCCAGCCCGATATTGCACAGCCCATCTCCAAGGGAGCGGAATAACAGGATGATTCCGCCGAAAAGGGACAGGATCCCGGACGCCGCCACTGCGATGGCGGTGATCACAACGCAGAAAAGGGCGATTCCCACGCAGAGCAGAACGGCTCCGATGACAGCCAGTATACAGATGGCGACGGGAAGCGTGACCGGAGCTGAGCACACGGCAAGGACTGCGATCCACAGAGTGGATAAGCCTCGTTTCATTGTCTTTGGCTTTTCTTTGATATTCTGGGCGGCAAGGTCCACAATGAGGGCTTTTGCCGCCTCATCCGGACTGCCCAGGTCCGAGATCGCCTGCTGTTCGTTTTCCGGTCCTGCCTCTGCAAAATATTCTTCAAAATACTCGACCGCCCGGTCGTAGTCTTCCTTTGGAAGACGGCGCAGATTGTGCGCCAGTTTTTTCATGTATTCCGTCTTAGTCATTTGAAACCCCTCCCTTTACAATGTCATCAATAATGAATTTGTAATCCTCCCATTCCTTCAGAAGCGCTGCCTGACGCTCTCTGCCTTCTGGAGTGATGCGGTAGTATTTTCTGTTGCGTCCCTGATACTGCTGATCGTAAGTTGCCACGAGATGATTTTCCTGAAGTCGTTTCAGGATCGGGTAGAGCGTGGAGTCCTTTGTGTTTGATGCCCGCTTGATGATCTGGCTGATCTGATAGCCATAGGCATCTGCCTCAGCGATGACAGACAGCACGAGGAAGTCCATCATAGGGGCATTGAGTGTGAACGCCATAACCTCAGTCCTTTCTATATCTATTTTTTTGATATATGTTTTATTTTTATATATTATATTTTATATAATATATAATGTCAATACCTATTTGGCGATAATTATAGAGACTCAGACAGCCGGGACGCTGAAAGAGCATCTGGAAAAGTGGGATTATAAAGTGCGGTGCGCGAAAGATTTCCGCAATATCACAGAAGAATTCGCAGGGTTTTCCCCGGAACTGGTGGTCATGGATATCCTTCTTCCTTTTTATAACGGATATCACTGGTGTACTGAGATCCGCAAAATATCAAAGGTCCCCATCCTGTTTCTCTCGTCGGCGGGAGATAACATGAATATCGTGATGGCGATGAACATGGGCGGTGATGATTTTATAGAAAAGCCCTTTGACCTGAACGTGCTGACAGCGAAGATACAGGCAATGCTCCGGCGCGCTTACTCCTTCCAGGGCAGGGTAAATCTGATCGAGCATGACGGAGTGATCCTGAATCTGAACGACACCTGTGTCAGTTTTGAGGGAAAGAAGCTGGAGCTCACCAAAAATGATTTCCGCATCATGCAGGTGCTCATGGAAAACGCGGGGCGCATCGTGAAGAGGGACGAGCTGATGCAGAGACTGTGGGAGAGCGATGAATTCATTGACGATAATACTCTGACCGTAAATGTGACCAGGCTCCGCCGGAAGCTGGAGGAGATCGGGATCAGGGATCTGATCAAGACAAAGAAAGGGAGCGGGTATCTGATCCAATGAAACATATTATTTTTACCTACTTAAAAAAGAACCGGAAGCCAGCGGTCTTTTATCTCTTTTTCCTGACGCTTTTTTATCTTGTGCTGTATCTGTACGGTGTGCGTGCGGACGCGCTGTCCTATGCGGTGTTTTTATCCCTGGTCACTTTTCTTGTGCTTGGAGTCTGGGATCTGTGGCGTTATGTCGGAAAGGTGAAGTGCATGGATGAAGCCCTCCGGAACATGCCCTATGAGCTGGGAGAACTGCCGGCGCCTCAGGACGTCCCGGAGGAGAAATACCAGGAGGAGATCAGGATCCTGGGAGAGCGCATCGTCAGACTGGAAAACGACGCCCGCATCAGCAGACAGGAGATGCTTGACTTCTACAGTCTGTGGGCGCACCAGATCAAGACGCCTCTTGCGGCGATGAACCTTCTGCTCCAGTCCGCGGAAGCCGGTGAGGGGGACCGGGGCATGGAGGCGATGCGCATGGAGCTTTTTAAGACAGAGCAGTATGTGGACATGGTGCTTTCCTATCTGCGGGCGGAGGATATGTCGTCTGACCTCCTCCTGAAAAAGTATTCCCTGGATGAGATCGTGCGGCAGGCAGTGCGCAAGTATTCCCGGATGTTCATCCTAAAAAAGATACGGCTGGAATACAAGCCCTGCGCAAAGCAGGTGCTGACCGATGAGAAGTGGCTGCTGTTCGTGCTGGAGCAGCTTCTCTCGAATGCGCTGAAATACACAGAGACAGGAGCGATCCGGATCCGTACGGAGCCCGGCAGTCCGGCCGTGCTATTGATCGAGGATACAGGGATCGGGATCCAGGCGGAGGATCTGCCCAGGGTGTTTGAGAAGGGCTTTACCGGGTATAACGGCAGGCAGGATAAGAAATCCACCGGCATCGGTCTGTACCTGTGCCGGATGATCTGCGATAAGCTGAACCACACCATAACGATCGCGTCAGAGCCGGGCGGGGGGACTGTGGTACGGCTGGATCTTTCCAGGGAGGAGATGCTGCACGAATAAGGATGGATAAGGGTGTGGCGGAAAAATCCGTGAACGTATCAGAAAAAATCTGTTAACATGACAGAAATGTAAGGATAAGGGAGTGTTTGTAAGGCAGGCTTATGGAAGGCTGCCTTCTGTCTTTTTATAATGGATGCATAAAAAGACAGGGAGGAGATAAAAGATGTCGTTACTTGAAGTGAAAAACGTAAAGAAAATATATACCACCCGGTTCGGGGGCAGCCAGGTGCAGGCGCTCTCCGATGTGAATTTTTCGGTGGAACAGGGAGAATATGTGGCGATCATGGGGGAGAGCGGATCCGGAAAGACGACTTTGCTCAACATCCTTGCGGCCCTTGATAAACCATCGGGAGGAACGGTCCGGCTGAATGGGCGTGACCTGAGCCAGGTGAAGGAGAAAGAACTGGCGGCGTTCCGCCGGAAGAACCTGGGATTTGTATTCCAGGAGTTTAATCTGCTGGATACCTTTTCCATAGAGGATAATATCTATCTTCCCCTTGTGCTCGCAGGGGAGAAATACGAGCAGATGCGCTCCAAGCTGGAGGATATCGCCGGGAGGCTGGGGCTTGCGGAGCTCCTCTTGAAATATCCTTATGAGGTGTCGGGCGGCCAGAAACAGAGAGCCGCGGTGGCGAGGGCACTGATCACACGTCCCCAGCTCATTCTCGCGGATGAGCCCACCGGAGCTCTGGATTCCCATTCCTCCGACGAACTGATGAAGCTGTTTACCCGGATCAACCGGGAGGGGCAGACCATCCTCATGGTGACCCACAGCGTCAAGGCGGCGAGCAGCGCGGGAAGCGTGCTCTTTATCAGGGATGGGCAGGTGTACCACCAGATTTACCGCGGAAATCTGACGGATGAGGAGATGTATCAGAAGATCGCGGCCACGCTGACCGTCCTTGCGACAGGAGGTGAGGCGCGTGAGTAGATCGTTTTATCCAAGGCTTGCCTTCATGAACCTGAAGAAAAACCATAAGATCTATGTGCCCTACCTTCTGACATGTATTTTTACGGTCATGCTGTTCTACGCGCTGGGCGCCATCGCAAAGAACAACGGGCTGGCGCAGATCCGAGGCGGCACGGCCCTGCCTGTAGTCATGGGATGGGTGACGGCGGTGGCGGGAGGATTCGCGCTGATCTTTTTGTTCTACACGAACAGTTTTCTGATCAAACAGAGGAAAAAGGAGCTGGGACTGTATCAGGTGCTGGGCATGGACAAGAAAAATTTAAGCGTGATGATGCTCTGGGAGACGCTGATCACCGGGGCGGTCAGTCTGGGCGCGGGGCTTCTCCTCGGGCTTGCCCTGGGAAAGCTGATGTTTCTTGTCCTTCTCAAGATCATCCACTTTTCCGTGCCCCTTGATTTTGCCATAGAACCGGAAGCGCTTCTCCAGACAGTGAAGCTTTTTCTGGCAGTGTTCGCGCTGAACCTGGCTTATGATCTGTTTCAGGTGATGAGGGGCAGGCTCTCCGAGATGGTAGGGGCATCCCGCGCGGGCGAGAAAGAACCAAAAGGAAAATGGCTGATCGCCCTGGCCGGGCTGGTCACTCTGGGCAGCGGATACTATATCGCTCAGACAGCGGATTCGCCGCTGACAGCGGTCAATGTCTTCTTCTTTGCTGTGATCCTTGTGGTCATCGGGACATACATGCTCTTTATCTCCGGGAGCATCGTGCTGTTAAAGCTGCTGAAAAAGAATAAAAGATATTATTACAGGACAAAGCATTTTACCGCGGTGTCTGGCATGCTGTACCGAATGAAACAGAATGCGGCGGGGCTTGCCAACATCTGTATCATGAGCACAGCGGTGATCGTAGTGCTCTCCATGTGCGTGTGCCTGTATGCGGGGATCGAGGATTCTATGGATACCCAGTACCCAAGGGACGTGACAGTGCATCTTCCCGACGGCTCAGAAGAAGGCAGGGTTGAGACGGAGAAGCTGATCGCGGAGAACTCCGGGGAAATCGGGGTTACAGTGGAAAATCAGGTCGGATACCGCATGTTTCTCCTCCCATGCATGCTCCGGGAGGGGGAAGCGGTGTTCGGGAACGCCATGACCTTTCAGGATGAAGCAAGTTTTACAGAATATTATCGGAGCATGATCCTGATCCCGCTGGAAGACTACAACCGGATACTGGGGTCAGAGGAGGTCCTTGCGCCCGGTGAAGCCCTGATCTACGCGCCGGAGGATGACTATGCTTACGATAGCCTCCTTCTTGGAGATGAGCCGTATCAGGTGAAAAAAGTCCTTGAAAATGTCCCTCTTGTCTCAGATGGGCTCATGTCCAATATGGTGAAAGCCGTCTATGTGATCCTCCCGGATGTGGGATCCGTGGAGGGACTGGCGGTAAAATATGGTTTCTCATCCGAGGAGTTGAATCATGTCAGCTATGTTTCCTGGTTTGACATGGAAGGGGAAGCGGAAGCATGCGAGACCATGGTGCGGACTCTCGAGGAACAGATAACAGCGGTCAGCCCTGACGCCTATGTGCAGTACAAAGAGGACAGCCGGGATTGGACTTACGCTATGAATGGCGGGGCGCTTTTCATCGGGATATTCGTGGGCGCGCTCTTTCTGCTCTCCACAGTGCTCCTCATCTATTACAAGCAGATTTCCGAGGGGTATGATGACAGGGAGAACTATCAGATCATGCAGAAAGTAGGCATGGACAGAAGAGAAGTGCGCCGCGTTATACGGAGCCAGATCCTGGCGGTGTTTTTCCTGCCGCTCCTGGGCGCCTTCCTCCATGTGGCGTTCGCGTTCCGGGTCATGACCATGCTGCTGGAAGTTATGTTTGTGGCAAACGTACCTCTGTTCCTTCTGTGTACAGCCGGGGTGACGGCAGTGTTTACCGTGTTCTATGTGGCGGTGTATATGATCACGTCCAGGGAATATTACCGCATCGTGCGGTAAAAATGCCCTGTAAAATATGGATTGAGGAGGAAGCCCGCGGAATTTTTGACAGAGTCATGATCCGCGGGCTTCATTTCTGCCGTAAGCCTTGTTAGAAAGACATGCGTGTGATACACTGGCATTGGGATCTGCCGTGTTGCTGTCAGCAGCCGGGGGTCCTGCACAGACAGAACAGATATCAGACGATCATAGAGATTCAGGGCAGTGTTTATCTGCCGGGGAGTATGCCAATGAATGAGAATATGTACAGCGCGCAGCGAGTGATCAGTGAAGTGGAGAAAGCAGTGGTGGGGAAGCGGGACGTCCTGACAAAGATCATGACCGCGATACTTGCGGGCGGGCATATCCTGATAGAGGATATCCCGGGAACAGGGAAGACGACCATGGCGCTGGCGTTTTCCAGAACAATGGGGCTGAAGGTAAAAAGGGTCCAGTTTACTCCGGACGTGCTTCCGGCTGATCTGACCGGATTTACTCTTTATCAGAAGGAAACAGGCAAATTCGTCTATCAGCCGGGCGCGGCGATCTGCAATCTGCTGCTGGCGGACGAGATCAACCGGACGTCTCCGAAGACGCAGTCAGCGCTCCTGGAGGTGATGGAGGAACAGCAGGTGACCGTGGATGGGGTCACGCACAGGACCGGAGAGCCGTTTATCGTCATCGCCACAGAGAACCCGGCAGGATCAGCAGGAACCCAGCTTCTCCCGGAATCCCAGCTGGACCGGTTTATGATCTGTGTCAGCATGGGGTATCCTACCGTGGAGGAAGAGATGGAGATATTAAAACGAGACCAGAAAAAAGGCAGGATCAGTGAGGAGACGGAACCGGTCCTTGACGCGGCGCAGCTTCTTGCCATGCGCTCGGAGGTGTCAGGGATATTTGTGCACAAACGCATTTACCGGTATATCGCGGAGCTGGCAAAGGCGACCAGGGAAAATGAGTGGACGGAGCTGGGACTCAGTCCAAGAGGAACTGTGGCGCTGACGGCAATGGCAAAGGCATGTGCCTGGATGAAGGGGCGGGAGTATGTGATCCCCGCGGATGTACAGGAGGTATTCCCATGCGTGGCGGGTCACAGGATCTTTCTGAATATGAAGGCAAGGGTAGGGCATATCCGGGTGGATGAGCTGATCCGGCAGGCGCTGGAGAATGTCCCCGCCCCGGCGCTTAGAGGGTAACGGTCATGATAAAGAGGCTGGCGGGATATCTTGTGTTGCTGCTTGCGGCGGCATACTTGTATTTTATGTATAATGAAACAGTGATTTCGGGAATCCTTGTGTTCCTCACACTGTATCTGCCTGTGTCAGCGCTGTATCTGATCCTGATAAGGGGCAGGGTCGACGCAGACCTGGGACGAGTCCCGCCTATGGGCGAAGAGGGAAAAAAGATCCGTGCAGGGGCGGTTGTAAGAAACAGATCCCACATGATGAACATCCATTATGAAGTGTTTCTCACATTGGGAAATACTCATGATAAAAAGCGGAAGAGGAGAAAGTATGCAGGGGCTGTCCCTGCAGGCGGTGAAGAGACTCTGTGGTGTGAATTTGAGACAGGGCGGTGCGGCAGTATCGAGGTGAGGCTTGACAGCATCAGGGTCTATGATTTTCTCGGCATTTTTTTCCTGCGTAAGAAAGTGAAGAGGAGGGCGGCTGTCAAGATCCTGCCCCGGTTCAGCCTGATGTCCGTTGAGATCACAAGAAAGACAAGGGAGTTTCAGGCGGAAGCAGATGAGTATTCCGGAGAGAAAAGGGGAGACGATCCCTCGGAGATCTACCAGATAAGAGAATACCGGGTCATGGATTCTCTAAAGGACATTCACTGGAAATTAAGCGCCAAAGAGGAAGAACTGATGGTAAAGGAGAGGGGATTTCCACTGGGGTGTACTGTCCTGATCTGGTTTGATGTAAGGGCGGGAAAGCTGTCTGCAGAAGGGTTTTCAAAGATGATCGAGAGGGCGGCGTCTCTGTCCGTCACCCTGGCAGCGGAGAAATGTATCCACATGGCGGCATGGTATGAAGAGAAGAACGAGCAGATCGTGATGCAGAGGGTGAGGGATGAGGAAAGCGCCTGCAGTATGGTCTGGCGGCTTCTTGATCTGGAGCCTTGCAGGGATATAAAAAAGAGAGACGCCTGCTACGAGAATACTTTCCGGGGCCGGGAGTTCAGCAGTATCGTAACAATAGACGGCGAGGGAAAGATCTGGAAAGACGGAGAGATGCCAGAACTGCTCCGGCTGTGAGACAGATGGGACGGATAAGGGGAAAGGGGTGATGGAATGGGCAGAAAAAGAATGGGGATAAAAATATACCGGAAAACACCACGGGAAAAATCCGGGAGGAAAGAGCGTTTGTCCGAGGTGATCCTCTTTTTTGCTGCCGTCTCCTTCCTTGGGGCAGTGTGGTGGAATGCACTCCTCCCAGTGTTTTCCCCGGGAGCGGACGGCAGATGGCTGTATGGAAGTCTTGTCATTGTGACATTCGGGCTTACACTGCTTATATGCAGGGCTGGAGGCTGGACAGTGATCCCGGTCTTTCTGGCGTCGGGGATGTTTCTCTGGAGGAACAGGGAGTCAGTGGAAGCGCTGTTTTTCCAGGGCGGCAGCCTGGATACAGGACTCCCGGGAGTGGCGGCGGCTGTCCTGACGATCCCTGTGCTGGCACTGTGGATATTTGTCATCTGTTCCGGAAAAGGAAAGGTGGTTGCAGGCGCCGCGGCTGCTGCTCCGTTCATTGCGGCGGCATGCGCGGGTTATTTTCCTTCATTCAGGGATTCGTGGCTTCTTCTGTTTGGGGGCGTGATGTACTATGTTGCGGGTGCTCAGGGGAAAATGCCTTTTTTGAAGAAAATGACGGCCCTTCTTACAGCGGCGGGAAGCTTTGCTCTTCTGGCAGGGATTTCTGTTTTTGCAGGGAGATACCTGGATGTCGGACGAGAGGTGGAAGGCGGTTTCTACCAGACGACCCGAGAGACGCTTCGCACAGATCTGGTGGGAGGCATTGAGAGACTGATACAGAGTGAGACCGGAACGGACGGCAGTCCGGAGAGAACAGATGAAATGGAGGAGGAAACAGCCCAGGAGCAGCAGGAAGAAGCCGTAATGGCGGCGGAAGAGGAGATGGAGGGAACGGAAGCGCCAGGGGATGCCCTGGCAGGCACAGGGGGGAGCATGGACCGTCTGAAAGAGATCAGTTCCTTTGAGCCCGATCCCCTGGCGCAGTCCTCGGTGATTGCTGTGCAGGAAAGACCGCGCGATACTGTGTATGTGGCGCAGAGGACCGGAATTGCTTATACCGGGGGCGCATGGGAGGAAGGAGAGGTCCGGGAAGCGTTTCTTCCGGAAGAATATCTGGCATATCCTGAGGGACTGGATCAGCTTGAGGAGCTGTGCCGGGACTGGGAGATAAGTTCCGAAACATCTGTGGGACGTCAGATCGACGAGGCTTTTGCAGCCCTGGCAGTCTATGATACAGAACCGGGTCCCACTCCCCCATCCGAGGATTTTGCGGAATATTTTCTGTTTGAAAACCATAGAGGGTTCTGCGTCCATTTTGCCACCGCGGCCGCGCTTCTTTACCGTATGTGCGGCTATCCGTCGGTATATGTGGAAGGGTATGCGGTGCCGGCGTCCGCTTTTTATCAGGCGGAGGATGGATCCTGGCAGGCTCGTGTAGACGGAAGCATGGGGCATGCGTGGTGCCAGGTGTATGAAGAGGATGAGGGGATCTGGGTGAACCGGGAACATACTCCGGCGGCTTTGGGGAGCGGGGCAGAAGAGATGTCTGAGGCGGAGACGCGGACAGAGGCTGACTATGCGGCCAATATCATCCGGGGTTTGGGGATCGCGGCGGCAACTGTTATCCTGTTTCTGCTGCTGGCAGGAGCCTTTCTGCTCCAGGCGGCATTCAGGCGGAGAAAGCGCAGGGCAGGAATGGCCTATACTGCGGAAGGCAATGGGATCCCTGCAATGTACGATGTGATCCTGAGGACGGCAAAAGCCGCCGGGGGTCCAGGGAGAGACTCCGGGGACAGGCATGGGGCTGATCTTTCAGACGAGCTGGGTATTGAATGGCTGGAGTCTCTGAAAGAGGGTTCCCCGCAGGCTGGAGGGGAAGAATGGGACTGGCTTCATGAGCAGGTGATGCGCGCTCTTTTCTATCACCCGGATATGGGGAGGGAAGAATGGAAAAGGGCATACAGGCTGTGCCGGGGATTCTCAGACACCGTCAGAGCGCGGATGGGGGCGGGAAAACGGCTGCTCTTCCGGTATTTATACTGCCTTGATGTTTTTCCCCATGAAGATAAAAGAAGAAAAACAGTAAAAAAGGAGAATGTTAAATGATACGAAAATTTACAGAAACTGACAGGGATCTATATATTGCAATGGCGAGAGAATTTTATCACTCGGACGCGGTGCTCCATCAGATCCCCGAGGAATATTTTGAGAGAACAGCAGATGAGGCTCTGCGATCGGATGCCTACGCGGAGATCTTTCTGTTTGAATACGAGGGAGAAATGGCGGGATACGGTCTGACCGCAAAGACGTTTTCTCAGGAAGCGGGAGGGTACGTCTGGTGGATCGAGGAAGTGTATATCCGTGAGAAATACCGGTCAAAAGGACTTGGAAGAAAGTTTTTCCAACACCTGGAAAAAGAGAAGGGCCCGGGTGTCACCCGGCTGAGGCTGGAGGTTGAGGCGGATAATAAGAGGGCTGTGTCCCTCTATGAAAGACTGGGCTATGAAGTGCTGGATTATGTACAGATGGTGAAAGACGACAAGAGATAAGGCGTGACATGACGAAGAAACTGCATACTTGTATACGATTTGGGCCAAATTCTTATAATACACCATTGCAAGATGCTGTCGAACAATGCTATAATTCAAAGTAGCGTACTTTTGCCCTGGGCAGGAGAAGAATTTTTAGTAGGTGACTGATTTGAAGAATAAGATCAAGCGATTTGCCAAAGGGGATTTTCACATCCCACAGCCGGAGATCATCTTTCCTGAGACGCGGATCATCATGCGCGTCGGCGAGGGAGAAAAATACAGGGGGAGCTTCTCGCTCCAGAACCAGGGGGAGGGGACCATACGAGGCCTTGTATATCCCTCCTCTTATCGTGTTCAGTGTGACGAGCAGGGCTTTGACGGCAATCCGGTCAATATTTATTATACATATGACGGCAGCGGGCTTTTGCCCGGGCATGTGGAGCACGGCAAATTCACGATTGTCTGCAACGGCGGGGAATATGACGTGGCGTTTTCCGCGATCATTGAAAAGCCTTTTGTGATGACCAGCTACGGCAAGATCCAGAGCCTGGAAGATTTTAAAAAGCTTTCGTTCCGGGATGCTGCTGAGGCGGTGAAGCTGTTCCGCTCCAGGGATTTCTATGAGATCCTGAAATACGAGGACAGGCGGATCCAGGCGCTCTATGACAATATGCGCAAGTGGGAGCTGGATCAGCAGGCGCTGGAAGAATTTCTCGTGGGGTGCAAGCAGAAGGAGAAGATATTCCTGACTCTGGAGGAAGAGAGCAGGGCGTTCATCTCTCTTTCGGAAGCCCGCAAGGAGACGTTCACAGTCAAGAAGAATACATGGGGCTATCTGGAGATCGACGTGCGGACGGAGGGAGATTTTCTCTCAGTGGAGCACACGCGGGTCACGACAGAAGAGTTTATCGGAAATTCTTACCGGCTGGAATATTTCCTGAATGTTGAAAGGCTTCACGAAGGAAGCAACTTCGGCAGGGTTATCATGGAGTCGCCCTACGAGACTCTGACCTATGAGATCGTGGTGGAAAAAGATGTAAAAAGAGATGAGGAGCGGCGCGCCAATGACAGGGAGTTCGCCGGGATCATACGCAATTATCTGAAATATGAGGGCGGAAGGATGGAGCTTTCCGACTGGGTGGAAGAGGCGGTGAGACGGATCAGCCATTTAAGGGACATGGATCCGAAAAATGAATTTTACCTGCTTTTCCATGCCCACATCTGCCTCATCGGAGGCAGGCCGGAAGAGGCGAAATGGCTCCTTGAATCCTATAATTATAACAGGTTTGCCATAGGAAAGGATGTGGAGCTGAGCTCGTATTATCTTTACCTGACGACACTGTTGTCCAGCGACACCATCGGACAGCGGAAGGTGGCGGAGGAGCTTTCGAGAACATTCATGAAGCATCCGGACAGCTGGAAGGTCCTGTGCATGCTGGTAGAGGTGGATTCGGAGTATAAGATTTACAGCGAGAGGCTGCGCGCCCTGGAAAAGCAGTTTTACGAGGAAAAATCCCACAGTATCTGGTTCTATCTCCAGGCTTTCAGGTGTTTCCGGGACAAGAGTTCCTCCCTGAAGAAACTGGGAGAGTTCGAAGTGCGCGTCCTGCTCTTTGCGGTGAAACATAAGCTGATGACCAGAGAGCTGGCGCTTTACACGGCGAACCTTGCCAGCCAGATGAAAGTATTTGACAGACATCTCTATGATGTTCTTGTGCTTTCCTATAAAATATATCAGGAGGCTATGATCCTTACATCTATCTGCACTCTGCTGATCAAGGGCAACTGTATGGACAGGAAATATTTTAAGTGGTATCAGAAGGCAGTGGAGGCAGAGCTTAAGATCGCGCAGCTCTACGAGTATTATATGGCGTCCGTTGTCCCGGGGCAGTTCCACAAGGCGCTGCCAAGGTCCGTGTACCTGTATTTTATGCACGGAAATTCACTGGACTACCATAAATGCGCGTTCCTGTATGCCAACCTGATCACCTATGAAGATGAGGCGAGCGAGATCTATGCTCATTACAGAGATGAGATGGAAGCGTTTGCCTGGAATCAGCTTGACCGCAGAAATGTGGATGAGCAGCTTCGTATCATATACAAGCGCTTTGTCGTAGAATCCGCGATGAATCCGGAACGAGTCAGAGCGCTGTATGATGTGTGCCATGCGTATTGGATCACGACAAAAGTTCCGGATATGAAGTATATCCATGTGATCGCGGAGGATGGGACGATCACCCAGAAGGTGCCCTACACGGAGAGCGGCGCCCGCGTGTTCCTGTATGCCAAGACCGACCGTCTCGTGTGGGAGGCAAAGGATGGCAGGCATTACACGGATTCCATCCCATATGAAAGCAAACGGCTCTTCTACGAGCTGCGCTACATGGATATGTGCAGAAAATATATCAATGGGCTGCGCAGAAACAGAGAGGAAGAGGAATCACAGGAACTGACGCCGGATGTGGTGCGTGAAAAAGGCCTGGAGAACTATACGGAGGAAGAGCTGCTGGGGCTTTGCAGCAGGACAATCAGGGAAAACAACTATGAAAATGATGACTTCCTCACTTATGTGTGTTTTGAGCTGTTCAAAAAGCAGCAGTATGACAAAGTGATCCTGACCTATCTTGCCAACTATTACTGCGGGGCCACCCCGGATATGAAGGTGCTCTGGAGGGAGGCGAGGGATTATGAGGTACATACCCACAAACTTGCGGAGCGGATCCTCACGCAGATGCTTTTCTCGGAGGAGCTCTTCCAGGAGGCGCAGATTTTTGAACAGTATTATGCGGAAGGCGCTTATTTCCGCCTGCAGCAGGCATATCTCTCCTATGTGTCCAGGGAGTATGTAGTTGAGGAGAGGAAGATCGGCCGCAGCGTGATCGACATCATCTGCCGCGAATATGAGAAAGGCGAGGATACTATCGACATCTGCAAGATCGCCGTACTCAAGTATTATTCCGGCAGGGAGTACAATGCGCAGACGCGCAGGACACTGAAGAAATTCCTTCAGGAGCTGTGCGCGAAGCAGATTTATTTTCCATTCTTCCTTTCTTATGAGAAGGACTGGCTGATCGAGCAGCAGCTCTGGGATAAAACACTGATCGAGTACAAGGGCCAGAAGGGCAGCAGGGTCATGCTCTATTATCAGCTCCAGAAAGGCGGAGAGGAGCCGGCGGACTACTCCACAGAGATCCTGACTCCCATGTACGAGAATCTCTATGTGAAGAAATTCGTGCTCTTTGCCAATGAAAAGCTGAAATATTATTTTAAAGAGACCATTGACGGAAATTCCTACCGCAGCGATAAAGAGACATGTGTAAGAGAGACAGAGCCCGGCGAACAGGGCAGATACGGAAGGCTGAATGATATCCTCACGGAGTCCGGAGCCAAGCAGCGCAGGAAGAAGATGCAGGAATACGCGCTGGAGGATGCGGCGGCAGTCCATATGTTCACACAGGAATAAGGAGGGTGTCTTTCCATGGGACAAGGCAGTATCATCGGTTATGAAATAAATGAGAAGACATGCCAGATCAGTTTTTACAACGATCAGGAACTGGAGCCGGACACGCTTGAGGTGGATTCGGACAACTATCAGATCCCTCTGATCATCGGGAAACTTCGGGATACATGGGCATACGGCAAGGAGGCAAAGCGTCTTGTCACCATAAAGGAAGGTTTTACGGTCACAAGGCTTTTGAGCAAGAGCCTTGCCGGGGACAGGATCGAATTCGGGGAAGAAACATACGACGCGGTATGGCTTCTCTCCCAGTTCATCCAGATGTCTCTTCAGTCTTTCCCCGAAATCGAAGGGATCGTGTTTACCGTGCCGGCGCTGACAGAGGAACTGGCGCAGATGCTGAGGGGGATCGCCGTGCGCATGAATATTGACAAGCGGCATATCTTTATCCAGGATTACAAAGAAAGCTTCTGCAATTATCTGTTCTATCAGCCAAAGGAGCTGTGGCAGTACGACGCGGCGCTCTTCTGCTGCGACCGGAATGAGATCCGGGCTTATATGCTCCGGCGTCTCCGCCCGGGCCTGGGCGGCGGCAGGACCACTTTTGTGACAGTGGACGAGGTGGCCAGCGCCCATATGAAGGAACTGGCGGCAGTTTATCCGGTGCTGAATGAGGACAAGGCGAAAGAGGCGGATGCCATGTTCTGCAGGTTTATTGAGAGTGTGTTTGACAAGCGGATCGTATCTTCGGTATTTCTTACAGGAGAAGGCTTCGAGAATAACTGGTATCCAAAAGCGCTGAGAGTGCTCTGCAACGGACGGCGCGCCTTTATCGGGAACAACCTGTACAGCAAGGGCGCATGCTACACAGCTTACCGGAAGCTTTTCATGCACATCGAGAATCCGGTCTATCTGTCAGAGGACAAGCTGACAGACCAGATTACAGTGAATATGAGAGTGGATGGTCAGGAAATGTGGTATCCCATCGTTTCGTGGGGCGCTCACTGGTATGAGTCCAACAACCAGTGGGAAGTCCTTATGGAAGATGTAAAGGACATTGAATTCCACATCGAATCCCTGATCCAGGGGAATGTGAGGACTGAGAAGATTTCTCTTGAAAAATTCCCCAGGCGCGCGGAGTACTCCATGCGTCTCCAGATCGAGACGCTGTTCCTGGATGAAAAGACATGTAAGATCACTGTGCGGGATGCGGGATTTGGCGATTTCTTCCCGCCCACGGATTTCCACGCGGAAAAGATCATACATTTAGGAGGCAATGATGGGAAATTTAATTCTTTGTCATGACAGACACGCGGCACATCCTTACGAGGTCACCAGGATACACAGCAGGATCTTCACCATCGAGGAGCTTTGCTATTATCTGTGTAATAATCTCTATCTCATCGACTACACGATCATGAACGAACAGCTCTGTGACTGGCTTGACGAAGAGCTGGGCATGGAGAGCCTGGCGTCAGACCTCAGGGACGTGCTCCGGCTGAGGGGGTCCGTGGAGAAGTTCGTCCTGACGATCCTGAAAGCTTCGCGCATATACAGGGAGCCGGAGATGATACGCATCCAGAATGTGCTGGAGCATCTGAAGAACCAGAAGGATATCGAGCGTCAGAAATTCAAGGGGGACAACCTGTTGGAGAGCGGGGAGCTGGAGGAGGCGATCCTCGTGTACCAGTCTATCCTGAACCAGGAGAGAGATGAGACCGTGGACGATAAGTTTTACGGCCGGATCTACGCGGGACTGGGAGCGGCATACGGAAGGCTCTTTCTGTATCAGGAGGCGGCGCGCATGTATGACAGGGCTTATCAGATGTGCGGGGATAAGACGCTCCTCAAACCGTATCTGTACGCATCGTACAAATATATGTCCCTGGAGGAATATCACATCCTAATCACAAAGAATGAAGAATACATGGAGATCAACGCGCAGATGCGTCAGGAGCTGGACGAGCTCCGGAAGAGCCTGCCCGCGGAGACCGATCTCTCTGTTATAGAAAAGTGGAAGCGGCAGCACCGCAGGAGCCATACTTAGAGACGCAGATGGCACAGGACGCGGGAACAGACCCTGAACAAGGGTTTGACACGCCGTGGTCTGTATGGTAGAATACAACGGTAACTTTACTGTGATACAGTGACACATTGGTAGAGAAAAAAAGTGAGGCTGGATTTCCGGCGATGGAGGGAATTATGAAAAGAAGAGTATTAAGTATGTTACTTTGTGCAGGTATCGTTGTTACCATGCTTGCGGGATGCGGTTCAAAAGGAAATGCCGGTTCCGGTGGGGATGCCGCTGAGACGAGCGATATGGATTATGTAAAAGAGAAAGGTACTCTGGTCGTGGGCATCACGAATTTTGAACCCATGGATTACAAGGACTCCAGCGGCGAGTGGGTCGGATTCGACGCGGATCTTGCGAGAGAATTTGCGGAGAGTCTTGGCGTTGAGGTGGAGTTTGTCGAGATCGACTGGGAAAATAAGATCCTGGAGCTGGATGGCAAGACGATCGACTGTGTGTGGAACGGCATGACCCTCACTCCGGAGGTGACCAGCGCCATGGACTGTACGGACGCTTATCTTGAGAACGCCCAGGTCGTTGTGGTCCCCTCCGATGTGGCTGACCAGTATCAGGATGAGGACAGCCTGGCGGATTTAAGCTTTGCCGCTGAGGCGGGAAGCGCAGGCGAGGAGGAGCTTGAGGCAAGGGAGCTGAACGTTACCCCGGTGACAGCACAGGCGGATGCCCTCATGGAAGTGGCGGCAGGGACTTCAGACGCGGCAGTGATCGACCTGCTCATGGCAGCGGCGATGATCGGAGAGGGAACAAGCTATTCTGACCTTACATATACGGTACACCTGAACAGCGAGGAGTACGGCGTGGGATTCAGGAAAGGTTCGGATCTGAAAGCAGAGTTGAATGATTTCTTTGCCAAAGCCTATGAAGACGGAAGCATCCGGGAGCTGGCGGAGAAATACGGAGTACAGGCTGCGCTGATCGAACAGTAACAGTAAAAATAAATTTACAGACGGAGATATGTCATGGAATTTTCAGAGCAATTTCCAATCGTTGTGCAGGCGCTGAACGTGGGATTCCTGCAGACCTTAAAGCTGTTTTTTGTGACGCTGCTGGGGGCGATCCCCCTGGGGCTGATCATTTCCTTTGGGTCTATGTCCCGATTTAAGCCCTTAAGTTTCATTACAAAGATCATCGTATGGATCATCAGGGGAACACCTCTGATGATCCAGCTTTTGATCGTCTATTTCATGCCCGGCCTGATGGGCAACAATATATGGGGAGGCGGTGAGAACGGACGTTTTCTCGCGGCTTCGGTTGCCTTTATCTTTAATTACGCCTGCTATTTTTCGGAGATCTACCGGGGCGGCATCCAGGGAGTTCCGGCAGGACAGGAGGAGGCAGGGCTTGTGCTCGGCATGACAAAGAGGCAGATCTTTTTAAAGGTGAAACTCCTTCAGATGACCAAGAGGATCGTGCCTCCCATGTCCAATGAGATCATCACACTGGTAAAAGACACTTCTCTTTCCCGCATTATCGCGCTTCAGGAGGTTATCTGGGCAGGACAGTCCTTCATGAAGGGAAACATGGGGATCGCAGGCGTGATCTGGCCGCTGTTCTTTACGGCAGTGTACTATCTGATCTTTAATGGGATCCTGACAGTCCTCCTGGGACGTCTTGAGAAAAAACTGGAATATTTTAGATAGGAGGCGGAACATATGGCCATATTGGAAGTACAGCATGTAAGTAAGAGCTTTGGGAACACGAAAGTGCTGAAAGATATCAGTTTTTCCCTGGAAAAGGGAAAAGTATTGTCCCTCATCGGTTCGTCCGGAAGCGGGAAGACAACGCTGCTCCGCTGTCTGAATTTTCTTGAAAGGCCGGACGGAGGCGTGATCCGCGTGAACGGTGAGACGCTGTTCGACGCGAATGATCCGGCGACGATGCAGGAGGGGGAGATCAGAAGAAAGCGGCTTCACTTCGGCCTGGTGTTCCAGTCTTTTAACCTCTTTCCACAGTATACGGCGCTTCAGAACGTACTGCTGGCGAAGGAGCTCCTGGCAAAGGAGAAGCCGGATTATAAATCAAAGAAAAAGGAAATCCATGCGCAGATCGAGGCGGAAGCAAAGACCCTTCTGGATCAGATGGGGCTGTCAGACCGGATGGAAAATTATCCCCACCAGCTTTCCGGCGGACAGTGCCAGAGGGTGGCGATCGCCAGGGCGCTGGCGCTGAAACCGGATATCCTCTGTTTTGATGAACCGACTTCAGCGCTCGATCCGGAGCTTACCGGGGAAGTGCTGAAGGTGATCAAAGGGCTGGCGGATCAGGAGACAACGATGATCATTGTCACGCATGAGATGGCGTTTGCCCGGGGTGTATCCAGCCAGGTGATCTTTATGGACGGCGGACGCATCATGGAACAGGGCACTCCTGAGGAAGTGTTCGAGCATCCGCGGGAAGAACGCACAAGGCAATTTTTATCAAGATTTACGAATCAATAAGGAGCAGGATTTCATGACAGGATTTGATAATATTACCACAGGAATCGGCGAGGAATGTGGGGTTTTTGGAGCCTATGACCTGGATGGACGCGACGTTGCCGCGTCCATCTATTATGGGCTTTTTGCATTGCAGCACAGAGGACAGGAGAGCTGCGGCATCGCGGTGACAGACACCTCCGGGCAGAGAAAGGTATTGTCCAGAAAAGGTCTCGGGCATGTAAACGATGTGTTCGACGAGGAAGAGCTGGAGAAGTTGAAGGGCAATCTGGGAGTCGGACATGTCCGCTATTCCACGGCGGGAGGGACGAGAGTAGAGAACGCCCAGCCCCTTGTCATCAACTATGTGAAGGGCACTCTGGCCATCGCCCATAACGGTAATCTGGTCAACGCGGTGGAACTGAGACGTGAGCTGGAGTACACAGGAGCGATCTTTCAGACAACGATCGACTCGGAAGTGATCGCGTATCATGTGGCGAGAGAGCGGCTGAATGCCAGGACTGCGGAAGAAGCGGTAAAAAATGCCATGAAGAAGATCAAAGGAGCCTACGCCCTCGTGGTCAGCAGCCCGCGCAAGATGATCGGGGCCAGAGATCCGTTCGGGCTCAAACCCCTGTGTATCGGAAAGCGGGATAACGCTTATTTCCTGGCTTCCGAGAGCTGCGCTGTCGCGGCTGTGGACGCGGAATTTGTAAGGGACGTGCGGCCGGGGGAGATCGTGACGATCACAAAAGAAGGCATTGCTTCCGACATGAGCATGGCAGTCCCGGAAGAGCGGCAGGCAAGATGTATCTTTGAGTATATCTACTTTGCCCGGACAGACAGCACGATTGATGGCGTGAATGTCTATCACTCCCGCATTCTTGCCGGGAAGGCTCTGGCAGAGTCCTATCCGGTGGAGGCGGATCTGGTAGTGGGCGTGCCCGATTCCGGCCTGGTTGCCGCGAAGGGCTACTCTGAGCAGTCGGGAATCCCATACGGCATGGCATTTCACAAGAACAGTTATGTGGGCAGGACCTTTATCAAGCCAAAACAGAGCGAGCGGGAATCCAGCGTTAAGATCAAGTTGAATGTGATCCCGGAGGTGGTGAAAGGGAAGCGGATCGTCATGGTGGATGACTCTATCGTTCGGGGAACAACCTGCGCGAATATCATTAAAATGCTGAAAAACGCGGGCGCGGAGGAAGTGCATGTGCGTATCAGTTCACCGCCGTTCCTTCATCCGTGCTATTTTGGGACGGACGTACCATCGAATGAACAGCTCATTGCCCATTCCCACACACCGGAAGAGATCCGGCAGATGATCGGCGCGGATTCCCTGGGGTATATGGAAGTGTCAAAACTAAAGGAAATGGTGGGAGAGCTGAAATACTGTGACGCATGTTTTACCGGAAATTATCCCATGGAGGTTCCGGGGCGGGATATCAGCCACGCATTCGAATAGGAGACTTTTTGGACAATAAAGTGTTGCCGTATGAAGGCTCTGATGTTACTATAATAGTCGGAAAGATCCCTGTTTTCCATAGGAAAGCTTCCAGGATGGAGAGCGTGTCCGCATGGGAATGGGATCAGCATACAAGTATACAGGATAAAGGAGATCAGTAATATGTCAAATGACCGTTATGTTAGCCCTCTTTCCGAGCGTTACGCGAGCAGAGAGATGCAGTACATTTTCTCTCCGGACAAGAAATTCCGCACATGGAGGAGACTCTGGATCGCGCTTGCGGAGACAGAGAAAGAGCTGGGACTCAATATCACAGACGAGCAGATCGAGGAACTCAAAAGCCATGCGGATGATATCAATTACGATGTGGCCAGGGAGAGGGAAAAAATCGTACGCCATGACGTGATGTCGCATGTCTATGCTTATGGCGTGCAGTGCCCGAAGGCAAAGGGGATCATCCATCTCGGCGCCACGTCCTGTTATGTGGGGGATAACACGGACATTATCATTATGTCTGAGGCTCTGAAGCTGGTGAGAAAAAAGCTGATCAATGTGATCGCTGAGCTGGCTAAATTCGCGGAGGAGCAAAAAAGCCAGCCCACCCTAGCGTTTACACATTTCCAGCCGGCGCAGCCCACGACTGTCGGCAAGAGGGCGACTCTGTGGATGCAGGAATTT
The DNA here is from genome assembly GCA_019118665.1 of Candidatus Mediterraneibacter intestinipullorum. Lineage (GTDB taxonomy): Bacteria > Bacillota > Clostridia > Lachnospirales > Lachnospiraceae > Mediterraneibacter > Mediterraneibacter intestinipullorum. The sequence continues at coordinate 43,959 of DWYM01000019.1, forward strand.
GAAATGGATCTGGAGGATCTGGATCATGTGCTCGGCAGCCTGAAGCTTCTGGGTTCAAAGGGGACCACAGGCACACAGGCCAGCTTTCTGGAACTCTTTGACGGAGATCAGGAGAAAATCGACAGGATCGATCCCATGATCGCGGAAAAGATGGGATTTAAAGCCTGTTATCCGGTATCCGGACAGACATATTCCAGAAAAGTGGATACAAGGGTGTTGAATGTCCTTGCAGGCATCGCGGCAAGCGCCCACAAATTTTCCAATGACATCCGGCTGCTCCAGCACTTAAAGGAGATCGAGGAGCCATTTGAAAAGACGCAGATCGGGTCCTCAGCCATGGCGTATAAGCGGAATCCCATGCGCAGCGAGAGGATCGCGTCCCTGTCCCGCTATGTGATGATCGATGCGCTGAATCCCGCGGTCACATCGGCTGCACAGTGGTTTGAGAGGACGCTGGATGATTCCGCAAACAAGCGTCTGAGTGTTCCGGAAGGATTCCTTGCTATTGATGGGATTCTTGACCTGTGCCTGAACGTGGTGGATGGGCTTGTAGTCTACCCAAAAGTGATCGAAAAGCGGCTCATGTCTGAGCTTCCGTTCATGGCGACAGAGAATATCATGATGGACGCGGTGAAAGCAGGCGGAGACAGGCAGGAACTTCACGAGAGGATCCGCGAGCTTTCCATGGAGGCGGGAAAGAATGTGAAGGAAAAAGGGCTGGATAATAATCTGCTCGAACTGATCGCGGCGGACCCGGCGTTCAACTTAAGTATTGAAGATCTGCAAGAAACGATGGATTCTGCAAAATATGTAGGACGGGCAAAGGAACAGGTGGAGGCATATCTGAAAAATGTCATCTGTCCTCTTCTGAAAGAGAATGAGGGAGAGCTGGGCATGAAAGCAGAGATCAATGTCTGAGAGAAACAGAGGATCGTAACAAAAAATTGCAAAGGAATGTTGCAGGGGATTGCGGCATTCCTTTTTCTCTGATACCTTATCCTGGAAAAGCAGATGGAAGATATTGCCATCAGTTGTTGTGGTGTAGAAAGGGAAGGGAATCAAAATGGAGTGGTGTGGGAAACTTTATGGGGAGTGGAGATCAGCAGAAAATCTCCACAGGATGGAGCGGACTGTGCTTGTCCTCATTGTTTTTCTGATGCTGGCAGGCTGGGTCTGGGACACAGGGGCGGCGATACCTGGCACGGATGGAGGATACGCAGATCGTCTGTCAAGAAGGGGGTTCGGAATGGAACCTGTTTCTGATGACCCCGGGATACTGGCAGTGATGGCAGTCACCGGATGCAGTCCGGTCCCACTGAAGGGCATGGACATGTCCCGGGATATCGCGGAGCAGGAGAGATTGACTCAAGAGACTGCGCCACTCATAACGCCTGCGGGACTGACAGCCGGGGCGGATACCTTTCCCGCTGAGCCAAAGTACCCTGAGGAGACGGCGCCACCCATAAGCATTCCTGCGGAAGAACACCCGGCAGAGACTGTACCGCCCGCGGACGCTCCGGCGGAGGAGGCGCCGGCTGAGACAGTACCGTCGTCAGTGGATGGGGTTTTTGTAAATGAGTATGGGATGATCTGCGGGATCCAAGATCCGGCAGTTGTTTCGGACGGTTATCTGGTCCTGCCATCTGAAGGCTGCACAGGGATCGCGGCGGGAGCGTTTGCTGATGTTCCGGTCATCATCGCAGAGATCTATATCCCTGCCAATATCGTTCATATAGAGGAGGGCGCTTTCGCCGGGCTTGGCTATCTGGAGTGGCTGGAAGCAGAAGCTTCAGAAAGTTATTATACAGAGGACGGTGTGCTTTTCTCGGAGAATGGGACCTGCATACTTGGCTTTCCATCCGCAAGGACCGGGAGTTATAAAGTTCCTGACAGAGTTACCAGGTTTGCGGAAGGTGCGTTTGGCGAGGCAAAGATCGAGGTCATAGACGCAGTCGGCTGTTCCCTGGAAGCCACAGGCAGCCTTCCCTCATCCATCCTTCTGCTCCGGGCGGAGGATCTGAAGGGTTGATATACAGAGAGCAGGGATGAAGTGACAGGAGTTGTTTGTTGAAGAATCCTCCGATATGTTTTATAATACCGTATATAGGAACATTGCCTGCTGAAGGAAAGGCGGCAGAAAGGAGGGGACTTTATGAGAGAAAATAATATACTCCAGATATTAAGAGAGGGCAGGTACACAGTCGTTTTAAGCGGTATCGGTCTCATGGCGGAAAGCGGGTATCCGCTTTTAAGGGATGGAGCGGAGTCCTATGAGATCGAAGATAAGTACGGCTATTCTTATGAAGAGATATTCAGCAGCGGATTTTACTCCGCCAGGAAAGAACTGTTCTTTCGCTTTTATAAAGAAGTCATCCTTAAGGCAGTGGAGATCCCGCCGGGGAAAGGGTTTCACATGCTGAAGAAGCTTCAGGACTGCGGACTTGTGGATTCGATCATTACCCGCCGCATCGCCGGACTGGAGGACAGGGCCGGATGCGGGAACGTAGTGAATATGAAGGGCACGGTTTTTGACAATGTGTGTCCGTCCTGCGGAAAACATTATCCTGTGGAATATATCAGGGAATCGAAAAATGTTCCCCTTTGTGAAAAATGTCTTGTCGCGCTCCGCCCTCAGGTGTGCCTGTTCGGGGAGATGATCGACAACGGCATTATGACAAAAGCAGCGGGAGAAGTGGAAAAAGCGGATGCGCTCCTTGTGCTCGGAGCCAGCCTGAATTCTCCGCTGTGCAGTCAGCTGCTGCAGTATTATACGGGCACGGAGCTGATCCTTGTGACAGGATCGGAGCACTATACAGACCAGAGAGCAGACTTTGTCGTGTATGGGAGATGCGATGAATTTCTTGAGAGACTGGCTGACGAGTGCGGAAAATAAAATACAGACCATGATTGGAGAAAAAAGATGAGCAACAGAGTGAGAACAAGATTTGCACCTAGCCCGACAGGGCGGATGCACGTTGGAAATCTGCGTACAGCGCTTTATGCGTACCTGATCGCGAAACACGAAGGCGGGGATTTCATTCTTCGTGTGGAGGATACGGATCAGGAGCGTTTTGTGGAAGGCGCGCTGGATATCATATACAGGACGCTGGAAAAGACCGGGCTTAAGCATGATGAAGGACCGGACAAAGACGGTGGATACGGACCGTATGTGCAGAGCGAAAGGCAGGCGTCCGGACTGTATCTGAAGTATGCGAAACAGCTAGTGGAACAGGGAGACGCATATTACTGTTTCTGCGACAAGGAGCGTCTGGAATCATTAAAGACCTCTGTGTCTGACGATGGTACGGATATCGTTGTGTATGATAAACACTGTCTGGGCCTGAGCAGAGAAGAGATTGAGGAGAACCTGGCGGCGGGAAAGCCGTGGGTCATCCGCCTGAATGTCCCCCGGGAAGGTGAGACCACGTTCCACGATGAGATCTATGGGGATATCACAGTTCCGAACAATGAGCTGGACGATATGATCCTGATCAAATCGGATGGATTCCCCACCTATAATTTCGCCAATGTCATTGACGATCATCTGATGGGCATCACGCATGTGGTGAGGGGAAATGAGTATCTGTCATCCGTGCCGAAGTACAACAGGCTCTATGAGGCGTTCGGATGGGAGATCCCGGTGTATGTTCACTGTCCGCTCATCACGGATGAGAACCATAAGAAGCTGAGCAAGCGGTGCGGGCACTCCTCCTATGAGGATCTGATCGATCAGGGGTTTGTGTCTGAGGCAGTAGTCAATTATGTGGCTCTCCTGGGCTGGTGTCCGGCGGATAACAGGGAGATCTTTACCCTGGAAGAGCTGGTGGAGACCTTTGACTACCGGCACATGAGCAAGTCCCCGGCTGTTTTTGACACTGTGAAGCTGAAATGGATGAATGGAGAATATTTGAAAGCAATGGATCTTGAACGGTTCTATGAACTTGCAGAGCCGTATATCCGCAGGACGGTCACAAAGGACTTTGACCTTAAGAGGATTGCCGCCCTGGTCAAGACAAGGATCGAGATCCTGCCGGATATCTGCGAGCAGATCGATTTCTTTGAGAAAGTTCCGGAATATGACAATGAGCTTTACACACACAAGAAGATGAAGACGGATCCGGAGAAAGGTCTTGCCCTCCTCCGGGAAGTGATCCCCCTTCTTGAGGAGCAGCAGGATTATTCCAATGACGCTCTCTTTGAGATGCTCAAAGGATTTGCGGAGGAGAAGGGATACAAGATCGGCTATGTGATGTGGCCGCTGAGGACCGCGGTCTCGGGCAAGCAGAATACGCCGGGCGGCGCGACAGAGCTGATAGAAGTATTGGGAAAAGAAGAGTCCCTGAACAGGATCAGAAAAGGGATCGAAAAGCTTAGTTAGAGAGGAGACAGATGGGATTTAGCCAAGCACAGAAAAAGGCTGTCACACATGGGGCCGGTCCCTGTCAGGTACTGGCGGGGCCGGGTTCCGGGAAGACGCTTACTATTGTTAACAGGATCAGGTATCTGATCGAAGAATGCCATGTAAGACCAGAAGAAATTCTGGTCGTTACTTTTACCCGCTTTGCCGCGGCAGAGATGAAAGAACGGCTGTCCGGTCTGCTGGGGAAGAAAAATATTCCGGTCACGGCAGGCACGTTCCATGGGATTTATTACGGTATCCTGAAATGGGCGTACAGGTTCGGGCCGGAAAATATTCTGTCAGAGGAGGAAAAATATCAGCTCCTGCGCCTGATCATAGGCCGTCAGGAGCTGGACCCTTCTGATGAAGAAGCTTTCCTCAGGGATATTGCGGAAGAGATCGGAAAAGTAAAAAACAGCCGGATCGACATCCGGGAATTCGCGTCGTCAAAATGCAGCGCCGGGACTTTCCGCGATATATACAGAGAGTATGAAAAAGAGCGCAAATCTCTGCGTAAGATTGATTTTGACGATATGCTCGTGGTCTGCTATGAGCTCTTTGCCACCAGGCCGGATGTGCTGGCGCAGTGGCAGAAAAGATTCCGTTATATCCTGGTGGACGAATTTCAGGACATCAACCGTGTACAGTACGATGTGCTGCGGATGCTGGCTCTCCCGGAGAACAATCTTTTTGTGGTGGGCGATGACGATCAGGCGATCTACGGATTCCGGGGCGCTGACCCGGAGATCATGTTCCGGTTTGGAAAAGATTATCCGGGAGCAGAGCAGATCCTCCTTGACGTTAACTACCGGTCCACCTCAAATATCGTCACCAATTCTCTGAAGGTGATCGGCAATAATGAGAAGCGGTTTGACAAGAAGATCCAGGCTGTGAGGGACAAGGGTGAGTTCTTACATATACAGGAGCTGAAAGACCCCAACGAGGAGGCACATTATGTGGCGGATGAGATCGTGAAGCGAATGGATAGGGGAGTGCCCGCGGAAGATATGGCGGTGCTTTTTCGGATCCACACAGACGCGCGTCCGGTGGCGGAGGAGCTGATCAGGAGAAAGCTGCCCTTTCAGATGAGAGAGCATCTGCCCAATCTCTATGACCATTTTATCGCGAAAGATATCCAGGCATATTTCCGCCTTGCCACAGGAGCGGTCAGCCGGGGAGACATGCTGCGGGTCATGAACCGCCCGAAACGTTATATCGGGAGGGACAGTCTCGCCGAAGGAGCGTCCTTTGAGGAGATCAGGAAGTTCTACTGTGACAAAGACTGGATGTTGGACCGGATCGATCAGTTTGAGTGGGATGTAAAAATGCTTTCCAGGATGGCGCCCTATGCGGCGGTCCGGTATATCAGAAAACGGATCGGATATGACGATTTTCTGAAAGATCATGCCTTTGCAAACAGGATCGAGCGCGCAGACCTCAATGAAGTGCTCGCAGAGATCGCGGAAGCGGCCCGGCCGTATGCCACAGTTAAGGAATGGTTCTGCCATATAGAAGAATACACAGAGGCTCTCAGGAGGAATGAGAGGCGGAAGGATCTTTCAGGGGAAGGGGTGCGGCTGATGACCCTTCACGCGGCAAAAGGGCTGGAGTTCGATACGGTATTCCTGATCGGTGCCAACGAGGGGAGGATGCCATATAAAAAGGCAGTGACTGAGAAGGAGGAGGAAGAAGAGAGGCGGCTCTTTTATGTGGGGATGACCCGGGCGGAAAATGTGCTCCGGATCTGTTATGTAAAAGAAAAAAACGGAAAAGAGGCAGATCCTTCCCGTTTTGTGGATGAGCTTCTGGAAGAGAGATAACCGGATCACTCGATGTCATTCAGATCTATATCGCTGAAATCCTGTTCCTCCATCCATTCGCTGAAAGCTTCAGATACACGCTCAAACTCCTCGTCATCGAGGATGTTCTCGAGATCCGGTTCTTTATCTTCGCCTTTGTCGATAAACCGGTAGAGATATACCTGGCCGTCATCATTGTCCCCATTTTCATCAAGGGGAAGCAGGGCAATATATTCTCTGCCGCCGGTCTCAAAAATGGTGAGAACAGCGCACTCCAGCTCTTCGTCATTTTCAAGTGTCAGTGTTACAGTGAGTGATTCGTTTTCATTCATATGTGTTTCTCCTTCTGTCTGTAATGCGTGATATGCAGAAAGCCCTTCCTCTTCTACAGGGAAGGCTGCCGCAGCAGTATCGTACCATGATGGTATCAGAAAGAAATCAAAAAAGCAAGGGATATGATTATTGACATTCCCCTGAAACACGATAGAATGAAAGAGTGGAAGACAACAAGAGCAGGACAGAGAGGAAAGCAGATGAAGAAAAAAGGGATCGGCATCATACTAATGGCCGTGTTTGCCGTGATTTTGATATCAGGATGCAAGAGGGATGTGGGCACGCCGGAGGACAATGCCGTCGTGGAAGAGACGGAGGAAGAGACGGAAGATCAGACGAAGGACTGGATGTTCGGGTATAGCTGTCCGGATCTTTCCGATCCTTTTTATCAGGTGCTGAAAGATTCTGTCGGCATGGCGCTGGAGAATCAGGGGAACCCCATGATGGTGCGGGATGCACAGAAGGATGCGGACGTGCAGGCGTCACAGATACAGGAGATGATAAACGAGGACGTGGATCTGGTGTTTCTGTGCCCTGTTGATCCGGAGCAGATCACAGCGTCTCTGGAAGCTCTGAAGGAAGCAGGCATCCCGGTCATCAATCTGGGCGTCCGCGTGGAGGAGACTGGCCTGACAGACGCATTTATCGGTTCGGATGACGAGAATGCGGGCAAAGTCTGCGCTCAGGATCTGACAGAAAAAAGGCCTGCCGGCGGAAAGCTGGTGCTCGTGGAGAGTCCTGCAGATGCCGCGGTCAATGTGAGGATCACGGGATTTGAGGAGGCGATCAGCAACAAAGGATTTGAAGTTGTCAGGAGGATCGATGCAGAAAAGACGGAGACCGGGATCCAGGCAGAGATAAAAAGCGTCCTGAGCGAGGAGGAACTGATCGACGCTATTATGTGCGGGGATGACCAGATGGCGCTCCAGGTGCTCCAGGCGCTTGATGACGTTGGGAGGAATGATATCCTTGTATATTGCGTGGGCGGCTCCCCGGAGGTGAAGGCCGTGCTGGCGGCTTCGGAAAGCCCGATGGCAGGCATCGGGGCACAGTCGCCCATCAATATGGGAAAAACAGCCGCGAAGACAGCGGCAGCCCTTCTCGACGGAGGGGCGTACGAAAATGAGATCAGCGTGGAAACCTTCTTTATCAGCAGAGAAAATCTTGATATGTATGGAACAGACGGCTGGCAGTAGGAAAGGAACAGACTATGAAGAAGACGACAGGAAGACCACAGCCGTTTGGAGCGGCGGTAGAGAAGGACAGAGTGAATTTTTCCGTGCAGGTGCCTTCGGGAAGATCCTGCGGACTCCTCCTGTACAGAAAAGGGAAGGAGATTCCGGCAGCCCGCTTTGACATGCCGGAGGAAGAAGGGATAGGCGAAGTGCGTTTCCTTGCGGTGGAGGGGATAGAAGCTGATAAGTACGAATATAACTTCGAGATAGACGGAAAGGTATGTGTCGATCCGTATGTCAGGGAGATCACCGGAAAGAAGGTATTCGGGCTGCAACGCGACCTGTCTGTCCATCAGATCCGGGGAAAGCTGATATCGCCGGAATATGACTGGGAAGACGACAGAAGACTGCACCTGCGATGGGACGAGGTGACAGCATACAGTCTCCATGTGCGCGGTTTTACAAAACACAGCTCTTCAAAGGCCAGACATAAGGGCACTTACCTGGGCGTGATCGAGAAGATCCCATATCTGAAAGAGCTTGGGATCAACCAGATCCAGTGTATGCCGGTTTACGAATTTGAAGAGTGCCAAAAAGGAAAGATCAATTACTGGGGGTACGGCCCGGCTTATTATTTTGCGCCCAAAGAGGCATATGCCGCGGGGAGTTCCGCAGTAAGGGAGCTTAAGGACATGGTAAGGGCATGTCACCGGGAAGGCATTGAGGTAGTCCTGGAGATGCCGTTTGCAGAGGGGATCCCTGTACAGACAGTGCTGGAGTGCCTGCGTTTCTACATGCTGGAATACCATATAGACGGCTTTGTGGTGAATCCGTACACTGTTCCCTGGGAAATCCTGCAGGGGGACCCCTTTTTAAAAGATATCAAGCTGATACGGAAGGATGACGCTTTCCAGAATATCATGCGGCGTTTTCTCAAAGGGGATGAAAATATGATAAGGGATGTGAGCTGGGCGCTCAGACACCATTCGGCTGCCGATGGAAAATGCAATTATATCACTGCACAGACCGGGTTTACGCTGTGGGATCTCGTCTCTTATGACTGTAAGCATAATGAGGAGAACGGCGAGAATAATACGGACGGTCCGGATTATAATTACAGCTGGAACTGCGGGGTTGAAGGTCCCAGCCGAAAGAGGGCGGTGACAGCTCTCAGAAAGGCTCAGGTGCGAAATGCCTTCTTCCTGCTTCTCACAGCCCAGGGTACGCCATGCATCCTGGCCGGGGATGAGTTTTATAATTCACAGAAGGGCAATAATAATGTATACTGCCAGGATAATGAGACCGGGTGGGTGGACTGGAGCAGGCTCAAGACAGACGACACACTCTTTACATTTGTAAAGGAGCTGATCGCTTTTCGAAGAAAGCATCCCTGTCTGCACCGTGAGGAAGAACTCAGAGGGATGGACCGGACCGCGTGCGGCGTGCCGGATGTGTCCTACCATGGGGAAAGCGCGTGGCAGGTAAAGGACGAGGTGTCCAGCCGTCAGCTCGGAGTCCTTTATTCAGCGGCAGGACCTGAGGATCAGGAGTGTTTTATCGCCTATAACATGCACTGGATCCCGCATGCGTTTGCCCTTCCGTCTCCGGGAAAGGGAAGGGGCTGGAAGCTCGCCGCAGACACGCGGGACGGAATCCTAGAGAGTCCGGTATCCCCGGAGGATCAGAAAAGCATCGAGCTGAGGGAACGGAGCATTACCATCCTGACCGGCACAGAGATGCAGGAGAAGACAGACAAGGGAAAAGGGCGGAAAAGAACATGAAGGCGCTGAAGCATTTCGGGACGATCACAAAGCATAAGATCCTTGTCATGAAGGAGTGTTTTCGCGTGGGGCTCTACCGGCAGGGACTGCTCCATGACCTGTCCAAGTACAGCTGGACAGAATTCAGAGTGGGCTGTAAATATTATCAGGGCAACCGGAGCCCCAACAACGCGGAGCGTGAAGACAAAGGCTTTTCCTCCGCATGGCTGCACCACAAGGGGAGGAACAAGCACCATTATGAGTACTGGATCGACTATGGGCTGGATGGAAGCCCGGAACTCACAGGGATGAAGATGCCGGTCCGGTATGTGGTGGAGATGTTTCTTGACCGGATCGCGGCCAGTAAAGTATATAAAGGGGATCTATACAAAGATTCGAATCCCCTGGAATACTATCTGAACGGAAAAGCGGGAGATCTGATGCACCCGGAATCAAGAGAACTTCTGGAGAAGCTGCTCCGTATGCTGGCGGAACAGGGGGAAGAGAAGACATACCGGTACATCAGGAGAGAGGTGCTCAAAAAACGGAGATGATCTTATTCCGGATAAGAGAGCTGGGTGTCCTGGATGTCATCCAGCACGTCTTCTATGAATTTTTTTGCAAGATATCTTGCCATGGGGAGATTCATGTCCAGATAATTGCCGCAGTCGCGAGCAGACGCTCCGGGGATCTCTCCTTCATAGGAAGCGATGAAAGAAAACATTTCCCTCATCAGAGGGACAATGTCAGAGGAAGCATAGTCGCCTGCGAGCAGAAGGTAAAAGCCTGTGCGGCATCCCATGGGACCGAAATAGAGCACCCAGTCCCTGTACGCTCCGTGGTTACGGAGAAAGGTTGCTCCCAGATGCTCGATCGTATGGACTTCCGCGGTATTCATGACCGGTTCGTCATTGGGGCTTGTCATACGGATGTCAAAAGTTGTGATGACCGCGCTGCTGACCGTGTCCTTTCTTGAGACATATATGCCCGGCACGAGCCGGATATGGTCAATGGTAAAGCTTGTGATCTTATTCATGTCTGTATCATTCCTTTCTTTTGGAAATACCGGTTCCATTATAGCCTTCAGCGGGAAAAAAGACAAGATTCAAAGGAGAGAATACTATGAGATTATATATTGTCCGCCATGGAGAGACGGACTGGAACAGAGAGCGCAGGGTACAGGGGCACACGGATATCCCTCTCAACGACTTTGGGAGACATCTTGCAAAAGAGACGGCGGAGGGGATGAAGGGTCTTTGTATCGACATGGGATATACGAGCCCGCTCGCAAGGGCAAGGGAGACGGCACAGATCATTCTGGGGGACCGCGGGGCGCCCCTTTATGATGATGAACGGCTCAGGGAGCTGTGCTTCGGGAGTTATGAAGGACTGTGCTGCAGCGGAGGAAACCGGGAGCCGGGGAGTGATGAGTTCAACCGTTTTTTTACAGATACAAAGAATTACATTCCCCCGGAAGGCGCTGAGACGATCCGACAGCTTTATGACCGTACAGGGGATTTCCTGCAAGAGATGTGTGAAAGAGAGGAGCTTCAGGACAAGAACATTCTCGTGTCCACCCATGGAGTTTCGATGGCAGCGCTGCTAAACAGAATCAAGGGAAACCTGTCCGTGGCAGATTTCTGGCGGGATGAGGTGCCGCCGAACTGCGCGGTTACTGAAGTGGCGGTGCGGGACGGAAAGCCAGAGATCATAAGAGAGGGTGTTATCTACTATAAAGAAAAGGTCAGTAAATGGAAGGCAGTGTAGCGTACTGCCTTTTTAATTTTTTTCTTGCATTATACCCCAATAGGGTATATAATGTGTTCAGCGGGGAAATACCCCGCGGGGGTTTATTGCCGGGTGGATGAGTAAGATTTATCAGTCTTATCCTTTGCAAAAGGGCTGTCCGGCGAAGGTTTCAGCAGGAGAAGGAGGCCGTGAGATCATGGAAGAGGGATATAAGACCTGCCCCGGATGCCAGCATAAGACAAAGGAGCGTCCGGACAAAGAGAAAAAGAACATGATAAACCGTCTGAGCCGCATTGAGGGACAGGTGAGAGGGATAAAGAAGATGGTAGAGAGCGACGCATACTGCCCGGATATCCTGATCCAGGTGTCAGCGGTCAATGCCGCTCTTAACAGCTTTAATAAAGTGCTTCTCGGAGAGCATATCCGCACCTGTGTGACAGAGGATATCCGGGAGGGAAAGGAAGAGACGATAGACGAACTGGTCCTTGTCCTTCAGAAGTTGATGAAATAAATGAAAAAAGACAGAGCAAAGGAGTGATGTTATGGAACAATATAATGTGACGGGCATGAGCTGCGCGGCGTGCAGCGCCCGGGTGGAGAAAGCAGTCTCCAAAGTGCCGGGAGTGACTTCCTGTTCGGTGAGCCTGCTGACAAATTCCATGGGAGTTGAGGGAACGGCGGCTCCCGAAGAGATCATGGCTGCCGTGGAGGAAGCCGGATATGGAGCGGCCCGGAAGACTGCGCAGGCAGAAGGAGGCAGCAGAGCTTCCTCGTCTTCCGCGTCAGCGGTGGAGGATTCTCTGAAAGACAGGGAGACGCCGAAAATGAAGAAACGGCTGATCGCTTCCCTGTGCTTTCTTTTCCCTCTGATGTATTTTTCAATGGGGCATATGATGTGGAACTGGCCCGCTCCCGCTTTCCTTGAAGGAAACCATGTGGCGATGGGGCTGATCCAGCTCCTGCTTACGACCGCGGTCATGGTGGTCAACCAGAAATTTTTTATCAGCGGTTTTAAAGGCCTGATCCACCGGGCCCCCAATATGGATACGCTTGTGGCGCTTGGAGCAGGCGCTTCTTACGGATACAGCTTGTACGCGCTCTTTGCCATGACTGACGCGCAGATGCGCGGGGATATGGCGGGCGCCATGTCCTATATGCATGAATTTTATTTTGAATCCGCCGCGATGATCCTCACACTGATCACACTGGGAAAGATGCTGGAGGCGCGGTCCAAAGGGCGGACCACGGACGCCTTAAAGAGCCTGATGAAGCTGGCGCCGAAGACGGCGGCCGTAGTAAGAGACGGCGGGGAAGAGACAGTCTCCATCGACCAGGTGAGAAAGGGTGATATCTTTGTCGTAAGGCCGGGGGAAAACATCCCTGTGGATGGGATCATCCTGGAGGGGCACAGCGCGGTAAATGAATCCGCGCTCACAGGAGAGAGTATTCCTGTGGACAAGGCGGCAGGTGATGCAGTGTCGGCCGCAACTTTAAACCAGTCCGGATTCCTGCGCTGTGAGGCGTCGCGGGTGGGCGAGGACACTACGCTCTCCCAGATCATCCAGATGGTGAGCGACGCGGCGGCCACCAAGGCGCCCATTGCAAAGGTGGCAGACCGGGTATCCGGCGTGTTTGTCCCGGCAGTCATCGCCATTGCCCTTGCTACGATCCTTGTATGGCTGATCACCGGACAGACGGTCGGGTTCGCTCTGGCAAAAGGGATCTCCGTCCTTGTCATCAGTTGTCCCTGTGCCCTGGGGCTGGCGACTCCGGTGGCGATCATGGTGGGCAATGGGATAGGCGCAAAGAACGGTATTATGTTCAAGACAGCGGTGTCCCTGGAGGAAACCGGAAAGACCCAGATCGTTGCCCTGGATAAGACAGGTACGATCACCAGCGGAGAGCCGAAGGTGACAGATATCCTCCCCGCGGATGGCGTGACGGAGGCAGAGCTGCTGGCCCATGCCTATGCTCTTGAGAAGAAGAGCGAACATCCGCTTGCCCGCGCGGTCATTGTAAGGGCAGAAGCGGAAAAAGTCGATGGATCTCTGGAAACAGATGATTTCCATGCAGTTCCGGGTAACGGGCTGACAGGAACGCTGGATGGAGCGGGCCTGGCGGGCGGAAATCTGGCGTTCATCGGCAAAAAGGCCGTGATCCCGGACGAAGTGAGAAAAAAGTCAGAGCAGCTTTCCGAAGAGGGGAAGACACCCCTGTTCTTCAGCAGGGACGGTAAGTTCATCGGCATTATTGCCGTGGCGGATGTGATCAAGGAGGACAGCCCGGGAGCTGTGAAGGAACTCCAGAATATGGGGATCCGTGTTGTCATGCTTACCGGCGACAATGAACGGACGGCAAAAGCCATCGGCGCTCAGGCCGGTGTGGACGAGGTTATAGCCGGAGTGCTCCCGGACGGCAAGGAAAGCGTGATCCGCGCCCTGAAGAAAAAGGGCAAGGTGGCAATGGTCGGCGATGGCATCAATGATGCCCCCGCGCTGACTAGGGCGGACATGGGGATCGCCATCGGAGCGGGAACGGACATCGCCATTGACGCGGCAGACGTGGTGCTCATGAAAAGCCGTTTGAGCGATGTGCCAGCAGCCATCCGCCTCAGCCGCGCCACACTGCGCAACATCCACGAGAATCTGTTCTGGGCGTTTTTCTATAACGTGATCGGTATTCCGCTGGCGGCAGGCGTCTGGCTTCCGCTCTTTGGATGGCAGTTAAATCCCATGTTCGGGGCAGCGGCAATGAGCCTGTCCAGTGTCTGCGTGGTCAGCAACGCGCTGAGGCTTAACTGGTTTAAGCTGTATGACGCCGGCAGAGACAAAAAAATAAAAGTAAAAAAGAAAGAGGAGGAAACAACAATGACAAAAACAATGAAGATCGAGGGTATGATGTGCGGACACTGTGAGGCGAGGGTGAAAAAGAGCCTGGAAGCTCTGGCAGAAGTGGATGCGGCAGAGGTGAGCCATGAGGCAGGGACGGCCGTTGTCACACTGAACACAGAGGTGGGCGATGATACCCTGAAAAAAGCAGTGGAAGACCAGGACTACAAGGTGCTGGACATCCAGTAACAGTTATGCGGATTTTTTGATGCCGCAGCCGGTGCAGGTATGATCCTGTACCGGCTGCAGCACGTTGTATGAAGAAGAAATCAGGAGATTTTATACATGGAAGAAAGCCTGCCCGCAAAGACAGAATAAAGCCTAGACGCGGTGACAAAATATATTGACTTATAGAAAGGCAGAGGGTAAAATGTATACGAAAAGGCTATCCGTAAACACAGATGATCTGGATAGCGTTTTTTATCATTAGAGGCAGATTCCGGGAAGGTTTTCCCGGAGAACGACAAGAAGGAGGAAAAACAATGAAAAAGAAGATTGTCAGCGTATTTTTGTGCGCAGCTATGGCAGTCACTCTGATCGCAGGGTGCGGAGCTCCGGCTGCGGAGACTGGCGGAAATGATGACGGAGGTTCTTCCACAGCGACTTTGGAAGGGATCCCGAAGGACGAGATCAAGGTGGGATTTGTCCACATTTCAGACCCCAGCGACATGGGATACACATACAATCACGATCTGGGAACACAGGAGATGCAGAAGGCGCTCGGGTTAAGTGATGACCAGATCATCAATAAATACAATGTGGCAGAAGACGCATCATGTGATACGGCGTTAAGAGAGCTGGTTGACGCGGGCTGCAACATCATTTTTGCGACGAGCTTCGGTTTCGAAGATTATGTGGTGGAAGTGGCGAGGGAATACCCGGAAGTCCAGTTCTGCCATGCAACAGGGTATCAGGCAAAAGATGCGGGGCTTGACAATCTTCACAATTATTTTGCTTCGATCTATGAGGGACGTTACCTTGCCGGGATCGCGGCAGGTCTCAAGACAGAGTCCAACAAGCTCGGTTATGTTGCCGCATTTCCGTTTGCCGAGGTCATCAGCGGATACACCGCGTTCTATCTGGGAGCGAAGAGCGTAAACCCGGATGTGACCATGGAGATCATGTACACCAATTCCTGGAATGACCCCACGGTTGAGTCTCAGGTGGCAAAGGCGCTGATCGACCGCGGATGCGATGTGATCTCACAGCACTCCGACTCTACGGCTCCTGCCACAACGGCAGAGGACAACGGCGTATGGCAGGTTGGATACAACAATGATATGATCGAGGCTGCTCCGAACGCGTCTCTTATCTCTCCGCGTATTGACTGGGGCATCTATGTGACGGAGGCCGTGCAGGCGATGATCGACGGTGAGGAAATCCCGGTTGACTGGTGCAAAGGTCTCGCGGACGGCGCGGTCTATCTGTCACCTCTGAATGAGAATATTGCGGCAGAGGGCACCCAGGAAGCCATTGACGAGGCTGCGGAGAAGATCAGATCCGGTGAGCTCCATGTGTTTGCAGGTCCTCTCAAAGGCGTGAGCCCGGACGGAGAAGAGTATGAAGTGGCAGAAGGCGAATACTATCACGAGCAGGAGGAGGCTTCCGCGCCGTCCTGGCTGTATATCGTTGATGGATGCACCGTAGTCGAGTAGTTGAATAAAGACCGGACAAGACCGGGAAAATATATGACAGAGCCGTCTTCGGACGGCTTTGTTCATATCAGGCACACAGAAGAAAAAGAAGGAGGATGAGAGCTTGAGCGGGGCAGCAGAATATGCGGTAAAGATGCATCATGTGACAAAGACCTTTGGAAAGGTGACTGCCAATAAGGATGTCAATCTTGAACTGAGAAAAGGAGAAATCATTGCGCTTCTGGGGGAGAATGGGAGCGGAAAGACAACCCTGATGAACATGTTGTCAGGGATTTATTTTCCGGATCATGGCGAGATCTATGTAAAGGGAGAGGAAGTGACGATACGTTCTCCAAAAGATTCCTTTGCGCTCGGGATCGGCATGATCCATCAGCATTTTAAGCTGGTGGACGTCCTGACCGCGGCGGAGAATATCATGCTGGGGATGGAAGGAAAGGCAACGGTAAACCGCAGGGAGATCAACAAAAAAGTGCGGGAGCTGGCAGAGAAATACGGATTTGACCTGGAGCCCTCCAAAAAAATCTACAATATGTCAGTGTCGGAAAAGCAGACAGTAGAGATCTTAAAAGTACTCTACAAGGGTGCGGATATCCTGATACTGGATGAGCCTACGGCAGTTCTGACCCCCCAGGAGACAGACCGTCTTTTCGCGGTGCTGAGAAACATGAAAAAGGATGGGAAGTCGATTATCATCATCACCCACAAGCTGAACGAAGTGCTCGCGATCTCCGACCGGGTGGCGATCCTGCGCAAGGGCGAATACATCGGCGTGGTCAACACACAGGAGACCGATCAGACACAGCTCACAGAGATGATGGTCGGCCGTCCGATCAGCCTGGAGATTGAAAGGCCGGAGACAGTGCGGGGAGAAAAGCGTCTTCAGGTGATCGACCTGACCTGCCTAAACGGAGACGGCGTCAAAGCGCTGGACAACGTATCTTTTGAGGCTTACGGCGGAGAGATCCTTGGGATCGCAGGCATTGCGGGAAGCGGTCAGAAGGAGCTGTGCGAGATCATTGCCGGTCTGTATCCATCCATCGGCGGGTCAGTGCTCTACTCCGGGAACCATGAAGGAGTACCGGTACAGGAGCGCATCCTTGGTCTGAAACCGGATGAGATCGTCAGAAAAGGGATTTCCATGGCTTTTGTCCCGGAAGACAGGCTCGGCATGGGACTTGTGGCAGGGATGGACATGACCGACAATGTGATGCTCCGGAGTTATAAGTCGAACAAGGGGATTTTTGTGGATCGCAAAAATCCGAGAGAGCTGGCAGAAAAACTGATCGATGAACTGGAGATCGTGACCCCGGGAGTGGACACGCCGGTGGGAAGACTTTCAGGCGGAAATGTGCAGAAGGTGCTTCTGGGGAGGGAAATCGCCTGTCATCCGTCCGTGCTGATCGTGGCATATCCGGTGCGGGGACTGGATATCAATTCTTCCTATCGGATTTATGACCTGCTCAATGAGCAGAAGAAAAAAGGTGTCGCAGTCATTTTCATCGGAGAGGACCTGGATGTGCTGATGCAGCTTTCCGACCGCATCATGGTCATGTGCGGGGGGAAGGTGAGCGGCATTGTGGATCCGAAGAAAGTGACGAAAGAGGATATCGGACTTATGATGATCCACGCGGGAGACCCGAAGTCCGGCAGCGGGAATGAGGAGGTAACGGCATGAGCGCACATTCAACACAGGCAAAAGAACCATTTTTGAGGATGGTCAGGAGGGATGCGATCTCCAGCCGGAAATCATGGGGGATCCGGGCGGCGGCGTTTCTCCTCTCACTGGTGACCGGAGGGATCGTTATCCTTCTGCTGGGGCATAATCCCATTTCTGTATATCTTTCCATGGTAAAAGGGGCGTGGGGATCTCAGACAGTGATCTATGAGACGATAAAGATCGCGGTTCCCCTCTTGATCACTGCTATCGGAATTTCCTTTGCGTTTAAGATGAAGTTCTGGAATATCGGAGGAGAGGGGCAGATTCTCATAGGGGCAGTGGCGGCCGGGGCATTCGGGCTCTTTACGGCTCACATCTTCCCGAAGCTTCCGCTTGTGCTCCTGATGATGTTCGCGGCGATCGTGGCGGGAGGCCTTTACGGACTTCTTCCCGCTGTGTGCAAGGCGAAATGGGGGACAAATGAGACGCTCTTTACACTGATGCTCAATTATATCGCGCTTGCCTTCATCAAATACCTGATGAACGGACCGTGGAAGGATCCGGGCAGCAGTTATCCGAAGATCGCCATGCTCGTTCCGGGAGCCCGCCTTACAAAGGTGCTGGGCGTTCACTGGGGCTGGATACTGGCTCTTGTCCTGGTAGTGGCGTCCTATATTTATTTTAACAGGACAAAACAGGGGTATGAGATTTCTGTGGTGGGAGAGAGCAACAATACGGCAAGATACGCAGGGATCAACGTGGGAAAAGTATTCCGGAGGACCATGTTTCTGTCGGGCGCCCTGTGCGGGCTTGTGGGCATGCTCCAGTTTGCGGGTTCAGACTATACCATCACAGAGGGAACCGCGGGCGGAGTGGGATTTACCGCGATCACCGTGGCGTGGCTGGCAAAGATGAATCCTTTTGGAATGCTCGTTGTATCCGTGTTCGTAGCTATGCTGGAGAGGGGATCCAATGCGATACAGACACAGTTCAAGATCCCTGCGTCAGCGGCGGATCTGCTCATTGGTATTATTTTGTTCTTCATGCTGGGCTGTGAGTTCTTTATCTCATACAAGCTGATCGGAAGAGGAAAGGAGGAACACCATGCTTAATACATTGAACGGTCTTTTTATCGCGGCAGTGCTTGCGGGGACGCCGCTGCTGCTCGGCGCCCTGGGCGAGATCCTGACCGAGAAGTCCGGCAACTTAAACCTCGGCGTGGAAGGCATGATGTTTATGGGCGCCATCACCGGCCTTGCCGGTTCCTATTACTATGAGCAGGCAGTGATCAGTACCGGAGGGAGCCCGAACGGAGTCATTTCCTCGGCGATCGCTCTTCTGACCTCCTTCCTGGCGGGAGCAGGCGGGGCGCTCATATACAGTTTCCTGACGATCACGCTGCGGGCGAACCAGAACGTGACAGGCCTTACTCTGACGATCTTCGGGACCGGCTTCGGCAATTTCTTCGGAGAGTATGTAGGGCAGAAGGCAGGAGGGTATGTGGCAGTTACAGAGACCACGAAGAAAGCATTCTCCAGCCTGCATATCCCGGTCCTGTCAGATATTCCTGTGATCGGGCCTCTTCTGTTCCAGTACAACTGGCTGGTATATTTCGCCATTATCGCGGCTGTTGCCATGGCATGGTTTTTCAATCGTTCCCGGGTGGGACTGAACCTGCGCGCGGTGGGAGAAGATCCTGCGACAGCAGACGCGGCGGGAATTAATATCACGCTTTATAAATACATGGCGACGGTCATCGGCGGTGGTATCTGCGGCATCGGCGGAAT
Organism: Candidatus Mediterraneibacter intestinipullorum; assembly: GCA_019118665.1. Lineage (GTDB taxonomy): Bacteria > Bacillota > Clostridia > Lachnospirales > Lachnospiraceae > Mediterraneibacter > Mediterraneibacter intestinipullorum. The sequence continues at coordinate 63,161 of DWYM01000019.1, forward strand.
GTACATGAGCATGGTGACCACCTCCGGCGTGTGGGTACACAACTGCGTCAGCGGCTATGGATGGCTTGCAGTGGCGCTCGTTATCTTCGCGACCTGGAGTCCGGCCCGGGGCATGCTCGTGGCTCTGATCTTCGGTGGACTTACGATCATGCGCATGTATGTAAATATTCCCGGTCTCCCGGCTCAGATCTATGACATGTTCCCATATATCGCCACGATCCTCGTGCTCGTCATCACAAGCATGAGACAGAGCAGGGAACATGCGCAGCCAAAGAGCTGCGGACTCAATTACTTCCGGGAGGAGAGATAAGAACTCAAGAAACAGATGTATCTTTGGAAAAAGAATGGTACAATAGAAGAAAAGAGAAAAGGGCGGGTGAGACTATGAAACTTACTTTTATCGGAGCGGCCCACGAGGTTACCGGGAGCTGTCATTTCATCCAGGCAGCCGGGAAAAACATCCTGATCGACTGCGGCATGGAACAGGGACCGGATCTGTACGAGAATCCGGGGCTTCCCATCCCGGAAAAAGACATTGATTATGTATTCCTTACTCATGCGCATATTGACCATTCGGGTATGCTGCCGAAGCTGGCAAAGAATGGGTTCAAGGGGCAGATCTTCGCTACCTTTGCGACTGCGGATCTGTGCAATATCATGCTGCGGGACAGCGCGCACATCCAGGAATTTGAGGCAGAGTGGCGCAACCGTAAGGGCAGGAGAGCGGGGCAGCCGGAGTATGAGCCTGTGTATGTGATGCAGGACGCGCTGGATGCCATCGAGCTGCTTGTTCCCTGTCAGTACAGCGAGAGGATCACGATCTGCGACGGCATCCAGATCCGTTTTACGGATGTAGGGCATCTGCTCGGCTCGGCAAGCATTGAGGTCTGGGCAACAGAGGGGGATGTCACAAAGAAGATCGTATTTTCAGGAGATGTGGGCAATCTGGACCAGCCGATCCTCAAGGATCCGACCTACACAGAGGCTGCGGATTATGTGGTCGTGGAGTCTACATATGGGAACCGGATCCACACGGCGGAGAAGCCGGACTATGTGGGAGAGTTTACCAGGATATTGAGGGAGACCTTTGACAGGGGCGGAAACGTGGTGATCCCATCGTTCGCGGTGGGAAGAACGCAGGAAATGCTCTATTTTATCCGAGAGATCAAGGAGAAAGGACTTCTGCCGGAATATAAGGATTTTGACGTGTATCTGGACAGTCCTCTGGCGATCGAGGCCACCCGGGTATTTACGATGAATATGCGGGACTGCTTTGACGATGAGGCCATGGATCTGGTCAATTCAGGAGTGAATCCCCTTGTTTTCCCCGGGCTGCACATATCGACCACAAGTGATGACTCTAAGATGATCAATTTTATAGAGAAGCCAAAGGTGATCATATCCGCTTCGGGCATGTGTGACGCGGGGCGTATACGACACCATCTGAAGCACAATCTCTGGCGGCCCGAATGTACGATACTCTTTGTCGGATATCAGGCAAATGGGACACTGGGGCGCCGGCTGCTTGAAGGGGAGAAGAATATCAAACTTTTCGGCGAGCCGATCGAGGTCCATGCCAGGATCGAGAGCCTTCACGGAGTCAGCGGTCATGCGGACATGAATGGGCTCCTCAAGTGGATCGGCGCGTTCCGCACCCCCATTCAGAGAGTGTTCGTTGTGCATGGCGAAGATAGTGTGACAGATGAATTTGCAAAGACTGTAGAGGAAAGATTCGGTTACAGCGCATGGGCTCCTTACCCATGCGGCGAGGCGGATCTGCTTGCAAATGAGATCACAAACGAGGGCGTGAGCATTCCCGTGAAGCCTAAGAAAGCGGCGCAGCGCAGGGCAGATACAGCCTTCGAGCGGCTTGTCGGTGCCGGTAAGCGTCTGCTTGACGTGATCTACCGAAATGAAGGCCTGTCCAACAAAGATAAGGCGAAATTTGAGACGCAGATCAACAATCTTGCAGACAAATGGGATCAGTGACAGAGTTTATGACAGGGATTTTGTCAAGGGCTAAAACTTTATAAAATTTTCCTGCTCCCGGAATATCTTTCACCCTGAGTGAGAATCATTCTAAGTAGAAAATGCTTAGGAGGATTCTTGAGATGATGGTGAACAAGGTTGAACTGTGCGGTGTGAATACATCCAAGCTGCCGCTGTTAAAAGAAGAGGAAAAGGCGGAGCTGTTCGAGCGGATCAAGGCAGGGGACGAAGAGGCGCGGGAGAAATATATCAAAGGAAATCTAAGGCTCGTATTAAGCGTGATCAAACGTTTTGAGAGCAGCAGCGAGAATGCGGATGACCTCTTCCAGATCGGATGCGTGGGGCTGATGAAGGCGGTGGATCATTTTGATCCGTCCAGGATGGTCAAATTTTCCACATACGCAGTGCCCATGATCATCGGAGAGATACGGCGCTATCTGCGAGACAACAGTCCCATGAGAGTCAGCCGTTCCCTGAGAGATACGGCGTACAAGGCGATTTATGCCAAGGAGGGATATATCCGTCAGCATATGAAAGAGCCCACTGTGCAGGAGATCGCGGATGAGATCGGCATTTCCAAGGAGGATGTGGTCTATGCCCTGGACGCTATCCAGATGCCCATGAGCCTGCATGAACCTGTATACAGTGACGGCGGGGATACGCTGTATGTGATGGATCAGGTCAGCGATAAGAAAAATAAAGAGGAAAACTGGGTGGAGGAACTTTCTCTTGAGGCGGCGATGGAGCGGCTCAACGAGAGGGAAAGGTATATCATCACACTCCGCTTTTTTGAGGGAAAGACGCAGATGGAGGTGGCGGAGCAGATCAACATCTCCCAGGCACAGGTAAGCCGGCTGGAGAAAAACGCCCTGAAGATCATGCGAAAATATCTTCTGGGCGAGTAGGAGAAAATATCCGCGGGGCGGACACAGAGAGGATGAAAGACAACAATGTACAAAGCATGCATATTTGACCTGGACGGGACGCTGACAGACACACTGGAATCCCTGACTTATTCGGTCAATCTGACAATGAAGGAGATGGGATTTCCGGGGATCACACAAGAACAATGCAGGCGTTTTGTGGGTAATGGGGCAAATGTCCTGATCGAGAAGGCGCTGAGAGCAGGCGGAGACAGGGAGCTGGCCCACTTTGATGAGGCGATGGGGCTATACCGTAGTATATTTGATGAAAACTGTACTTATCATGTGAAGCCATACAGCGGAGTGCCGCGTCTGCTGGAAGAACTGAAAGGCAGAGGGATGAAACTGGCAATCCTCTCTAATAAGCCGGACCTGCAGACAGCATATGTGGCGGAAAAGATCTTTGGGAAAGGATTGTTCGATATCGTCAGGGGACAGAGAGAGGACGTACCCAGGAAGCCGGATCCGGCCGCGGCGCTTATGATAGCGGAAGCGTTGGGCGCGGACCGGTCGGAAACGCTTTATATTGGAGATTCTGAAGTGGATGCGGAGACAGGCAGGGCTGCCTGTATGGATACAGTCCTGGTTTCGTGGGGATTCCGTTCCCGGGAAGAGCTGGAGCGGGAGGACGCAGCCCGGATCGTGGATTCGGCGGATGAGATCATCGGCGTGATAGATGGAAGGAGAGACACAGATGAGTGATTACAGTGAAGTATGTCTGAGGACCTTTTTAAAAGAACAGAAGAAACTTTTTGCCGAACCGGTGGCAGAGACTTTGGAAGAGGCGGAAGCCTTTCTGGAAGACTGCATGGCAGTTGTGGCTGATTCTCTGGATGAGGTGAGGGAATACTTTGAAGAAGAGGGCGTTGATGTGGATGGGATGACGCCGGAGGAGCTTGAGGAAGCATCTGAAGTATTTCCGCTCCCGGACGGAACATACCTGATCGTAGAAAGCTGAACCGGCAGTAAAGCCGCAGTTATCGGACTGCGGCTTTTTCAACGGCTTCTTTTATGGCGTCAAGTATGATCTGCGATGTGTAAGGAGCATCTTCCGACAGGGAGACGTCGTCCAGCGACTGTGTTTCATAGACCTGCTCTGCGATGTCTTCTATGGCTGGCTGGATAAGGGGAAACATCGTTGTCACTGTCTCATCCAGATTGGAAAAGCGAATGGAATTGATGCGGGATTCATCCACGGACACTTCCACCTCCAGGTTCGTGTTGTTCAGAGTGAGGGAAGAGGTATAGATGCCGGGGGTATACTGCTTCCCGGTATCTGCTCCGGCTGTGTCCTTTTCCGGACGGAACATGATAAAAAGAAGGATGACGAGCAGAATGCCAAGTGCCGCAAATATGGCAGTATAGATGATCTCCTTCATGTGCAGGACAACGATTTTTGTTCTGGAACTCATAGAGTTACCTCCCAATCGATTCGGCTGCCGGTTTTACGGCGGTCCGTTTTTTATAAGTGTATGACCGGAAAAAGGAAAATATTCATAAGCACTGCGTGACAAACAGGGATGGATGCTGTAAAATAGCTTTCGTATATGAAAGATGACAGGAAGGATGGCTGGCGCATATGTTTATAATAGCTGGACTGGGAAATCCCGACAGACAGTACGAAGGGACAAGGCATAATGCGGGTTTTGATGTAATAGACCGGCTTGCGGACAAATACAATATATCGGTGGACACAAAAAAACACCGGGCATGTATCGGGAAAGGCATCATTGAAGGGCAGAAAGTGATACTTGCAAAGCCCCAGACTTATATGAACCTGAGCGGGGAGAGTATTATCAGTCTTGTGGATTATTACAAAGCAGACGAGGAAAATGAACTGCTCGTGATCTATGACGACATCAGCCTGGACGTGGGACAGCTCCGCATCCGGACAAAGGGAAGCGCGGGGGGACACAATGGGATCAAGAACATCATCGCGCATCTTGGAACCCAGGTGTTCCCCCGCATCAAAGTGGGGGTGGGAGAAAAACCAAAAGGCTATGATCTGGCTGATTATGTCCTGGGACATTTCTTGAAGGAAGAAAAAGAACGGATGGACGAGGGGTATGATCATGCGGTCCGCGCCGCGGAACTGATCGTGTCAGGACAGATAAACGAGGCGATGAACGAGTACAACCGCAGAAAAAAGGAATCATGATCTGAACGGTCCACGAGAAAAATATTGAAAAGAAGGCGGGCTGAATCCATGCAGGCTTTACTGGAACCGCTCACAGAACTGGCGGATTATCAGGATATCGTAAAGGACAGAAAAAAAGAAAAAGGCATCATACAGATCGCGGGTTGTGTAAACTCACAGAAAACGCACCTGATGTATGCGCTGGGCGATGGCTGCGAATACAGAGTCATCGCTTTTTCCGGTGAAGAGAAAGCGAAAAAAGCCTATGAGGAGTACCGCCTTTTTACAGATGCGGTCTGTCTGTATCCGGCAAGAGATCTCCTTTTCTATTACGCGGACATTAAAGGAAAGGCGCTCACGGACCAGAGGATGAAGGTGCTGCGGCTCCTCATCGAAAAAGAAGAAGGCGCGCCTGTCACGGTGATCACTACCATGGATGCCTTTCTGGACGGACTTCCCCATCCGTCTGAGATCCTGAAAGAGAGGATCGCTGTAGCCGGAGGGGATGAGATCGATCTGCCGGAATTTGAGTCCCGGCTGGCTTCCATGGGGTACGAGAGGGAGAGCCAGATCGAGGGACCGGGGCAGTTTGCGGTCCGGGGAGGCATCCTGGATGTCTTTCCCCTGACAGAAGAGCTTCCGGTGCGGATCGAGCTGTGGGGGGACGAGGTTGATTCCATCCGCAGCTTTGACGTGGAGAGTCAGCGGTCGGTGGAGAATCTGAGCGGGATCACAATCTATCCGGCTTCTGAGAACTGGAGGGATGGGCTTGAGACGGTTTCTTTTCTGGAGTATTTCCCGAAAGAGAAAAGCCTCCTGTTTCTTGACGAGCCCCAGCGCTTGCAGGAAATGGCGGAGGAGGTGGAACAGGAATATTTCCACAGCAGGGAGAGCCGGATCGAGGCCGGGATGGATGAGGCGGAAGAAGACCGTCTGAAAGTATTCCGGACAAAAGACATCATCGGGAGGATGAACCAGTACAGCGGCATAGCCGCCACAATTTTGGAATCCAGGTGCGGCATGTTCCAGACAAGGAAGTCATACAGCCTCCAGGCAAAGGGGGTCAATCCTTACAACAGCAGCTTCGAGCTCCTGACCCGCGACCTGAAGAGGCTGAAGCGGGAGGGATACCGGACTGTCCTGCTGTCCGCTTCCAGGACAAGGGCTAAACGCCTTGCCGAAGATCTGAGAGATTATGACCTGAGCAGTTTCTACAGCGATGACATGGAGCGGACAGTGAAGCCCGGGGAGATCATGGTGTCCTTCGGGTATGTTGCAGAGGGGTATGAGTATCCCATGCTGAAGTTCATGGTCATTTCGGAGTCGGATATTTTCGGCAGGAAGAAAAAGAAGAAGCGCCGCAGAAAATATGAAGGACAGAAGATCCAGGATTTCGCGGAACTCAAACCGGGAGATTATGTGGTCCATGAGAACCATGGGATCGGCGTTTACCAGGGGATCGAGAAGATCGAGGTGGATAAAGTCATAAAAGACTATATGAAGATATCCTACGCGGAGGGCGGCGTCCTCTATATCCCGGTGGCGCAGATGGACCTGATCCAGAAATACGCGGGGGCGGACGCCCGGAAGCCCCGGCTGAACAAACTGGGGACGGTCCAGTGGGGAAAGACAAAAAGCCAGGTAAAGAAAGCTGTCCAGAGCGTTGCGGAGGATCTGGTGAGGCTGTACGCCGCGCGCCAGCGCTCCGAAGGCTTTGTCTATGGCCCGGACACGATCTGGCAGAAAGAATTTGAGGAAATGTTTCCTTTTGAGGAGACGGAGGACCAGCTCCAGGCTATTGAGGATACGAAGCGCGACATGGAGAGTACAAAGATCATGGACCGCCTGATCTGCGGGGACGTGGGATACGGAAAGACAGAGATCGCCATCCGGACTGCTTTTAAGGCGGTTCAGGAGGGGAAGCAGGTCGTGTATCTTGTTCCGACTACGATCCTGGCGCAGCAGCATTACAACACATTTGTGCAGCGCCTCAAAGATTTTCCGGTGCGTATTGACCTGCTGTGCAGGTTCCGCACGTCATATCAGCAGAAAAAGACGGTGGAGGACCTGAAGAAGGGCATGGTGGATATCGTCATCGGAACTCACCGCGTCCTGTCCAGGGATGTGGGGTATAAAGACCTAGGGCTTCTCATCATTGACGAGGAACAGCGGTTCGGCGTAACGCATAAGGAAAAGATCAAGAAGCTCAAAGAAAATATCGATGTGCTCACCCTGACCGCCACGCCTATCCCAAGGACTCTCCACATGAGCCTGATCGGGATCAGGGATATGAGCGTCCTGGAGGAAGCGCCCCACGACAGGATGCCCATCCAGACCTATGTTATGGAGTATAATGACGAGGTGGTGCGCGAAGCGGTCGACAGAGAGCTGGCAAGAGGCGGACAGGTCTATTATGTGTACAACCGGGTAACGGATATCGCGGATGTGGCGGGCAGGATCCAGCAGCTCGTGCCGGAGGCAAACGTTGCGTTTGCACATGGGCAGATGCGGGAGAGAGAGCTGGAGGACATCATGTATGATTTCATCAATGGGGATATTGACGTGCTTGTCTCTACTACGATCATCGAGACCGGGCTGGATATTCCCAATGCCAATACTATGATCATCCAGGATGCGGACCGGTTCGGGCTGTCCCAGCTTTACCAGCTCCGGGGGCGGGTGGGACGTTCCAGCCGGATGGCATATGCGTTCCTTCTCTACCGGAGGGATAAGCTCCTGAAAGAAGTGGCGGAGAAACGGCTTTCGGCGATCCGGGAATTTACCGATCTGGGATCCGGCATTAAGATCGCCATGCGCGACCTGGAGATCCGGGGCGCGGGCAATCTGCTGGGGGAAGCGCAGAGCGGGCATATGGAGGCAGTAGGGTATGATCTCTACTGCAAGATGCTCAACGAAGCGGTGAGAAAGCTTAAAGGCGGCGAGGATGAAGAAAGCTTCAGCACGTCGGTGGATCTGAACATTGACGCCTATATTCCGGAATCCTACATTAAAAATGAGTATCAGAAGCTGGATATTTATAAACGGATCGCTGCCATCGAAAATGAAGAAGAGATGGATGATATGACAGAAGAATTGATCGACCGTTTCGGAGATATTCCCAAAAAAGTGCAGCAGCTCCTCCATATCGCGGCTCTGAAGGGTCTGGCGCACTCGGCGTATGTGACAACGGTAGAGCAGAAAGGACAGGATTTTAAGTTTACAATGTACGAGAAAGCGAAGATCGATCCACAGAAAATACCTGCGCTTCTCCAGTCTTACCGAAATGATCTTGTGTTCAGGACGGAGGAGCCGCCCTATTTTCTATACAGGAAAAAGGGCAGGAGCGGGAAGGAGAAGGGAGAAGATGTTCTCGAGTTCCTCCGCGGGATACTGGAAGACATCCGGGCTCTCAGGCTGTAGAGATATTTTAGTCATTATATGGGATCTGCGTCAGCGGCCTGCGCACTGGCGGAGAAGTGTAAACATTTTGTGATTCATACTTGTTAGTTTAGGGAAAACACGATATAATGTATCAGTGTATGCGGGATTCACAGAAGAATTTCCGTCGTGTATGCCGGGTATATCAGGCATGCAGGATACAAAGAGAAAAGAGGAGGCTAATTATGGTACGGTTTGGAAAAAAGGCGGCGGTCCTGGCAGCGGCAGGTGCCCTGGCGGCAATGACTGTAACAGGATGCGGCGGTCCGATCGATACAGATGCGGTTGTTGCGACAGTGGGAGATGAGGAGATCCCCCTGGGAGTGGCAAATTTCTACGCGAGGATGCTGCAGGGAGAGTATGAGACAAACTATGCCGGCATGATGGGAACGACTGCGGAGGAGATGTGGGCTCAGGACGCAGGCGATGGCAAGACATACGAAGAGTCTATGAAAGACACCATCATGGAGAACCTGGAGAATCTGTATATCATTTCCCAGCACGCGGCTGATTACGAGGTTACGCTCTCCGAGGATGAACAGAAAGCGATCAAGGATGCGGCGGCTCAGTTCAGCGAGGACAATACGGACGAGGCAAAAGAGATGGTGTCCGGATACCAGAAGTATATCGAGAAATTCCTTGAACTTTCAAAGATCCAGAACAAGATGTACAGCAAGATGAGAGAGGGCGTTGACGAGGAAGTGTCTGATGAAGAGGCAGCGCAGAAGAGTATGCAGTATGTGTTCTTCTCTTATACGACAACAGATGACTCGGGAAATTCCACGGAGCTGACGGATGAGGAGAAAGAAGCTCTTAAAACATCCGCGCAGGATCTCTCAGACAGAGTGAAGAACGGTGAAGATGTAGAAACGGCTGCCTCAGAACTGGGAGCGGAGGTGCAGACGTCTACATTTGATTCAGAGAGCACGGCTCCCAATGAGGATCTGGTGGCTGCCGCAGACGCACTCGGTGCAGAAGGTGATGTGACAGACGTGATCGAAACGGATTCAGGCCTTTATGTAGGCAGACTGACCAGCCTGCTCGACAGGGAGGCGACAGATCAGGAGAAGGAAAATATCGTTGAGCAGAGAAGACAGGAACAGTACGATTCCCTGCTTGAAGAGTGGAGAGACGCCGCGGGCATCGAGGTCAACCAAAAAGTATGGAATAAAGTAGACTTTGACGATCTGGGTGTGACGCTCATCACCTCCGATGAGGAAACCACCGGCGATGGAACAGACGGAACATCGGAAGACGGCACAGCGGAAGATAGTTCCACAGATGCCGCAGCGGATGACGCTTCCACAGATGCCGCAGAGGACGCTGGGACTACGGATGACACGGCCGCTGAGGACGGAAGCACGGATACAGCCGGGACGGATGCTGCGGAATAAGCAGATTAAAGAGACTAAGGACGGAGCCTAATCATTACGGCTCCGTCCTTATTTTATAATACATAAGCACCAAATACTCCTGCGGATTTCCTAATCCTTTGTTCTTCCTTATAATCGTAGTTGAAAATTTCTGCAATATTCTTTTAAAAATATCTCTAATAATATTTATACTTCGTTAACAGAAAATGTGGGATATCATTTTATCTGTCATTAAAACAAGTGTTAAAAAATAAAAAAGCTTTGTTTCTATTTACATTTATTTCCAGAGTCTTTATACTATGAATAGGAGATCATAAAATGATACTTGATTTAAACAATTCAGTCCCATACAATGACTGCTCATCACCAAATGCCTCTGTCTGTAGAGGTATAAAAATCATAAAAGCCCGAAAGATGACCATATGGGGCTTGACAGAATAGGAGGGGGAAATGATTTCTGCGTCAATGTTATGTCGAACTTTTGTAAATATTACAGTTGCTGCAATATGTGTGGCGTGTATATCCGGATGTGGCTCTGATACTGACAAGCCGCCTTCCGTTTTAGGCGACCTTGCATATACTGCGGAAAAGGAGGAGTTGGAATATACACTTTTTATTCCCGAAGACGATACGCTTGTTCCTTATCTTGTGCTTACCGATGACTACAACAACACTGGAAATTGTCTGCTGCTTCGAAAATATCTTCTTGACGAGACAAGCATCTTTAATGTGAACGCCCGTTATTCCGGCTATTATGAATACAGCGAAGTAGATCAGATGCTGGAACAGGATTTTCTCCGTAAGCTGTCTCCAGACGCGTCCGATCTCATCGTTCCCACAGAGATACCCATTACCGCAAGGGAAAGTCTGCACGTTGGCGGAGACAGTGTTATTGAGATCGAACGCAAAGTCTTTCTGCTGTCAGCCACTGAAGTGGGGAAACCAGGGTCCAGAACCATTTTAACTGAAGGAGAAGCCCTGAAGTACTTTTACAATAATGAGCAGCGAATTGCCTGTTTTGAAACTGGTGAAGCAGTACCCTGGTGGCTGCGGACTCCCTCTGTCGCGCACGACAATGTGGTCTGCGGCGTAGGAAGCAATGGTATTATAGGAATCGGCGGTGTGGGCACCATTAATGGGGATGAAAAAAATGGAGTTCGTCCTGCCTTTTGCATGCCCGCGGATATTCCGATATACCCTAGAGATGATGGATATTATGTCTTAGTTGCTCCGGGAGAAAACGAGATCCTCCCCACTGTTGTCAGACAAAAAAATTACAATCTGATAAAAGGAGAAAGTTAAGCAATTCAGTCCCATACAATGACTGCTCATCACCAAGTGGCTCTGTCTGCAGAGGTATAAAAATCACAAAAGCCCGAAAATGACCATTTGGGGCTTGACAGAATAGGAGGATGGAAATGATTTCTGCGTCAATGTTATGTCGAACTCTTGTAAATATTACAGCCGTTGCAATATGTGTGGCGTGTATATCCGGATGTGATTCTGATACTGACAGGCCGCCTTCCGTTTTAGGCGACCTTGCATATACTGAGGAAAAGGAGGAGTTGGAATATACACTTCTTATTCCCGAAGACGATAGGCTTGTCCCATATCTTGTGCTTACCGATGACTACAACAACACTGGGAATTGCCTGCTGCTTCGAAAATATCTTCTTGACGAGACAAGCATCTTTAATGTGAACACCCCTTATTCCGGCTATTATGAAAACAGCGAAATAGATCAGATGCTGGAACAGGATTTTCTCCGTAAGCTGTCTCCAGATGCGGCCGATCTCGTCGTTCCCACAGAGATACCCATTACCGCAAGGGAAAGTCTGCACGGCGGCGGAGACAGTGTTATTGAGATCGAACGCAAAGTCTTTCTGCTGTCAGCCACTGAAGTCGGGAAACCAGGGTCCGGTATTATTTTATCTGAAGGAGAAGCCCTGAAGTACTTTTACAATAATGAGCAGCGAATTGCCTGTTTCGAAACTGGTGAAGCAGTACCCTGGTGGCTGCGGACCCCTGTCGCCTGGTACGACAATGTGGTCTGCGGCGTAGGAAGTAATGGTATTATAGGAAGCGGTGGTGTGGGCACCATTAATGGGGATGAAAAAAATGGAGTTCGTCCTGCCTTTTGCATGCCCGCGGATATTCCGATATACCTTGGAGATGATGGACATTATAACTTAGGAAATCTCTGATTATATAGAAATGAAGAAGACATATGTTATTGTATCCTGTTGCCATGGGAGAAAACGAGACTCTCCCCATCAACGCTGGACAAAAAATTTTACAATCTGATAAAAGGAGAAAATTCAAATGCGGAAAGTATTTAAACGTTTTACAGCTCTGTTTCTGGCACTGGTACTGAGTATCAGTATTCTGCCGCTTACGAGCATGGCTGAAGAAATCAGTGATTTCACTGAGCCTGTGTCAGAAACATCCACAACTGCAGAGAATACCAGTGATCTGAATACAGAAGATCCGGCACCTGGATCTGCGGAAACAACTGACAAAACAGCCTCTGAGGTAGATGACGGTGATCAGGATCAAGATATTACAAAAGATGAATATCTTACTGCTGATGGGCTTACTGTAGAAAAAAAATACTGCACAGGAATACAGTAATCAGAATGCTTTAAACGAAGATACAGGGTTCTCTCGCTATACCGTGCTAATTCTGGATACTTCCGGAAGTATGAGCGGAACTCCCAGAACAGTACAGAAGGAGGCAGCGATTAAATTCTGCAGTGCAGTTCTCAATGCTGGTGGCACAAACTATGTTGCTATCGTCAGGCTGAACACCAGTTCTTCTGTCGGCTGTACTTTTACTAATAACATTGACACTTTGACGAATTATATTAACAGCATTCCCGCAAATGGCGGCACGAACACCAATCAGGCTCTGCAGAGAGCAGAAGAGCTGCTTGACGGTATCCCTGCGGGCGAAAATGCCCAGATAATCAAAAATATTGTTCTTTGTTCAGACGGTCTTCCTGAATCCGGTTCAACTTCTGCTTCGGGAAAATATACCAGTTCTGATCATAGCAGCTACAGATATGCCAATGCTGCCTATGATACTGCGGCGGGGATCAAAGAAAAAGGATACACGATCTATTCCCTTGGTTTCTTCCACAGTCTTTCCGGTACAAATCTTGATTTTGGCAGGTTGTTTATGTCGGATCTGGCCAGTGATGGATGTTACTATGAAGTAACAAATGCCGATGATCTGGAGTTTGTCTTTGGAGAAATTGCGGCAGAAATAACAGTTTCTCCTTATGAATTCAGTTTTGCCGGTTATCTCGTCAAAGATGACGTAACTGAAACCTGTTATTACTCCGACGGATATTTCTTAAAAGACTCTGCCACTTACAACAGCCATCTGGCGACCATGTCTTTGTGTTTTGAATTGACTACCTGGTCCAGATATTCCGGCAGTTGGGCGACGGATGAACATGGAAATGACGTTCCTGTGGATGCGGAAAATACTCGTTGGATGAATGCGTATAAGCTGCTGACTGATTTAGGGTATGATAATTTTAAATTAAATGATTTCTGGGATGCTGAGCCTGCAAAAGATTCCATTGGCGCGGTAGCTGCATCAAAAATAAATCAGTACGACAATAGTACCATGATCGCTGTTGGGGTGCGCGGCGGCGGTTACGGTCAGGAATGGGCCAGTAACTTTACTGTCGGAAAGACCGGTGAGCATGCCGGCTTCTCTGAAGCGAAGCAGAATGTCCTCAACTTCCTGAAAGAGTATATCGCAGACAATCATATTACCGGCGAAATCAAAATCTGGCTTGTCGGTTACAGCCGCGCAGGCTGTGTTGCAAATATGGTTGGAGGTGAATTAGTTGACGGCTACTCTCTGGGAGAGAATGTAACGGTAGCCCAGGATGACTTGTTTGTCTATACATTTGAAGCTCCTCAGGGCGCGTTGAAGAGCGATACCTCCGGCGGAGATTATTCCAATATTCACAATATCATCAATCTGAATGATATTGTTCCTCTTGTTGCGCCTACTTCCTGGGGATTTGACAGATATAATTCAGACTACTGGCTTCCCAGCGCTCCAATATGCTGAATTACTATGGGAATTTCGAGGGAGATACGTCTTATGATATTCCGGAATATGGAACTCAGTTTGAGGTTGTTGCCGACTGGTCAAAAATCCTTCCCGGCGGCGCTCCCTTTATTTCCATTAATTATTATGATGTTCCTACCAGAGAGATATTGGACGAATCTTCGGACTTCCTGTTTGATGGAGCGATCGGAGGCAGGGAAACCTACTACTATGATTTTCAGGCGGGTATCCGTGAAATTATGGCATTGCTGAACGGAGGAGCATTGACAGATCTTCTGGACGAAGAAATGTCCGCTGAGAAGTTTTTTGAAAAGTTCTTTGGCGAACTGACGGTTGACCGGATCGTCGAAATTGTAAGTCCTATGGTTGCTCTGAATTTTGACAGCATTGAAACTCGTAAGGAGAAAGTAAAAGACAATCTTTCTGATTTTGTGAAAGATGTTCTGGCTGACTCTGATCTGTGGGGGACGGCTGCTTTTGTATCAGACCTTGGCGATACGCTGACAGATACGCTTTGGCGCATTTTTGCAAGTATTCTTAACGATCTGTTTAACAAAGATACAAATACCCTGCAATACCTTGCTAATCTGATCACGATGGTAGCTGAAGGAGGCCTTGCGCAGGCCCATTATCCTGAACTTACGCTGGCATGGCTTATGTCTCAGGATAGCTACTACGAAGAGAATCAGACGGATTTCTCCTGTACAAATTACCGTATTATACATATCAATTGTCCTGTTGATGTGGAAGTATACAGAACAGATACCAACACTCTTGCGGCGGCGATTACTGAGGATACTGCGCAAGATATCCCCGAAAGTTCTGTCTATGCGTATCTGAATGCGGATGGCGAGAAAATCATTATTCTGCCTTCTGATACTGATTATTCGCTTACTATTACAGCTACTGATGACGGTACTATGAGCTATGCCGTAGACGAGTATGATCTGACCAGTTCTTCCAACACCCGAATCGTCTGCTATTTCGATGTGGAAATTGCTGAGGGCGATATCCTGACTGCGATCGTTCCTGCACTGGAAGAATCCGAACGGCAAATCGCCATTCCTGAAGGTTCTTCCGCTTCATATACTCTGACTGCGGGAGATGGCCGCGGTATCACTCCCGACAGTAACGTTACCGGCGCCGCTGCCTCAAATGCTGTCTATACCGTCAGTGTTTCCAGCAACAGTACCGCCGGAACTGTGTCCGGCGGCGGTTCGTACACATTGGGAAGTTATGCAAAGGTAACTGCAGACCCTATGAATGGATGCACCTTTTTGGGATGGTATCAAGACGATGTTCTTGTTTCTGAGGATCTTACATATCGATTCGCTGTAACTGAGGATGCTGCGCTTGTAGCACACTTCAGCAGTGCTGAAACTTATACATTGACAGTAGTTAAATCCGGTGACGGTACTGTTTCCAATGAACCGGTCCAGGTGACTGCAGGCACACAGATTTATCTGGAAGCAATTGCCGGAAATGCGGACGGTTTTATCTGCTGGTCGGCTTCTGCTGGGGAATTTGAAGATATCAATAGCGAAGTGACGTGGTTTACTATGCCTGAATGTGACGTTACGGTAGTCGCCTCTTTTACTTTCAATATCACGGTAAAAGATACTGAAGATGGAGAGGTTAAGATTGACAATGATTCTCCTGGTGCCGGCGAAAATGTGACTATCACCGTCACTCCTGATGAAGGAAAAGAGATTGCTGAAGTTATAGTCATGGATGAAAACGGAAATAAGATCGCAGTGACTGACAACGGTAATAACACCTATACTTATTTGCAGCCTGACAGTGATGTAACGATTGAAGTTATTTTCAGGAATATACAGAGTCCAGGTTCCGTTGATCCTTCTGGGAATTCTTCTGAAGGTACAACCGCTAACGCGGCCTCCCTGGCTACAGGCGATCACGCACCGGTTGCATTGTGGTCTGTTGTTCTCTTAGCGGCTGCAGGTATATTAATTGCACTGCTGGGAATTGTGAAGCGTTACAATCGTTAAATGCCTGTTTAAAAGAGTAGAGCTGAAAATTGGAATTTCCCTTGAGATAACAGGTTAATCAAAACGATTGGCAAATATATGGCTGTACGACGCATTTAACTGACTAAAAAAGAGCAGGCAGTTAAATGCGTCTTTTGTTATAAATATACCATTTAAATATACTCGCATTTCTCAAAATAATGCATCAGGATATCCGCGCAGTTCTCCACGCCCAGTTCGGAAGTGTCCAGGATCATGTGGTAATCATTTACATCACCCCAGGTCTTTCCGGTATGTTCATAATAATAGGAGGCTCTCTCCTCGTCAGTTCTCTCCACCTTTTCCTTTGCCTCATCATAGGTCAGGCCTTCCTTGCCCATGATCCTGCGGATGCGGTCTTCTCTGTCAGCGCATATGAAGATGTTCAGTACATTCATCCTGTCTTTCAGAATGTCAGAAGCGCACCTTCCAAGGATAATGCAAGGCTTTTCCGCCAGCTTGCGGATGGCTTCCGCCTCGCTCTCATACATATGATCGTGAAGCTGCTCCTCAATGTAAGCCTTGTCGTATACAGGAATATCGAGACGTTCGGAAAGTTCTTTTGCGATGATGCTTGCCCCGGTTCCGAAACGACGGCTCATGGTGATAACTAATTTCATAAGAACTCCTCCTTCGTAGATATAAATGTAGGATAACTGCTATTATAACACTTCTTCCGCGATTTGTCTTGCGAGAGATACAATTTCTTCCCGCTGGGAATCTTTGACAGCGGACTTGATGGTGACAGATGTCTCCAGCAGACGCATATTTTTCATCTCGCTGACCTTTGCCGCTATGAGCTTGGTGGACTGGGGAGCCCAGGTGCCGTTACCGAGGACTGCCACTGTGCGGTTCTGGAGCGTGAGAGCCTTCATGTCCTCCAGGTAAGTGTCCATGAGCGGATAAATACCGTTGTTGTAGGTCGGCGCGGCGAGTACGATGTGGCTGTACTTAAAGCTGTCGGAGATCAGTTCGGATACATGAGTCTTGGAGATGTTGTGTATCCGGATGTTTTTTACACCTGCATCGGCAAGATTCGCGGCAAAAATTTCCACCATGTTCTCCGTGTTCCCATACATGGACGCATAGGCGATCATAACGCCTTTTTCTTCCGGCTCATATCTGCTCCAGATATCATATTTCCCGATGATATAATCAAGATTCGTGCGCCAGATAGGACCGTGCAGCGGGCAGATCACGCTGATGTCCAGACCTGCGGCTTTCTTAAGGACATTCTGTACCTGCATGCCGTACTTCCCTACGATATTTGTATAGTAGCGGCGCGCCTCGTCCAGCCAGTCCTTTTCAAAATCGAGCTCATCATTGAAGATGTTTCCGCTGAGCGCCCCGAAGATACCGAATGCATCGGCGGAGAAAAGGACCTTGTCCGTCTCATCGTAAGTCATCATCGCTTCCGGCCAGTGTACCATGGGGGCCATCAGGAAATGAAGAGTGTGCTTGCCGGTAGAGAAGGTATTCCCTTCTTTTACAGTGACGGTCCTGCCTTCCAGGTCAAAGTCAAAAAACTGGCTGATCATCGGAAATGTCTTGGCATTCCCGATGATCTTTATATCCGGGTAGCGGAGCACAAGGTCTTCGATCATGGCGCAGTGGTCCGGTTCCATGTGGTTTACCACGAGATAATCCAGAGGACGTCCGTCCAGTACGGCGTTCACATTCTCAAGGAACTGGCGCCCGATGGCGTCATCTGTGGCATCGAAGAGAACCGTCTTCTCATCAAGGAGCAGATAGGAGTTGTAGGAAACTCCTCTGGTGAGTGGAAAAAGGTTCTCGAACAGTTCCAGCCTCCGGTCGTTTCCTCCGACCGAGTACAGATCTTCAGTTATCTTTCTAAAACAGTGCATGATGATTCCTCCTTATATAATGACCGGTCATGTACGGTCAGACAAAATCTAAGACGCTTCTATTCTAACATAAAAGCAGAAATTCGCAATATGCGGAGCATATCTAAAATGTATTTATTTACGACCATGACAAAAAAACAGGACAATTTTAATCTGAAATCTGTACAAGATGGGCTGACACAGGTACAATTATCTGGTAGAAGCAATGAAAAATCTATGCTAATATAGGAGAAAAAGGAGGATATGAAGATGTTATTTGTATATTACCCGAAGTGCAGCACATGCATAAAAGCGAAGAAATGGCTGGAAGAAAAAGGAGTGCAGCTTGAACTGCGCGATATCAAGGGAGACAATCCCACAGCAGAGCAGCTGAAAGAGTGGCATCGGAAGAGCGGGCTGCCGCTGAAGCGCTTTTTTAACACAAGCGGCAACCTCTATAAAGAGATGAAATTAAAGGACAGGCTCCCGGATATGAGCGAGGAGGAGCAGCTTGCGCTCCTTGCCACGGACGGCATGCTCGTAAAGCGTCCAATCCTGGTGGATGGAGATACGGTCCTGACCGGATTCCGGGAAAAGGATTGGGAAGAAAAGCTGACCGGGAAGAAAAGTTGATTTAGCGCTTTGACTTGATCCAGAAAAGCGAGGGTAAGGCAGTCTGTGTGATCGAGAAAAGGAATTTGAAATAGCAGAGGGAGGTAGAAGTTATGGGAATCATGATCCAACAGTTGTCGGTATTTTTGGAAGACCGTGAAGGAAGGCTGGACGAAGTGCTCTCTGTCCTTGCCGGGAATGATGTGAACATTGTCGCGCTCAGCCTGGCGGACACAACAGAGTACGGTATGCTCCGCATGATCGTATCTGATCCTAACAAGGGCAAGGCAGTCCTGAAAGAAAACGGCATCACGGCAATGCTCACTGATGTGGTGGCGCTTAAAGTGCCCCACGAGACCGGCTCCTTAAGCCGCGCCATGCATCAGATCGTGGACGGTGAGGTGAACATTGAATATATGTATGCCTTTGCCAACGGAGAGTATGCCTCTGCCATCCTGAAATGCGATGATCCGGCAAGAGTGGCGGACATCTTGCGAGGAAGCGGATTTGACGTGTGGGACGCCCCGGAAGCATATGTCTCCAATATCAAAAACGAGTTGTAAAATGTGAAAAAGATCACCGGACAAGTAAGTTATTGCCCGGTGATCTTTCTTAATCTCATTTCTCTGTATTGCTTTTTAATAATAAATCAAGTCTGTTTTCAGGTCTGTTTATATATTAAAAGGTACATTAAAAAATCTGATTAAAGTTTTACTACATTCGTTGCCTGCGGCCCCTTAGCGCCTTCTGTCACTTCAAATTCAACAGCCTGGCCTTCCTCCAGAGTCTTGAATCCATCCATTACAAGTCCCGAATAGTGAACGAAGATATCGTTTCCCTCTGAATCAGAGATGAATCCATAACCTTTCTGGTTGTTAAACCATTTCACTGTACCTGTCATTGTGTTGCCCTCCATTAAGAAAAAATAAATAAGTTTCTGTACTGATCCTGAAGAGGAACAATACTGGCTCAGTGTAGCATGTTTACCAATAAAAGTCAACGGATTTCTGCACAGTTCCATAAATATATACAAAAAATGCCGGATGCCTGTATTTGCAGCGCCGGTCAACTAAAATGGGGACAGAATATATGGGAAATGGGGCTGTGCTGTCATCGCGCAACTAAATGCGGTTTCTCATTGAAACATGTAGGTTTGTCAAACATATGTTACACCATGCTGAATAAATTCCTTCAATACAGTCTGTGGGGATTTCCAGCCCAAAGGTCTCATAGGAAACAGGTTATAGTCCCTGCTGTTATAGACCTGGAGCTGCC
>DWYM01000020.1 GCA_019118665.1 Candidatus Mediterraneibacter intestinipullorum
GTATCTTTCAGCTCTCGAAGCTGGATATCTTTCGCACTGGAAGCCATCGTTTCTCTCCTCGGATTTGATACCTTTATTATACCAGAAACGGAGCTGTTACTAAAGGAAAATGGCTCCTGAAAAATGCCGAATCTACAAGGAATTTCCGGATTTTTCTGTGCAGGATTTTTTGAGAAATCCAGATGCTTTTCACTCTGCTTTGAGGGCCTTGGGCTGGTCGATATCGATCCCCGACATCAGCCAGTCAAACTCCCGCCAGGAAAGATTCCGGACCTCCGACTGCTTCCTGGGCCATTGATAGCCGCCGCGGACAGACAACCGTTTGTAGATCAGTACGAAGCCATCCGGTTCACGGAACAAAGCTTTGATCCTGTCCCGTCTTCTTCCACAGAAAAGAAAGAGAGCACTGGACGATGGATCCATCTTGAGCTGGTCTTCGATAACAGCGCAGAGTCCGTCAATGGATTTCCGCATATCAGTGTAGCCGCAGACAATGTAGATCTTCTCAAGTCCGGAGATATCCCCTAACATGAGAGCTCCTGAAGCAGTCGGAATGTCCTGGTGAGCAGGACCGGATCTGCATCATTGCTGATGCGGACTGTGATATCCTTTATAGCAACTTCAATCGTATGTGAATTGTCAAGGTACGCGTTTTGCATCTGTGATGCTGTATGCTGTTCCGGAATATGATCCGGAACAATGTCAATGGGAACCACGTCCTGTTTCGGGCGGGGGACCTCAAGATGACCATAATTCGCAGCCGGGATCTGATCCGCTGCCGCTTTCCGACAGCGGCTGACCCAGTTGTAAAAGGTGCTTACCGCAATGTCGTTTTCACGACACCAGTCGGCATCTGTCATGCCGCTCTGGCGGCATTCATTGATAAGCCGGATCTGTTCCGCCATCGGAACCCGGGCTTTGCGAGTACCTGCCATAACCTATCCTCCATAATTGTAGTGAAATAGTCTAAATATCTT
The DNA here is from genome assembly GCA_019118665.1 of Candidatus Mediterraneibacter intestinipullorum. Classification (GTDB taxonomy): domain Bacteria; phylum Bacillota; class Clostridia; order Lachnospirales; family Lachnospiraceae; genus Mediterraneibacter; species Mediterraneibacter intestinipullorum. The sequence goes on from DWYM01000020.1 coordinate 978, forward strand.
TCGACTACAATTATAGGTAAAACTTGAGGATCAGGAAATCCGCAGGAATATTTGGCGCTTACGTTTTATCTTACATACTCAGAAAGAGCTCGTTTTAAAGAACTCTTACTTTGAGCACTCCATCCACAGCCGCAAGCTGCGTTTCCACTTCCGCCGGGATATCGGCATCCACATCCATCATAGTGTAAGCATACCCTTTGCGGCTTTTATTGGTCATAACAGAGATATTGATCCCTTTTTCCGCCATCAGCCCGGTAAACTGTCCGAGCATGTTCGGGATGTTTCTATGAAGGATCGTAACCCTCGGCCCCTTGCCCTTTTCTCCCATATCGCAATCCGGGAAATTGACAGAATGCGTGATGTTTCCGTTTTCAAGAAAATCCTTCACCTCTGCCGCGGCCATTTCCGCGCAGTTGTCCTCGGATTCCTCCGTGGAAGCTCCCAGATGCGGGATGACGATCGCCCCCCTCACTCCCACTATCTCTTTTGTCGGGAAATCAGACACATAGCAGCGCACTTTTTCGGACACAAGGGCATCCACGATATCCTCCTGGTTCACCAGCACATCGCGGGCAAAGTTCAGGATCACAACGCCTTTTTTCATAAGGCTGACCGCGTTCTTGTCGATCATGCCTGTTGTCTCCTTAGTGGCAGGCACATGTACTGTGATATAATCGCACTCTTTATAAATCTCGTCAACTGTTTGGGCATGATAAATGCTGCGAGACAGCCTCCATGCGGAATCTACGGACACAAATGGATCGTATCCGTATACCTCCATGCCCAGATGTACGGCCGCGTTTGCCACCAGGACTCCGATCGCCCCAAGTCCGATCACGCCCAGCTTCTTCCCCTGGATCTCTGTCCCGGCAAATGCCTTTTTCTTCTTTTCCGTGATCTTGGCGATGTCCCCTTCTTCCTCATACTCCTGCACCCAGTTGACTCCTCCGATGATATCGCGGGCAGCCAGGAGCATTCCCGCGATCACCAGCTCTTTTACACCGTTCGCATTCGCTCCCGGCGTATTGAATACAACGATCCCTTCCTCAGCGCAGCGGTCCAGCGGGATGTTGTTCACCCCCGCCCCGGCGCGCGCGATCGCTTTCAGGTTTCTGGAAAATTCCATCTCATGCATCTTGGCGCTTCTGACAAGGATGGCATCCGCCTCCTCCGCATTGTCTGTATTTACATAATTTTCATCCAGTTGATCCAGGCCCACATGGGCGATGGGATTCAGGCAGTGATATTTAAACATTTTACCGATTCTCCTCTTCGAACTTTTTCATAAACTCAACGAGTGCCACAACACCTTCATAAGGCATCGCGTTGTAGATGCTGGCGCGCATTCCTCCCACGCTCCGGTGTCCCTTCAGATTTTCAAGCCCCGCCGCCTTCGCTTCTTTCACAAATTTCGCATCCAGATCAGCATCCCCTGTCACAAAAGGAACATTCATAAGAGAACGGTCTTTTTTCTCCACGGTTCCCTTAAAGAGAGCGCTCTGATCCAGGAAGTCATAGAGCACTTTCGCCTTCTTTTCATTTTTCTCCTTCATGACCTCAAGCCCGCCCTGCGCTTTGATCCATTTGAACACTTTGCCGCAGATATAGATCCCATATGCCGGAGGTGTATTGTAAAGGGATCCCGCGTCTGCGTGAGTCTTGTATGTAAGCATGGTAGGAGTCCCCGGAAACACGTCTTCCGTGATCAGATCTTCACGGATGATGACGATCACAACACCTGCCGGTCCGATATTTTTCTGTACCCCGCCGTAAATAATCCCATATTTGGTCACATCCACAGGCTCAGACAGAAAACAGGAAGATACGTCAGCCACAAGAGTCTTTCCCTTTGTGTCCGGCAGCTCTTTGAACTTTGTGCCGTAGATCGTGTTGTTCTCACAGATATAGACATAATCCGCGTCTTCGGACACCGGAAGGTCTGAGCAGTCCGGAATATAGGAGAACGTCGTGTCCTCGGAGGAGGCGATCCTGTTCACCTTTCCATATTTCTCCGCCTCTTTTGCGGCTTTCTTTGCCCACTGTCCCGTAATGATGTAGTCCGCGACGCGGTTCTTCATCAAGTTCATAGGAATCATGGCAAACTGTTGGGAAGCGCCGCCCTGAAGGAACAGAACCTTATAGTTGTCCGGGATTCCCATCAGATCCCTCAGATCCTGCTCCGCGGTAGTGATGATCTCCTCGAACGCTTTGGACCGGTGGCTCATCTCCATCACGGACATCCCTGTCCCCCTGTAGTCTAGCATCTCTGCCGCCGCCTCCTTCAGCACTTCTTCCGGCAGCACTGCCGGCCCTGCTGAAAAATTGTACACTCTGCTCATTTTCCTTACCTCCTGTTTTCTCTCTTTTCTATATGCACAGCTCATTTTGCCATGTCTTCTTCATCAAACACCTCGCTGATCGCGGCGCCGGGCGCCACCATAGGCCATACCTTGTCGTCACTGTCGATCTGGCAGTCGATGACAACAGGCTTATTCAATTCCAGAGCCCTTGCAAAACCTTCTCTGAACTGCTCCTGAGATTCAGCCCGGATGCCCTCTGCTCCCATAGCCTCCGCCAGCTTTACAAAATCCACCGCATCCCGTAGCACCGTGGCTGAATACCTTTCATCATAGAAGAGATCCTGCCACTGGCGCACCATGCCGAGCACATGATTGTTGATCACCACCTGGATGACCGGGATATTATGTCTTGCCGCTGTCGCGACCTCATTCATATTCATGCGGAAGCAGCCGTCACCCGCAATATTCACTACCGTCTTATCCGGACATCCGGTCTTTGCCCCCAGGGAAGCGCCAAGACCATATCCCATTGTCCCAAGACCTCCGGATGTAAGGAGCGTCCTGGGCTTTGTGTACTTATAGTACTGGGCGGCCCACATCTGATGTTGTCCCACCTCTGTGACGATCAGGGCGTCTCCTTTTGTCTGGCGGTAGATCTCCTCCACGATAAACGGACCTGTCAGCGCGTCGGGATGATATTTCAGCGGATATTTCTCCTTGTATGACCGGATCTTTTCCATCCAATCCGGATGACGCTGCTGTTTCAGGCGCTTATTGAGTATCTTCAGCACTTCTTTTACATCCCCGATCAGTTCCTCGGTAACAATGATATTTTTATTGATCTCAGCCGGGTCGATATCAATCTGGATAACCTTCGCGTTTTTTGCGAATGTTTCTGTATTTCCTGTAACACGGTCGCTGAACCTGGCGCCTATGACTACAAGGAGATCGCATTCACTGACCCCATAGTTGGACGTCTTTGTGCCGTGCATTCCCAGCATGCCGGTATAGCGCGGATCTGTTCCCGGGAACGCTCCCTTTCCCATAAGAGAATCCGTCACCGGGGCGTCCAGCTTTTCTACAAACTCTTTCACCTCGCCGCTGGCGCCGGAGAGGACGGCACCGCCGCCGACAAAGACATATGGTTTCTCAGATGCCTCCAGCATGGACATTACACGCCCGATCTCCTCTTCATTCATATGAGGCTGATCCGGGATATATTTCCCCAATTCCTCTTTCTGATATTCCGTGACCGCCGCCGTGACATCCTTCGGTATATCCACCAGCACAGGCCCCGGCCTCCCGGTCCTTGCGATGCGGAACGCCTTCCGTATCGTATCAGCCAGTTTTGTTACATCTTTGACAATAAAACTGTATTTTGTAATGGGCATTGTGATCCCCGCGATGTCGATCTCCTGGAAGCTGTCTTTCCCAAGAAGGGACACACCCACATTACAGGTGATCGCCACAATGGGAATAGAATCCATGTACGCCGTGGCGATCCCGGTGACAAGATTCGTGGCACCCGGTCCGCTGGTTGCAAAACACACGCCGACTTTTCCGGTCGCGCGGGCATATCCATCCGCCGCGTGTGACGCGCCCTGTTCATGGGAAGTCAGGATATGACGGATCTCGTTCCTGTGCTTATACAGCTCATCATACACATTTAAGATAGCGCCGCCCGGATAACCGAACACAGTATCCACGCCCTGTTCTTTTAAACACTCTATTACGATCTCTGCTCCGTTTAACTGCATGCTGTACCCTCTTTCTGTATCTTTTCTGCGCAGGTATGCATATTTCCTGCCAATTCTCCCTTTCCCTGGACCGGTCAATTTCCCTTCGGGACTTCCAGTATGGCCCCCCTGTTCCCCGAGGTCACCATGGATGCGTACCTTGCCAGGTATCCGGTCTTCACCTTGGGCTCCCTGGGCTGCCATCTTGCTTTTCTCTCCGCCATTTCCTCATCCGTTATATCCAGCTCCAGCTTCAACTCCGGAATATTGATCTTGATAATATCCCCTTCTTCCACGAGCGCGATCGGACCGCCCACTGCAGCCTCCGGCGAAACATGCCCGATCGACGCGCCTCTGGAGGCTCCGCTGAACCTTCCGTCTGTGATCAGAGCCACCGTCGAGCCCAGGCCATATCCCGCGATAGCTGAGGTCGGGTTCAGCATCTCTCTCATTCCGGGACCTCCCTTTGGCCCCTCATAGCGGATCACGATCACATCTCCCGGATTGATCTTCCCGGATTTGATCGCCTCTGTCGCCTCCTCATCACTCTCAAAGATCCTTGCGGGTCCCTCATGGACAAGCATTTCGTCGCACACCGCGGAGCGTTTTACCACACTGCCGTCAGGGGCCAGATTTCCCTTTAATACAGCCAGCCCTCCTGTCTCGCTGTACGGATTGTCAACAGGGCGGATCACCTCCGTATTTCTATTCTCGCATCCCGCGATATTCTCGCCAATGGTCTTTCCTGTGACCGTCAAGCAGTCTGTATGCAGGAGACCCTTCTTGTTCAGCTCGTTCATGACCGCATATACGCCGCCCGCCTCATTCAGGTCCTCTATATATGTATGTCCCGCCGGAGCAAGGTGGCACAGGTTCGGGGCCTTCTCACTGATCGTATTGGCAAAGTCTATCTCAAAGTCCATGCCGATCTCATGAGCGATAGCCGGAAGATGGAGCATGCTGTTTGTGGAACATCCAAGGGCCATATCAACGGTCAGGGCATTGAGCATGGCGTCCTCTGTCATGATATCCCTGGGACGGATGTTCTTTCTCACCAGCTCCATGACCTGCATGCCCGCATGTTTCGCAAGCTGGATACGCGCGGAATAGACAGCAGGTATGGTGCCGTTTCCGCGCAGCCCCATCCCGAGAGCCTCGGTCAGGCAGTTCATGCTGTTGGCAGTATACATGCCGGAACAGGAACCGCATGTGGGACACGCTTTATTTTCATATTCGCTGAGATCTTCATCTGTTATCTTCCCCGCCGCATGAGCTCCCACTGCCTCAAACATGCTGGAAAGACTTGCTTTTCCACCTTTTACACACCCGGACAGCATCGGACCTCCGCTGACAAAAATAGTCGGGATGTTCACCCGAGCCGCCGCCATCAGAAGACCCGGGACATTCTTATCACAGTTGGGGATCATCACCAGTCCGTCGAACTGATGCGCCATGGCAAGCGCCTCAGTGGAATCAGCGATAAGATCTCTTGTCACCAGAGAATATTTCATGCCGATGTGCCCCATGGCGATCCCATCACATACAGCGATCGCCGGTACCATGATCGGAGTTCCTCCTGCCATCGCGACTCCCAGCTTGACTGCCTCTGTGATCTTGTCAAGGTTCATGTGCCCGGGAACGATCTCATTGTAGGAGCTGACCACGCCGATCAATGGGCGGTCCAGCTCTTCCTGCGTCATCCCGAGAGCGTTGAACAGCGACCTGTGCGGCGCCTGCTGAGCGCCTTTTGTTACTGTATCACTTCTCATATGTCATTCCTCACTTTCTCAATAAACTGGTTCAGCGCGCCACCTCGCTTTTACGCAGATCTTCCCGCTGAACATCATCCTATTTTATATATCTACAGATCAAGTCTCCCATCTCTTTCGTACCGATCTGTTTCTTTCCTTCTGACATGATATCGATGGTCCGGTATCCTTCTTTCAGTACCATCTCCACCGCCCTCTCGACTGCATCCGCCTCCTCATCCAGATCAAAAGAATATCTCAGCATCATTGAGGCGGACAGGATCGTTGCGATCGGGTTAGCAATGCCTTTTCCCGCAATATCCGGCGCGGAGCCTCCGCTGGGCTCATAGAGACCGAATTTCGTATCGTTTAAGCTGGCGCTCGCAAGCATTCCAATGGAGCCGGTCACCATGCTGGCCTCGTCTGAAAGTATATCGCCGAACATGTTTTCCGTGAGGACCACATCAAACTGCGCCGGGTCCTTCACCAACTGCATGGCGCAGTTGTCTACAAGCATGTGCTCAAGCGTCACTTCCGGGTAATCTGCCGCCACTTCTTCGACAATTTTTCTCCAGAGGCGGGAGGAGTCCAATACATTCGCCTTGTCCACGCTGGTCACCTTCTTCCTCCTCTTCATGGCGATATCAAAACCTCGCTTTGCGATCCTGCGGATCTCAGTCTCGCTGTATGTAAGTTCATCCCTTGCCACGAAAACGCCGTCCTCTTCCAGGGTACTGCGTTTTCCAAAATACAGACCTCCTGTCAGCTCTCTCATGATCATCATGTCAAATCCTCTGTCCGCGATCTCCGCTTTTAAAGGACATGCTCCTTTCAGCTCATCGTAGAGCACTGCCGGTCTTAAATTCGCAAACAGGTTCAAACCTTTTCGCAGCTGTAACAGGCCTGCTTCCGGACGTTTTTCCGGTTCAAGCCGATACCATGGAGAGGTTTTTGCATCCCCGCCGATCGAACCCATGAGAACCGCGTCGCACGTCTTTGCCGCCGCCAAAGTCTCCTCCGTCAGCGGGAGACCGTTGACATCGATGGACGCCCCGCCCATGAGAAGCTGTATATAAGAAAAGGAATGTCCGTACGTCTCCGCGATCCTGTCAAGTACTTTCAGAGCCTCATCCACGATCTCAGGGCCGATCCCATCCCCTTTTATCACTCCGACCTTCATTTTCATGTCTATTCATCCCTTCAATAAAAAATGTTAATACTAATCATACCGCATTTCCGGGCACGTTTCAAGTATTTCAGCCATAAAAATAGAGGGCACTCTGGAATTTTTCTCAGCATATAAAAAAAGCGCCGCAGTTGCGTCAGGGCATACAAAAAGGAGAAAATCTGGCTGCTGTCGTCAGATCTTCTCCTTTTGCGATTCATTTCAACGCATAGTACTACTCCGCGTTCGGCTTCTCGATCTGGGCGATCGCAGCCTTCTGCATCGGGATGCGGCAGTTCTTATTGTTTCCAAATTCAACGATCACATCATCATCTGTAATATCGATGATCACACCATAGAATCCGCTTGTCGTCAGAACCGTGTCTCCTACCTCCATGGAGGCAAGCATGGCCTGGAGTCTCTTCTGTTCTTTCTTCTGAGGGCGCAAAAGCAGCAGCCACATCACTCCGAACATCACTGCTATCCAGAGAATCATCATAATCATTTCTCCCATAATCAGGTTTCCTCCTAACTTTCATTTACACAATAAAATTACTATACACAAAATTCCGACATTCTTCAAGAGTCTTTTCGTGAAAATCTGATAAACCCTGTAGGATTACAATACATGTGTTACAACTGAATATTTAAAAAGCGAGGATAGCCTCTTTTGTGTTATATTTGAATCGCCAAACCCAAAATACTAACAAAGGAGTTCCTCGCATGGCAAGTATAACACAAG
>DWYM01000021.1 GCA_019118665.1 Candidatus Mediterraneibacter intestinipullorum
ACGCAAACATAAAAGTTCCTAAAAAAGTAAAGACCATTGTGGAACCACATCTGCAACTGCGTCATAGCAGTGCGGAATGGAAAGCCATTTGGTGGATGGAGGACTATAATCTGTCCCTGAAATTCCTGTACGAACTGTTTTTTGAAAAACAACAGTCCGTATCTTAGGAGGGCCCCCTCTTAAAAAAGTGACATTTTCAAAAGTTATTGACACTTTTTTATTTACACATTATCTGCGGAGGAAATTCGCCATCCTTTTATACAGGATAAAGGTAACCGCTCCATTGATCCCTGCTTTCATGATATTAAAAGCCGCTATAAAAGGCATCAGCTCCCACACCGCGCTTGCCGGCACACCCATAAAGATCGGGGTAATGACCATGTTTGCCCCTATCATCGCCGCCGTCATGGCTGCCATACCGCACACCAGTCCGATGACCGCCGCTTTTCTCGTCTTCTTTCTGTGATAAATCCCTCCTGAAACAGCTACGAGAACGCCTGTGGCTATCACATGCATAAGAATACCGTAAAGCCCACTGCCCGCGCTTACGGTCAGTCCCTGGACAATGGACGTCACCAGGGTCAGCACAAGTCCGGCCAGAGGTCCAAAGGCAAATGTGCCGATCAGGATCGGTATATCAGCCGGGTCATACTCGAGAAATGAGACTGCCGGGAAAATGGGAAAGTGGATCAGGTACACCAGGGCGACCGAGATTGCTACCATCACCCCCATTTTGACCACCTTCACCGTCCTGTTGTTTGCCGTCACATTCTGTGTCTGCTCTGACATTTTGATCACTCCTTTTCCCGCCCTCTCCAGGGCTGTTATTCTTTTTGAAAAAGGAACTTATCTAAGGAGAGACCGTCACATAGAAGGATAGAAATGTTCCGCTCCTTCCTTCGGATAGAAAGAACCCCGGACACCATGGTCCGGGGTTTATTACCTTTCCCTATGAAACTGCTTACGGAATATGTGTATTCCGGTAAGTTTGTTCTCTTCTCTCGTCCAGACTATACTGTCGGTACCGGAATCCCCCCTGCCATAAATACAGGAGGTCACCGGTTCAGCCGCTTTGAGCGGGTCGCGGACTATACCGCCGGTTGGGACTTACACCCGACCCCGAAGATTTTATTCCTTTTACTTTACCAAATATAACTCTTTGCAAAAATGATTTCAAGGTTTTTCTGAGTTTCTGGGTCTTCTTTTTCCCCTGACAGTCCTTCTGCGCGGCTGCCTCATGATGACCGTGGCCGCCACTGTTGCCGCTGCCGCCGCAGCAATGACGAACACTGCTATCAGCGACTCATCTCCGGTCTGTACCGCTGTTACCGTCGGATTGCCTGAAACCGTACCTCCCGCAGTGCCGCTTCCCGGCTGCTGCGCATTACCCGGGGCCGCTGCCGCCGTCCTGGCCGTGATGGATACTGCCACGGAAACATTACCTGCCGCATCATACGCTTTTACCGTGATCTCATATTGCGTATCTGCCTTGAGGTTGCCGATGACCGCTTCTCTGCCTGTTACCCTGCCGGCGCTGATACCGTTTACAAAGATCTCATATCCTGCAACCCCTGTATCGTCACTGGATGCAGCCCATGTAACCGTGATCGAGGAAGACGTTACGTTCGTTGCCTTCAGATCAGCCGGCGCTGTCGGCGCGGTTATATCCCCGGCCGGTGGATTCTCTCCCGCTGTGACCGTCACAGTACACGATGCTTTTAAGCCTGCTGCATTTGACACCGTAATGACCGCGCTTCCGGCTTTGAGTCCAGTCACATTTCCATAGCTGTCCACATATACTGTCTCCGCATCCGAGGAACTCCATACAAGCCCTTTAAGGATCGTGCCTTCGGGATCCGGTGTTGCGGTAAGAGCCGATGTCTGCCCTTCTCCGATAGACATTTCTTGAGGAAGGACGACACCTGTCGCCACATTCTGCACACGGATCGGAACCACTTCCGCAATGGCGGCAAAGTTCCCCTGTCCCTGCTCGACAGATATCTCAATGTATCTTGCGCCTTCTACATTATCCGCAAGGACTGCTGTTATCCAAGCGCCGCCTGTCCGGCTTCCGGCCGGAACCTCCGTGCTGTCTCCTTCAGCCAGAGGATTCTTATTCGCGTCAAGGATCCTGTAGCTGAACTGCTGTACAATACCATTGTTAGCGCTCGGCCTCTGCTGGAACCTGAAGCCTCCGATCTGAGTATCCTGTCCCAGATCTACCGTCAGGATTGCCGGATTTGCCGAGCTTACCACAAACTGTCCCCCTGAGTAACTGGAGTGCCAGAAAGTGGATGGATTTCCGTCCACGGCCTGGGATGCGCCCGCGCTCTCGGAGGCCGTCTCTTCTGTGTTCGCGTTTGCCGTGAAGCTGCCCAATTCCTCTGCCGGAATCTCAGTCTGCACACTGTCGCTTACTATGATGACAAACTCATCTGAAGTGCCGTCCGGATATGCTGCGGTCAGCATTGTTGTCCCCGCTTTCAGAGCGCTTACTGTCATATCTTTATCCAGGACAGCCACGCTGTCATCTGTATTCGTCCATGTGATCTGATCCAGATTGCTTCCGGTCACAGCCGCGGTCTCTCCTACGAACAGGCTTGTACTCTCAATCAACGCTGCCACCGCGTCCTCATCAACTGTGATCCTCAGGTTATCAAGGATAAAGTCCTTCTCACCGGTTTCAATAGCGCCGTTTGCCCTGCTTCCATTCTCATACAGACCGATCCATGTCTGTCCGCTGCCGCTGCCGACCACCTGCATTGTCACATGTCCGGTATTCGCCTCACCGCCTCCGGTCTTCTGCTCAAGATACTGCTCTTCCGTCGGAAGTGTATAGGTGGTGCCGTCGCCGATCACCATGGCATATGCTTTGTCCGGTCCTGACTGATAATCAAATTCCACCGTGTATACCTTGCCTGCCTCGAACCGGAAGTTCTGCGGGATGGTCTGGTAAATGATACCTGTATTTTTCCCATGATGCTTTACGGACCATTCGCCTTCGATCACATCATCGGTTGCCTTTTTATTCTGCCAGCCCGCCTGTGTATATGGAGCGTTAAGCTCTGACAGATGAGTGACCGGATCACTGACTCCCTGGGCCGGACCAAGGACAAACGGATACAGTCCCTGTACCACGGACTCAAAATCCTGTGTAAAGTTTCCGTTTTCATCGTAATTATTCAGTGTGATCTCTACAATACGGATATCGTCCATATAGGTAGATCCAACGCCGGCTTCCCTGAACAAAGTAAGGCTTGCCGTCGGTCCCTCTGCCGTAAAGGACACCTGCATACGCTGCATATTCGTACTGTGTTTCTGATCACTCTTCACATAGTTCGGCGCGATTGAGCGCATCGTGTAGTTGGAAACGCTGCCGCTTCCTGTATTCACAGCTATCTCGGCGCGCGAGTCGCTTTCATTGTCCACATACACCTCGGCAACATACTCCACGCCGGTCTTTAATCCGGAGATCTGCGTCGTCACCGCCACATCTTTAGACGGACTGTTGAACGCCAGCCTCTGATCCCCTGTGGATGCTTTTTCTACAACTACTGACGGATCATCGATAGCGCCGATCCAGTCAGCCTCATCCAGAGCGTCCCCGGTTCCTGCGTAACCGTTAAAGCCGGGGTCGACCACATGGTCTGCTTCGCCAAAATCTGCTTTCAGTGTTTTTGCAGACTCTCCTTTAACAACTACATATGCAGTCTCCGGCTCTGCCGTCAGCTCAATACTGCCGCCATTAACCGGAATGGTCAGGCCCTCACCCCTGCCCTGGTCGGACAGTTCGTAAACGATAACATTTGCAAGGCCTGCCCAGTCATCCTGGAGCTCCCAGGTCGTTGTGCCGCCTTCCAGATTCCAATGGTACAGCTTCTCTTCGCCTGTTTCGCTGTCTGTCCACGGAAGGAGGTATTCTACATCATCAAGGACCTTTTTGCCGTTGAGCGTGATCGTACGCTCGATATAGCTGTCACTCCTCTGCTGTTCGTTTCTCGTAACAACAACGGTGTCATTTTCATCATTTTTCAGCGTGATCTGTTTCTCCTGATTGCCTGCCGGAGATTCGCCGTCCGCATAATCCTCCCAGTCAGTCACATAGTAGTGCTGCAGGAATTTTGTCGGAAGGTTCTCAGTAAACGTCTCCCTGATATATTTATTGAAATCCTGGTCACCGCCCCAGCCCTCAAATCCATAGAGCCGGTATCCGCCGAGCAGCGGGTTGTCTGCCGCTCCGCCAAAGGACGGATAGTTGATCACCTGCACGTCTCTCTGGTCATTGCGGATAAAACGGATGATCTCACTGTTGTAGCCCTTTGTCGTGTTGCCGCCGTAAGCCGCGTCTGTAGCCCAGTGCGACCATGTGGAATCATACTCGCCTTCGTATGGAAATTCTGTTGAGAATCTCCATCCCAGAGAATTGATCTGCTCCGCGATCCGCCTTGTCTCCCATGAATCCTGATACCATACGTCCAGGTAGATGAAGTCCATATTGTCGTCCCGCGTGGCTGCATCCTTTGAGATTTCTTCCATTGTAGCGTTGAGAGTTCCCTCAGATTCTTTTACATATTCGCCGGCATCCCAGTCACCGCTGTAAAAATCAGTGCCGTTGATACGGTCGTAGAACTGTACGAGTCTCTTGTACCTCGCCTCGCTGCCAAGATCCCACAGCTTGTCAATGACATAGGACTGATCCAGCCATCCCCAGCCATTGCTGGCTCCGTTGGAAACCATCGTATTATTAAAGGACTTGGATTCCGGATAAGCTTCCTGAGCGTTGATGTGGACGCCGATCTCTGTATTATAATCATGAGCGATGGAGATCAGGGACCGGAAGTCCTCCACACCGCCTTCTCTCTCTGAAATATGAGCATACTCGGAGTTAGCGGAGTCATGACCCTCACTGCCATACCCTTTCAGCATAACAGCCTGGGGAAGTCCATCAGTGGCAAGGTAAACCTTCTTGATATTGTCCGCAGTTGTCAGATATGGATTGGACACCATACTTGCAAAGTTCATAACAATGCGGTAGTTTACAAGTTCTTTGATCGCTTCCGCCCCCTGAGGGATGTTCATGATATCTCTGAAAGCCAGCGCGCCGTCATTCCAGTCAAGCTCATCATCACCGTTGATATTTCCTGCGATGCAGACCTTCGCGCACGGAAGTTCGCTTACAGGATAATCATAACTACTTCTTTTCTGAGCATTCTCATCACCATCTTCATAGTACCACATTGCGCTTGTAAGGCTCATGGTATCGGCGCCGCTGTTAAGGATCACTCTCTGATCCCCTTCAATCTCGGAATTGCTCCAGAGACCCGCGCTCAAGCTGCCGTTCGTAAGGAAGGCGTAGAGATAGCCGTCTGTTGTCGACGGATTGAAACCGTCGGACCAGGTGATCTCTCTGTCTCCGCTGGAAACTGTAGAGTTGGACGCTTTCGCTCCGTTGAACACAGCGTCTGTCTCGACTGCGTCTACGGACACGAGATTGAGCTGTGGAATATCAATGGAGGAGATATCAGCACATCCCTCATTCTTCGTCAGCTCTGTTACCTCCCATGTCAGATCATTGTCATCCACACTGATCACCACTGTCATGGACAGATCGATATTTGCGCCCTCGTCTTTAAGTGTCATGGCGTATGACTTGGAATCACCGCTATCCGATACATTTGCAGTAATATCTGTCGGCGTGATCGAAGTTCCGTTTATCTCAATCTCACTAAGCTGCGTCTCCTGGGCGCGGAAGATCGTCTCATTTTCATCCTTCAGCACATATCTCGCAACTACCGGGAACTCTTTCCCCACATATACTGTTATATAATCAGACGCTATGGAGTCATAGTCTTCAAGGTTGATCGGAGCCTTTTCTGTAAGCTGGATATTAAATACATTATCCGCATTCTCTGCCACGGTTTCCGTATTTTCATATGCCTGATATCCGGGCGCTGTGGCCGCCACATTATATTCGCCGACCTCAAGACCTTCGAACACATAATTGCCGTCCCCATCAGTGATGGTGGAATTCACGCCGAACCGAACGGTAACTCCTTCTATCGCTTCATTTGAACTATTTGTTACCCTGCCGCTCACACGCTCTACCGGAGTATTATATGTCTCCGTGATCTGTCCATTTCTATCCGCGCACCATACCCATTCATCATCCATGCAGTATGTTCCATCGACTTCCATATCGGCAAATTCGACCTTAGTAGCACCGTTCGTCTTCACTCCGAATCTCCCATTTCCGGCAATCTTTTCTGCCAGAGTAAGCAGATTTGGCACAGACTGACTTACCCGCGTCCCATTCACGGTCACTGCAAGCTGCTCTCTGGAAAGAGTGAGCATGATTGCCATCTCCTGTCCCACCACAGGCTCCGGAAGACCTGAGATAGAAGCATAAGCCCCGCTTCCGTTCAGGTTATACTGGTAATACCAGTGGCTTGACGTGTCATAACCTACATAGAGCCAGTTATTGTCATCCTGATATGTATAGAAAACGCCCCAGTTTTGGCTGCTCACCGGACGCAGTGTAAGTGAAAGCGTTCCGTCCACCGGCATTTTCCGTGTATTATCAAGGAGAAGCGCCGGAGCGGTAACATTTCCATTGCCATAAGCGTGTCCGCCGCCGTTGTTGGAACCACCCTGAACAGTGATCCATTTTCTTCCTTCTGTACTCGGCTCCGGATCTTCTGTTCCGTCATCACCGACGACGACAGGTACAGACGGCTCCCATGTCTGGCCAGTCAGACCGTCCCTATAAAGAGACCACGCGCTGTACGTTTCATACTCTGTTTCGCCAACAATCACATCGGAAAAATAAATATCTGTATACTGGGTCCCGAATGTGCCGGCTCCAAAGCCAATCTGTCCCCCCTGCACTGCCAATGACACAAATGTCTCATTATTGGCGGTCGCTGTTCCTGACTGTTTTGTGGTCGTATTATTTACTATAATACTCAGTCCATCCGCTCCATAGGAACCGGAAACTTCCACCACATCATTCTGGTTAAGAGGCGGAAGCCCGGTCAGATTGGGCCATGCCTCCATACCATCGACTTTATACTGGTAAAGCCACCCACTCGCTCCGTCATATGCAATAAAAGACCAGTTGTTATCGTCTACATATTTGTTCACAAAACGGAATCGGGTCTCTGCCTGTGTGCTTCCCACCTTCAGCGTGAAGCTGAAATTATCGTTTGTTACATCCGCTCTGTCTGACAGGACAAATGCCTCCGGCGTCGTACCGCCGAAATGCCCATTGCCATTGCCGCTGCCCGCCTTTAAATGCGCCATTTGCTTTGTGATAGGCGCAGCAAGAATCTCCAATGATGGAAGGTATGTCATCACCGTGGTGATCACCATCACGGCAGCCAGCATCATCGAAGCCAAACTTTTCCATACTTTTTTCATGAGCTTTTCCCTTTCTGCATACATAAATTGATCTTAGTTGACTTTACGCATTTGTCACATGACTAATTCTTCTCGCTTCTTCTGCGGTAAACTACTGCTGCCGCTGTCACGCTTACAGCCAGCATCAGGATCATCCATCCAAAGTCTGCTGTATCTCCTGTCATCACTGCCTTGCCTTTATCTGAAGTGTTAGTCCCGCTGGCCGTGCCGGACAGGGCGCTGCCGGACGGATTGTTGCCGGACGGGCTGCCTCCTGACGGATTTCCCGGCTGTCCTGCCGTACCTGCCAATGCCATTGCCGCTTCTGCTTTCTGCAGCAGTTCCACTGCATAATCCGCGCTGATCTCATTTGCCGCGATTGCCCCCAGAAGTTCTTCCCTGACTTCCTGCACCTGCTGACGCTGAGCTTCACTTAGTCCGCTCACATCCATGTGGGACAGGGATTCCTCCAGACCGGTCAGATCCAGGATCTGTTCATTCGTCGCTTTCAGGACCAAAGCATTATAAGCCGCATTCAGCGCTTCCATCTGTTCTTGTACCTGCGTTTCGGTCCTGGGATCTGCCAGCACGGCCTCGGCAGCCTTAAACGCAGCCTCCATGTTCCGGACTCCCTCGCTCATATAAACGCTGAGGTCCGCCAACTCTTTTTTCAGAGCATCATATAAGGTTGTCAGGGCCTCTGTGCCCGGCCTGAGAGCCAAATGTTTTTTGGCGAGCAATTTTCCCCATTTTCATCGTTATGATTCCCTAAAATCAGCGTTGTATATTCATGCAGTTTCAAAGAATATCAATACATTTCCGAAAAATCAA
>DWYM01000001.1 GCA_019118665.1 Candidatus Mediterraneibacter intestinipullorum
TGTATCTCCCACCGGCACGCCGGCCCGCTTGCCGGTCCGCGATACTTTCATCCCTTCACGGATTTCCGTATCGCTGCCGAAGAGGATGCATCCGACCTCATCCTTGCGGATGTCCTGCACCATGCCTTTCAGCCCTGTCTCAAATGTAACGATCTCGCCGTACATCGCATGGTCAACGCCATAGATCCGGGCAATCCCGTCACCTACCGCAATGACAGTCCCGACTTCACTGTCTTTGTTCATTTTATCAAAATTCTCTATCTCTTCTCTTAACACAGAGATAATCTCATCTGAATTGATCGAACCCACCTTGTTCACCTCCCGGTCAATGTATCATACAGTCTGTCCATACGCCCTTTTATGCTCCAGTCGTACTCATCGCTTCCCACGCGCAGAAGGAAGCCCCCGATCAGGGAATCATCGCGGCACACCTGTATCTTTGCCTCCTCCGCCTTATACTTCCGGCAAAGGAATTCCTCTATGCCTTTTTTCTGTTCCTCGCCGGGCGGCGTTACGCACGACAGAATGGAGTGTATCATGCCTTCCTGACTATCCCGGCAGTTGTCATATGCGGCGAAGATTTCATCCAGCAGTCCCATCCTGTGATATCTGCACACTGTCTTCAGGAAATTTCTCATCTCTTCGGGAAATACCTTATCGATCACACTGTACTTTTTTCTCAGAGAGATCGTGGGATTCATAAATATATCCGCAAGCTGCGGCACTTCCTTTAATATTTCCCGCGTCTTGCTGACGGTTTCTTCCGGAACATCCAGCCCGAAAAGAACCCTGCCATATGAAATTGCCGGTGAAGAGCATCTTATTTCTTTATCTGTCCTCATCTTCACTGCCCTCGCCTGTTTGTCCTGCCGTCTCTTTTAGAAACTGTTCATACAGCTCCCGGTCCGCCTGCTCCCCGGTCTGCCTGCCTACGATCTTCACGGCAGCCGCAGCGGCCAGTCCTGCGATCTCAGACTGAAGCTCTTTCATCATCTTCTCCCGCTCCATCCTCACGGTCTCTTTGGCGGACTCAATCATGCTTCCTGCTTTTTCCCCTGCCTCACCGACGATCCGGCCATACTCTGCCTTTGCAGACTTCCGCGCATTGTCAATGATCCGTACGGATTCCTGTTTTGCTCCGCTTAGCGCCTCTTCGTATTCCTGTTTCATCTTAAGCGCGTCATTCTGCATATCCCGCGCGTTCTTAAAGCCTTCCTCGACCATCTGCTTCCTCTTTTCCATGACCTGTGTCACAGGACGGATGAGGAAATGTCTCAGCAAAAGATAAAGAATAACAAGGTTTATAATCGTATAGACCAGGTTCATGTTTATCTGAATCACCTTTTTAACCCGCCTTTCTTATGATCTTCCTCCAACTGTCAGCCGCACCGGCTGAACAATGAGCGCTTCCCCGATACTATTTGAGGAAGAAAATGATCATGATGCCGATGATAAAACCATAGATGGCTGTCGCCTCTGCCAGCGCGCATCCAAGTATCAGGTTCTTGCTGATCTTCCCCTCTGCCTCAGGCTGTCTTGCGATCGCCTCTGTAGCCTTGCCTGTCGCGATGCCAATGCCAAGTCCCGCTCCAATACCTGTCAAAACCGCAATACCTGCTCCAATAGCTATAATTGTTCCCATTTTCATAGTCTCCTTTTTCTCAATAAATTTAATGATTTTTCAATACCTGATCCTTTTCAGGATCTTACGTCCCTTTTATTTATGTAGGAAAGAAGGGCTTTACTCCATCTCCTCCGTCATAAAGAGCGCTGTCAGGAATACGAACACATATGCCTGAAGCAGTCCGTCAAAGATGTCGAAATAAAAACTCACCGGGATCGGAACGATCAGCGGCACAAAATATTTCAAAAGCTCCAGCACCACAAATCCCGCCAGCATGTTGCCGAAAAGCCGCATACACAGAGACAGCGGCCTTATCACTACTTCCAGGACCATGATCGGCGCCACCACAGGCACCGGCTGCCCAAAATGTCTGATCCAATGCTTCAGCCCATTCTTGCGGATGCCTGAATACTCGATCAGAAACATACTCATGACCGCAAGCGCAGCGGTCACGTTCAGATCTTTCGTGGGCGGTTTGAATCCAAATAGCGCGATCGTATTTGCCACGGCCAGATAGAGGAGCACCGTGATCAGATAAGGAATATATCTGCGGTTCTCTTTTCCGATGACTCCCTCAAAGAAATCCTGAGCCCAGCTTATGGCTGCCTCCAGCCCGAGCTGCACTTTTCCGGGATTCTCGACTCGCAAGTTCCTTGTCAGGATGATGGACAGTATCACAAGCACTGCCATGATGATCCATGTGACAACAACTGATTCTGAGATCCCGCCCAGTACCGGAAGGGTGAAGACTGTCTCACAGTTCAGCTCTTCCATCAGTTTTTCTGTCAGATTTCCCGTATTGCTCCCTCCTTTTCCCTGATCGTATTCTCTTGCGGAAAGGATTCCTCCCGACAGGATCTCTCCTGTTCCCCGGGGATTTTTCGTACAAAAAAAAGGAGCTGTTCCTCTTTGAACCCCTTGAATCTTTTCCTGTCTTTTTTCAGCAGATGCCGTTCGTTTATTATCCCAGTTCAACTGTTCCTTCTTATTAAATAAGACCACTGCCTCCAAAAGCTGTAACAATATTACGCCTGGGTTATTTTTTTGTCAACATACATCATCTTTCGTCTAGCCTTTGTCCTGACAGCTGATTTTTATTTCAATTTGCCCTCTTTCCGACACCATACAGGCCGTTTTTTTATTTATTATTCATTGGATTTTTTCAGACAATTTAAAACCAGTGGATTTTTTATGATTATTTCACAGAAAAACCCGCCAAAATTCATAAAATATTTGTTGAACCTGTATGCTCAAATGTCTATTTTTTAACAATTCAGCGTCAAAAGAATCAGAATCCGTATAATTTTACGGTGGTTTGCGGTATAATGATTGCACGATGTGCAATCCAGACCGCTCCTGCGGTCTGCCCGCTCTGCGGGGATTATACCTCGATCCACGGCTTGCAAAGTAAATGCCGCTGGGCGGCGCTTCCTTTCCTGCGCTCGTGGTATAATGATCGCAAGGGCTCGACAAATTTTATTGAGGTGGCTGAGATGGCGAAAAGAATTTCGTTTACAGAAAAGTATTTTCCACGACTGTCGGACAGGATCTTTTTTCTGTGCGGCGTACTGATGCTGGGCAGCGAGATCTGGAAGCAGCTTATCCTGACGTTTGTTCTCGGGCAGGGAGCATATAACTGGTGGTATTTTCCATTTCAGTTGTGCAGCATCCCCATGTATGTGCTGCTCGCCTACCCATGGCTGTGCAGAGAAGGCGCCCGGCGGATGCTCCTCGCCTTTCTGATGAGTTACTGTCTTCTGGGCGGAGTGGCTGTATTTGCGGACACAAGCGGCCTGCAATATCCTCTCCCGGCTCTGACCGTGCATTCCTGGTCATGGCACATCCTGCTGCTCCTGATCGGGCTTGGAGCGGGTATGGTATATTTCCGCAATCTTAAAACAGACGCAAGGAATATCATATTCTCGCGCACATTGTCCCGCGCGCTTCCCCTGCGTCCTTTTTTCCACGCCACGCTCCTCTACCTTGCCTGCTGCCTCGCGGCGGAAGCATTTAACCTGTCTCTGGACAAATTCGGGCTGATCAATATGTTCTATATCAATCCCGGCCTGCAGATGCAGCAGATCGTCTTTCGCGATCTTGTTCCGGTCATCGGCAATCTGCCGGCCATCCTCGCCTATATAGCCGCGACCTGTGCAGGAGCATTTTTATTCTTCCTGATCTGGAATCTTGCCTTCCGGCTTTTCTGCAGAAAGTAGGTCTCCGACCTCTCCATCTCCGTTTTCCTGCTCTGCGGCGGTCTCCATGGCGATCTTCAAAAAATCCCGGTCCGCGGTCTTCCTCCGCGGGATAAAGCTTCCCGCCACTCTTCCCCTCCCCCGGTTCTTCACAAAGAAAAATCCGAGCACAGAGAATACTGCTGCCCCGATAAAATTAACGATCAGATCCTGCATCGTGTCGATAAGGCCGATATCCAGGTATCCGCCCAGCCCCAGCTCCTGTCCGTTCACCGCAGTCTCAGTGATGCCTTTTATCACATAAGGCACATTTCGCCCCGCCGGGTCCAGCGTAACAGAGCGGATCGTATGGAGGACCGTATCCTTCTGCATATCGTATCCGATCAGCGTGTCCATCCCGAACTCAAAGAACTCCCATATCACTCCGATGGTCATTGAGAAACAGAACGCAACGATCGCCAGAAACAGCGGAGACAGATTAAACACGGTTTTCTCACTGCGGTTTAAAAGATCCACCAGCGAAAATCCGATCGCAGCCGCAAGGAAACCGTTGATCGTATGAAGAACGGTATCCCAAAACGGAAACATCAGATAAAACTCACTGATCTCTCCCAGGATTTCCGCGGCAAAGATAAACACGAGTATGATGATCTCCAGCATGGTCGGAAGCTCTACTTTAAATGTGATCTGCACCAGGCTCGGGATCACCAGCAGAAGCAGTGTCAGCCCACATAGGAATACATTTTCATAATTTCTGTTAAAAAGCTGGAGGACCAGCATCACGATCACAAGGAACCGCAGCGTAAAATAGACGATGAAAGAGCTTCTGTGCTCCCTCAGCTCCATATGGAGCGCGGCGCTTAGATTTCGGAGCCAGCCGTTTTTCTGTTTTCCTTTTCTGTCTCTGTTCATGGATCACACTCTCTTTTTATTTTGTCAGATCAATCCGCGTTGCTTGCCGCGATCTTCACCCGGCTCCACAGGTCGCTTATGATCTTCTTAGTATTTTCATTGTAGACGAACACTTCATCATTCTCATTGTCCGTCCGGGGAATATAGGCATTGATCCCTTCATAGTCGCCGCCCTCGCCGGAGAGCACGTCCATGACCTCCTGATTGGCGGACGTATATCCCACATAGCTGGAGTTGTCGTAAGCGCCGTCATAATCGCTGGCAAAATTGATAAACTCATGCGCCAGATCCGGATTCTGCGCATTCTTAGGGATCACCATGGCATCTGACCACAAATTGGTCCCTGTCTCCGGCATATAATATCCCATGTTCTCATTTTCCGCCATGACATATGTGGCGTCCCCGGAGTAGATCAGACCCAGAGCTTTACGCCCCTGCGCCATGTTGTCAATGATCTCATCGGTCACGATCTCCGTGTCCATTGTCTCCACACATCGTACCAGCCATTCATAAGCTTCCTGGAGCTCTGCCTCATTCTCCGTGTTCATGGAATATCCGAGCGCTTTCAGCGCCATCATAAAGGAATCCCTCTCCGAATCGTACAGATAGACATCTCCTCTGTACTTTTCATCCAGGAAGATATTAAACCCTTCTCTCTCCAGGTCTTCGACATCTACTTTTGTCTTATCATAGACGATACCCACGGTTCCCCAGAAATACGGCACAGAATAATCGTTATCCGGATCGTATGGCAGTCCTTTCACCGCATCCGACAGCTTATCCATGCAGTCCAGCTTGGATTTGTCAAGCTTCTGGAGAGAGCCCTCTTCGATCAGCCGCTGGATCATATAATCGCTGGGAACGAGGATATCATAGGGCTCTCCGTTCGCCACTTTGATGTACATCTGCTCATTGGAGTCAAAATTCTCCATCACGACTTTTGCCCCGGTTTCTTCCTCAAAATCGCGGATGATGTTCTCGCCGGTGTACTCCCCCCAGTTATAGATATGGAGAGTCTGTCCTTCAAAGGGTCTGTCCCCGGCGCCTTTCCCACCCTGGTACACTGCCAGGACCGTGATAATGACCGCAAGGCATCCCGCTGCCGCCGGGACAAAACGCTTTCTTTTCCCCAGCTCGGACCTGGCGCTCTTCTTTGCCGCGATCAGCGGAGCTATATTGACGATCAGCAAGACGATGGTGATGATCACGACTACAAGGGTGGACACCGCGTTAATGCTCGGATTGACCCTCTTGCTCATCGTATATACAACAATACTTAAATTCTTTACCCCCTGCCCTGTCACAAAGTAGGAGATGATAAAATCATCCACGGACATGGTAAACGCGATCAGCGCGCCGGAGACGATCCCCGGCGTGATCTGCGGAACGATGACTTTGGTCAGTGCCTTCCACGGAGTCGCCCCCAGATCCATGGCCGCGTCCGCCAGATTCGGGTCCAGCGCCCGGATCTTCGGCATGACAGACAGGATGACATAAGGGATACAGAACGCGATATGCGCCAGCAGCATGGTCACATAGCCTTTCTCCACCTGGAAGGTAATAAACAGGAGCATGAAGCCGATGGCCGTCACGATCTCCGGATTCATCATCGGAAGATTATCCACCTGCTCCATGATATTGCGGATGATCTTCCTGGAACTGCTCAGTCCGATGGCGGCGATGGTACCCACAAATGTGGAAATGAGCGTTGCCAGTACCGCCACGCTGAACGTAGTATAAAGCGCTGTCATCATGTCGCTCGATTCCAGCATATGCTCATACCAGCGGAGCGAGAACCCGGTAAAGCTGGTCAGCGATTTGCTCTCGTTAAAGGAGAACACCACCATATAGATGATCGGAAGATAGAAAAATGCGATCATAAGGAACATCAATATTTTCCCAAAGGGACGTCTGCTCTTCTTCATGCTCTCGCCCCCTTTCCGCCCTGGTTATGGATCTCGATCCTGCGCACTGCCATCATCAGGAGCATCATGATGACCGCGATGATCATGGAAATGGCGCTTCCGAAATTCCACTCGCCCACAGTGATGAACTGGTTCTCTATCATATTTCCGATAAGGAAATACTGTCCTCCTCCAAGGAGCTTCGGGATGAAAAAAGAACTTACCGCAGGCAGGAATACAAGCGTGATCCCATTGATCACTCCCGGCAGGGACAAGGGAAGCGTCACCCTCCGGAATGTCTGCACCGGATCAGCCCCCAGGTCCGCGCTGGCCTCCAGCAGAGAATGATCCATCTTAGTCAGGGACGTGTTTACCTGGAGGATCATAAACGGCAGGAAATTGTACACCATGCCAAGCAGCACAGAGCCTTCCGTATACAAAAGCTCCATATCCCCCAGCCCGAAAAATCCCAGGAGCCGCTGGACAATGCCGCCCTCGCTCAGGATCCCGATCCACGCGTAGGTGCGCACGAGCATATTGATCCACATGGGGAGCGTGATGCACAGGATCAGGATATTCTGTGTTTTCTCACTGCATTTCGATATAAAATACGCCGCCGGATATCCCAGCGCCAGACAGATCAGCGTCGTCTTCACGGCAATGACAATGGATCGCCACAGGATCAGCAGGAAATCCGGGTCTGTAAAGAATTTAATATAATGGTCCAGTGTAAAAGAAAATGAAATAATGCTGTTTCCCTGTTCCATGACAGAATACAATGCGATCAGCACCATGGGGAGCACCAGCATCAGCGCCGCCCATACGACATACGGCAGCGCAAGCTTTGAAAACCTCTTCATCTAAAATACCTCCCTGGACATAACATGGATATCCTCGGGGAAGAACGTAAGCCCTACCTCCCGGCCTTCCTCAACATAATCAGTAGTGTGTATCTTAAATTCCCGCCCAGTGGTAGAGAAGGTGATCCTGTACACGCCTTCTTTTACGTCTTCAGGCTCAAAATCATAATCCACGCTCAGGTCAATGCTCACATCCTCATCGCTCAGCTTCCATCCCTGGGCTCCCGCCCATGTCTTCAGATCCGTGTCAAGCGCCTGGGACTCTGTGATCTCGTCCACTGTCTTAAAGAAGTTAAACGCCATAACACCCTCGTTGGCTTTCTCGTTCTTGACAAAGGGCTGGTCCACCACATGGATGATCCTCTCCACGCTCGTACCGTTGGCAGTGGAGAAAACGACCGGGTACGCGCCCTCTTCTCTGGACAGGTCATACTCTACCTTTGCGATGGAAATGAACTCATCGCTCTGGGGATCCCATGCCTGCGCGTTGGAAAGGGCGATGATCTCCTTGTCATTTAACTCCTCCACATCGTCAATATCCACAAAGAAGTCGCTCGCGCTGATCTTCTCTTTTCCATCCTCGCTTGTCACATCCTGGTTGCGGATGACACGCATATTCACCGTCACGCTCGTGCCGGGAACGGTCTCCACCATGATCTCATAGTGTACGCCTTTGAAGAGGACGCTTAAGACCTCCCCCGTCATTTTTCCGTCTTTTACATCAACGATATCAATATCCTCCGGCCGGATGACCACGTCCACAGGCTCGTTCTCTTTAAAGCCAAAGTCCACACAGTCAAAGGTAATATCATCAAAACGCACCTTATAGTCCTCCAGCATGACCGCGGGAATGATATTGCTCTCTCCGATGAAATTCGCGACATAGCGGTTCGCGGGTTCATTGTAGATATCCTGCGGACTGCCTACCTGCTGGATCTCTCCGCTCTTCATGACAACGATCTTGTCAGACATGGTGAGCGCTTCTTCCTGGTCATGGGTGACAAACATAAAGGTAATGCCTACCTCCTGCTGGATCCGCTTCAGCTCGTACTGCATCTCCTTACGCAGCTTCAGATCCAGCGCTGCCAGGGGCTCGTCAAGAAGGAGCACCTTGGGCTCGTTGACCAGGGCCCGGGCGATGGCTACACGCTGCTGCTGCCCTCCGGAGAGAAGGGTCGTATTCTTATCCTCATATCCTTCCAGACCGATGAGCTTGAGCATCTTCATCACCTTCTGGTCAATGACATCCTTGCTCATCTTCTTGATCTTCAGCCCAAAGGCGATATTCTCATACACGCTCAGATGAGGGAACAGTGCGTATTTCTGGAATACCGTGTTCAGTTCCCGCTCGTAGGGCGGCTTTTTGCTGATCTCCTCGCCGTCAAAGATCACGCTCCCTTCGTCCGCGTCCAGGAAACCGCCCAGGATGCGCAGTAGCGTTGTCTTTCCGCACCCGCTGGGACCGAGCAGGGTGACAAATTCATTTTCATAAATATCAAGATTGACACCCTTTAGAACGATCTGACCGTCAAAACTTTTCACAATATTCCGGAATTCTATCAGTTTCTTCTCTTCCATCCCATGCTCTCCTCCTTTTTCTCTCCGCAGCGTATTTCCTGCACAGCATAAACTTCCGTCTGTAATAAAAACACAGGTACAAACGCATTTTATGCATCCGCCCTGTGCATCTCACAATGTAGGCTCTATCTGCTTTCCATACATAGAGCATGGTAGCACAGAACCACTTATAGTTCAAGAAAAAATCTGGATTTGTGTGTGGGGATAGGAGGCAGAAAAACGTCCGAAAACCGCGGATCGGATTTACTCAAGACGTATTCAGCGCGGAGGTATGGCTGGCATCGGTATTTTCGTACGCTTTACTCAATCCAAGGCTACCCGACAAATCCAGATTTACGCAGGTAATATCGGAAAATAATTCAAAGAACTTTTTAAGATTTTTTTAACTCCGCCCCCTCGCTCCTGCACCCTGTCTATAAATCTATATGGACCTGTTCCCAGCACATCAGATATTCCGCTTCACCGGTATCCCTGTCTACATCTTCCTCCGTGATCCGGAATCCTTCCCTCTGATAAAAACGTACAGCTCCCGGATTCCGCGCATACACATTTAAGGTCAGCTTCCTCCTATCCTCCTTCGCGCGGTCCAGAAGCCGCCTTCCTATCCCCCGGCTCTGCGCCTCTCCCCAGACAAAAATTCCTGCAATATAATCCTCATCCAGTCCGATAAATCCCTGGATCTGATTTTTATCTTCATCTATATATACATACACTTCCGCTTGGGAGATCATTTCCTTTACCGCATCGTAATTGCCTTTCCAGTACTCCGGCGGGATAAAATCATGGGCTTTCAGATTCGTATCCAGCCAGATTTCCGCGACTCTGTCTGTATCTGTTGTCTGCATTTTTCTGATCATAGTGTTTCTCCCCTCTTTTGCTCGGTTACTTTTGATTTTTATCCTAATTATATCAGCCGTTCTCCGCACCTTCAACAGCCCTTTCCATTCAGACCGTACCTCTTGCAAAGACTTCAGCACATGTGTTCTCCTGCTATTTTCTTCCTGTCATGGTATCATGGCTCCCATAGACAGCAGTCCTGACGCAGCGCTGCCGCCATATCTGATTTGATCCAGATTCAATTATTTATATCCCAGATGGCTCATATCCGGCACTCATCTGAATATCACCGTCCGTATCAGACAGATATCCAATGAAAAAGCTTGAAAATTCACAAAAGAAAAAGCAGACTGTATGATTGATATTATAATGATATGGAGACAGTCCTGTGCTGCTGGAAACGGAGGTTATATTGCGAAAACGGCATGTATTACCACTTTGAATTCGAGAGTGATTCCATTTCCGAAGAAGATTTGAAACGGTTCCGGGAATATGAAGCTTCTACCGCAAGAATTTACAACGCCCCGGTCCTAACCTATATGATCTGTTCATCAGGGGTAAAGAAGCTTCGGGACAGTATCACAGAAGGGATCAATACATACCTGGTAAGACTGATCCGACTGAAGGATGAAAATGCGGAAACTACTTTTTCCAAAAACGACATTCGAAAAATGGACAGAGACCGGATTTCCACCGTCTCTGTCCAAAGTTTTTTCTTTCCCTCTCAGGCCCTCAGCCTGAATGTCTTCGGCGCAAACCGATACACAAGAATACATGCCGTAACAGAATAGACCACGCAGAACGCGGTACAGGCAATCCCGAACACCAGGATCGGCAGTCTGACCCGCATCAGGAAAAAGCAGACCAGATAGGTAACAGACAGAATGATCTGGTACATCCCGCTTTTCATCTCCGTACCAGCATTATACGGCTGCAGCAGATAATAGATCGTCAGGTAATGGATCGAGAAAAACAGGCTCATACAGAGGATCGACACAAACAATACCACATAATTCAGCGGATTCTCCGTCCCTCCCGAGACATACAGGATCACGCACAGCCCGGCGCCGATCACAACGGCAGGAAGCGCATTTATTTTCATGATCTCCCGCAGTCGGATGCGGAACAGTTTTAATATGAATCCGGGCCGCTTATAGAGTGAATAGGTAAGCAGACTGTGATCGCAGTTCATAAACAGGGCCCTTGTAAACCCGGTCCCGCGGTTGATCGCATACATGATAAAAGCAAAATACGGAAGCCAGGTCATGATAAGTTCATTGACCCCTTTTCCCGCCTCCGGCGCCATGATCAGAGCGATGACCGCCGCGCAGCTCAAGATCGAGCAGATCCCGGCAATGCGGATCGTGGATTTCCAGAGGATCTTCCTGTGACGCTTGATAAAAAGCTCGTTTAAGTATTCAAAACCCCTGCGATGACTTGTGATTGAAACATCAGTGGAAATGGATTTGTCGCTCGCCGTCCTGGCCGCCTGTTTTACCACATCCATCTGATTTGTAACCTGGACAAGCAGCTCCTGATTGACTTCCCGGTAATGCCCGAAAGATATGATCTTCCGGATACTGAAAACCCCAGCCAGGATAAACAGAAGCATCACGGCCATGGATACCGCGGACGGAAGGACTATTCCCACGGCTGGCAGGGCATAGGCAAGTGCCAGCAGGACTGCCGCGAATATCCAGAGGTGTTTCCTGATCTTGTTCTCATTGTAGACAAAACCGCTTCTCTCATAATCCCACAGGGAATACGCAGCTACTGCCATTTTGAGCCCTGCTACGGAAAATGGGATCAGCATGCAGAACCAGATCGGCACATCCCGCCGCATTCCAAATATGATAGAAAACGGCAAAAATCCGACAATCACCTTTAGTATTGCATACCCATAGTTGACCAGCGTATATACCCGGGCATTCATGCGAAGCTGGATCATGGCATAATATTTATCCCGGGTCGGATTGAACATGCTGGTATTCATATACGCTCCAATGACTGTCAAAAAAAGCAGGATATGAAGGAATGCCTGATCCGCCGGGACATTTTTATACAGAATCCCGATCCCGCAGATCATTGTAATAAAGTATAAAAATTTGCCCAGGAAGACCGAGATGATCTCCCATATCACAGAAATAATATTTGCAAAAATCTTCAGCCCTCTCACACCGTAGAGCGCATCCGGCAGAATCTTCTTAACCAGCGGGATCTGCTTGATGGCAAAAAGGATGCTGTTTACACGGTATGTATTTTTCAGTGAAAAAGAAAGACGTAATGTTTTATACATGTTCTTCCTCCCGCAGCGCCGCAATGATCTTCTCTTTAAATTCCCGGCTGTCCAGATTGGATTTTTCCACCACTTCCAGCTCCCCATGGCTGAGCAGCACGATCACGTCGCACAGATCCAGCGCCAGGTCCATGATATGGGTGGAGAAAATGGTGATCCTTCCGTCTTTCAGCGAACGGAGGAGCTGTTTCATCTCTTCCGCCACCACCACGTCAAGGGAAGTCAGGGGTTCATCAAGCAGAAGGATCTTCGGTTCTGCAATGATATTGACAAGCATCTGCATCTTATTTTTCATTCCATGGGAATAATCTTTCATCAGTTTGTCCCGGTCTTCCGGTTCAATACTCATAAAATCAAAATATTCATCAATACTTTTGGGCTCCATGACAGAATCCGCGTTAATGTCCAGAAAGAACTTCAGGAACTCACGTCCGGTCAGAAATTCCGGCACAGCGGGCATTGACAGCACATACCCAATATCCTCCGGCTCCACTTCCCGGCGGATTCCGTTTTCTTCCAGGCAAAAGCTTCCGCCGTCCGCCTTGATATCCCGGTTGATACAGTTAAACAGCGTGGTCTTTCCCGCGCCGTTGCGCCCCAGGAGCCCATAGATCTTTCCCTCTTCAAAAGTAAAATCAATGTCTTTCAGCACTTCCTTCTTATCAAAATGTTTCTTCAGATGTTCAATAATAAATCTCATGTCTTTTCCCTCATCTTTTTTATATTGATTGTTTCCACATGACTGCCTCAGTTTATAGACGTGACCGCCACTGCTGCCATAATGGCTGTCATATCACTGACGTAATCTATCGTCTCTTCTTCCTGCACTGCCAATCTGATCACATAGATCAACTCTTCTTTATGATCTTTTTCCGGAATAAATCCCTGTTTTTCCCATGTTTTTGTGCTGTCAAAGGTCTTTGACAACGGGTTTCCTTATATACAATGATCTGCGGGTCGGCACCTCCGCAGCCGTATTCGCATACGAGAAGGTATTCTTCATCCGCCACTATTCCATAACATCTGCTGCTTCCCGGGATCTCTATCTGATTTCCCAGGTATACTTTATCGTCTTCAAGCAGCTTTACGGACTGCCCGTTTGGAAGATGATACTCCAGATTGACATAAAATCCGTTCAGCAGATTCAGGTCGTTCACCTTAAGATCTTTGATCCCCAGAGAATTAAATTCCTGAACCAGTTTTTCTTTAAATTTTCCAAAAGCGTCAAGCCCTTCTCTTTTTATGTATTCCGCGGCAGTACATGTCCCGCCAAAAGGATGTCCTTTTGTTTCTGCACAGCCTCCGCATTCTTCTTTTCTGCCACAGTTCTCACAGCAGTCTGTTCCGCAGATCGAGCGTGGATACATGTTTCTCACTCCATTCATAAAATTTGTATCAATATACTGAAAATATGGTTTTTTATTTACTTCTGTTTCATGTTCAGCATACCACTTTGCAGCTTCATATCGCCATTTTGAGGTAAATAAAATTTTCTATCTGTCTTTGCACAATCGAATACAAAAGCCTCTCTATATACATTATTCATTGGACCATATAAATATGGTGGACGTAAAATATATGCATCATGAACCCTATCTAACAAAGCACTTTCCGCCTCAATCTTATCTGTACCATATTTTCCCCAAAACTTATTGGCAGATTTTTCTGTGTCTTCCCTAAAAGGTTGTGGTGCGTATTCAGGATACACAGCACTTGAACTGATCATAATATACTGTCCAAATGACCCAAGTGAATCATATAAATCTATGATATCCGATGCATTGTATGCCGTAATATCAGCTACTACATCAAAATATTTATCCTTTAATGTGCTTCCTAAATGATGTCTGTCTCCCTCTATTAATTGAACTCCTGGAACTTGTGACTTCGAATTTCTATTAAGTACATAAACTTCATGATCAGCATCCACAAAATATTTTGCGACATATTTACTTACAAAAGTTGTTCCTCCTGTTACCAGTATTCTCTTCATCACAGCCTCCCATCCAAAGCGCCCGGTTCGAGTTCTTTTACCAGCATTGCTGCGGGATATATTTGCCGGGCTGCCTATTATCACAACTGCCTCATCCCCCAGTTCAGCCGTATGTTTAAGCGAATGCCCATACATTTTTATCTTTGTTTTTCATTCTCTATCTTAGCATGCATACCATTGTCCGTAAAGGAAATGATCCGCTAAAGAACTCTTGTGTTTCGTATTCCTTTATGATATTCTGTCCTTACACTTTCCAGATAGATATCTGCGCATTCTGGAAGATGTCCCGGACGGCAGGGCTGTCGCCCTGATCAGCCGTCCCAAAATAACTTCCTGCTCTGTAATCGAGCATTTTCAACGTTTATTACGACAGAATCAAAGCATTTCCAAAAGTGCTGAAAAAGGAGGAGATTCCATTGATATCTAAAAAACTTTCTGATATTGTTGCAGCCTGAAACCGAATTAGATATACTAAAAAGGAGATAAATGGAGAAAAGAAAGTTACAATGGCACCCTGCTTTTGGCGCAGCGCTCCGCATTACCCTGAAAGAGGAAATGGAATTTCTGGTGATGCAGGAAGAATATCTGCTGAGCAAAAAGCCGCCTCAGATCGATATCCTTATTGTCAAAAAGCTGCGGGATCTTCCTGTTAAGAAAGCCATAGGCAAAATATTCCGTCAGCATAATATCATTGAATATAAAGCGCCGGGTGATTATCTGAGTATCAATGATTTCTACAAAGTATACGGCTACACCTGCTTTTATCAATCCAATACCGACAAAGTAAAAGAAATCGATCCGGCAGAAATGACGATCACTTTTGCCTGCAGCCGTTATCCGCGTGAAATGCTGAAGCATCTCGCAGAAGTCCGCGGAATACATGTGGAAGCCCGGGATAAGGGAATCTATTATCTGACCGGAGATGCGATTCCCATGCAGCTCCTGATCTCTCAAGAATTGACGCAGGAGGAAAACTTCTGGCTGAAGAATCTCCGAATGGATCTGAAAGCCGGCAGGGAAATCCAAAATATCGTAGCAAAATATGAGCAGAACAGACACTCAAAGGACTATGCCGCTGTGATGGATCTGATCACGCGGGCAAATTGGACAGAAATGGAGGCTGAGCGAAAAATGTGTGATGCATTAAAAGAACTTTTTGCCGAGGAATTGAAGGAAGAAAATGAACGCGGGATGGAACGCGGAATAGAGCGCGGCAGAGCCGAGGGCATTCATCTCGCGAAACTTATTTTCAAGCTGTCTGCCCAGGGCAGTTCAGATGAAGAGATTGCCGAAAAATGCGCTCTCTCTTTAGAACAGGTACGAGAGATCCTGGAATAAAGTCCAGAGGGGACTGCTGTCACATGATACAGCAGTCCCCTCTTCCCATTCTTCTCCCATCAGGAAATCTCATATCCGGCAAGTTTAAGTACTCCCATCGCCTTCTCAAAGTTCTCTTTCTTTGTCAAAATATAATCCGTATTGTAAGTGGATACCACAAAGATCCCTATTCCGTTCTCCGCCATCAAAGCCGAAAGCTTCGCAAGTATCCCGATCAGAGAAAAATCCAGCGTTCCCTGAACCCGGAATGCCTTCCATCCGTCATCATGGTCAGTCACATTTCCTGGTATATCGTCTGTAATGCATACTAATGAACACTCTTCATCCGTCTTACCGATGAAGCAGTATTCGCTCCCCAGATTGGTCTGGGAATAATCCTCCACCCTGCATACCGAAAATTCGTGATCTATTTTTTCTATTTTCATTTCCGCCTCCCGCAGTTCCATTTTCAGATAAACCATATCAACAAGCTGTCTGCCGCACTCATAGATGGGATGATCGTAGTGCTCTGTGAAAAAGTTCCGGATCACATGTGACCTGCAAAAACCGCATTTCTCATAAAACGGAACTGTGGCAGGGCTGTCCCCTGTGCCTACATACAGAACCTTAAAACGATCCCTGTAAGAATCCGCCACGAAACGGATCATGCGTCTGCCGTATCCTTTCCCCTGGGATTCCGGGCTGACCGCCAGATTTTTGATCTCCAGGACACCGTCTCCCTCATCGGTCACGACACACACTGCCTTCACACCGTCATCCTCCAGGACATACAGATCTCCCCGCCCAAGATACCGGTCGATCATATTCTCCTGCTCATCCGCCAGAAGAAGCAGGGGCAGGTATTCTTTTTTGTCTGTTGCTACTTTTCTGATCTTCATGCCAGTCCCTGCTGACTGCCTCCTTCCCTTTTCTCCCATCCGGGCACTATTCAGGCAGTATCCTCACCTTGTCTCCCTCGATCAGTATCGCCTGATGATCATTGATAACCTTTAAGTCCAGTTCTGACGAATACTTTTCAATGATACCCTCTGCCCCTGGTCCCATTTCCGGATGTCCCAGATGAGGAACCACATAAAAATCCACCAGTCCCATCCCTGTATAATCTGTCAGCTCCGGCGCCTTCTCGGGAACATCCATCTCCGCAGAATATCCGATATCAGGGCACGCGGCAATGGCGCCCGCGGATTCCCCTATGTAGAATTTCCCTTTTTTCACTTCCTGGGAAATGATCTTATCCGCGCCTGACCGCTTCAGCTCCTGGAGCAGAAAGAACGTATTCCCGCCTCCTACAAAGATCATATCGTTCTTCATCAGCGTTTCCCTGACGGTTTCCCTTGAAGCAGTGGAAACCTCAAGCTCATCAACGGTAAGTCCCAGCTCTTCCAGCATCCTGGTCTCCTCTTCCGCCATCCCCTCGATCCCCTCCCCGATCGCTGCGGTCGGGATATAGGTCACGGTCCTGCCTCTCAGATCCGGTTTAACCTCCTTCAGCACATCTGTCACCTTGTATGCCATTGATACTAACAATAATTTTTTCATAAACCTAACGCCTCTTTCTCGCAGTCCTCTTATTGAAATTCTTTGCGCAGCACCTCTTTGGGCGGCTCGATCTCACCGGCAATGGTATGCTCCGTTAATTCGGACAGGAGTTTGATCTTCTTGTTGAGCAGCGGTCTCATACAGTTTGGGACATGTTCCTGATGTGCCCTGTGGATTGCCACACACTCCTTGCAGTTGCCGTGGTAACGACAGGCTTTCCTGCAGGGGCAGTGATCCTTATCCTTATATTCCTCGCGGAACGCAGCGGCGAATTCCTCCTGCAGCCTCAGCCCCTCCTTCCGGTTTCCCTTGTGGAACTCTTTCATTGCGTCAAGCTCTTTCTGGTTTCCTTCGATGATCATCTATGTATCTCCTTTTGATAAACTTACTTATCCGGCTGCTGGCCGTCATGTGCCCTCCACTGGCACTCTGTCAGTTTCATATTGGAAAATACTGCTGAAAATGAATCCCATCCGAAGAGCATTCAATGCAGTAGTCATCCTCTCTCCGGCTGAAACGATACCACATGGATTTTACCGTGGCATCTATCACTGTAGTCGCCCAGTCTGAATAACCCTGATTCGTGACAACGCTTCCCAGATGCTGATCCATTTGTATCCTCCACTGTCTTCAGCACGCGTCCTGAGGTGCTTTTATTGCATTTCAACTCTTTATTCCACTTCCACTCATATTTTAACGCTTTTCATATCTGAGTTCCACAATCCCATTATAACTTCTTGTCTCCACAAGTCTTAATGCCAACTCCTCCGGAAGCTCACCGAACAGCCTGACGCCTGCTCCCAGAATAATGGGAATGACCGAAATATAAATCCTGTCGATCATCCTCTCCCGCAGCAGCTGCTGCACAATACTCGCCCCGCCGCAGATCCAGATATCTTTTCCGCCTGTTTCTTTCAAATTTTTAATCAGTTCTGACGGAGATTCATGGACAAATCTGATTTTCTCAGAAGACGCTTCTTCGCGGTGCGTGATCACATAAGTCATCAGATCATCATAAACCCATTCGTCCGGTGAGAGTTCTGTTATCACCTGATAATAAGTCTCCCAGCCCATGACGACTGTGTCGATATCCTGTACAAATTCGGGATAAGAGCCCTCGCTTTCATCGTCAGGATCCTGCCCGCACAGCCAGCCAACCCTGCCGTTTTTATCCGCAATATATCCGTCTAAACTCATGGCAATATATAGTATGATTTTTCTCATGTTCATTACAGCCTCCAGGTTATTCTCTTCCATTTTCTCCATGGACATACATCCTGCACAGACCGCCCTCCTCTTCTTCGACGAAGCAGAGGAACTCCCATCCATATCTCTCATAAAAAGATGTGTGATCCGTGATCAGGTACAGAGTATTGATCCCTTTTTCCCGCATATCCCTGCATACATGATCAAGGAGTTTTCCGGCGATTCCCTGCCCCCGACACTCTTCTTCCACATAGAGAGCACAGACATTGGGTGTCAGATCCTTTCTCCTGTGAAAATCATTCTCGATCACTCCCAGACCTCCTATGATCTGCTCTCCTTTCACTGCCACATACCATTGCGGTACAGAAGTTTCTCCGCTTATAGAATCTTCTATGCTGGATCTGTATTCCTCCAGGGGAATCTGCCATTTCTCATGAAACCATGCCGCCGCCTGCCCGCTTAACCTGGGACAGTTTTTTAAATTGACGATATGCAGATGTTTCTCAGCATATTTAAGGAATTCCGGTGTTTTGGACCAGTATTTCACTCCCCAGTTTTCAAAATCCCATTCCTCCATATATTCATTGCACTCATAATCCACATAATACAGCGTGCCGTCCTGCAGGATAAAATTTGTCGGGAAGTAATCAATATTTATATTCGCGGCATAAAGCGGACCGCACATTGCTTTTACCTGTTCCAGGCAGGTTTCCGGGAGCCTGTCCTCCAGGATCATTTCGTAAACCGTATCTCCGTCTATATACTCTTTAATGATCCGTTCCTTGTCTTTGTCAACATCCAGCATCTTAGGAAGCGGGATGCCGATCCTTTTCAGACGGTCGTAATCCCGGAGCTCTGCCTCGATCTTATTTCCAAACTGATAATAGTCGCAGGGTTCATGGTGGATCTGTTTGATCACCACTCGCCTGCCTTCCCGCTCAGACAGGTAGGAATAGCCGCCCTTTCCCCTGCCGAGAAGTTTCAGGATGCTGTAGTCTTTTCCATTTACGGACAGCACCTGAGGCTGATCCTTGTCCGCCGAACCTTCCCTGACGCTGTTCATTGTGCCGTCATCTAAATCCAGTCTCATATAAATTGACGATTCCATAGGGCTGTCATTATAGCTTGGGATTTCATAAAATCCCCATTTCCTATACATGTGTACCGCGCTTTCTAAAAAAGGCAGTGTATCCAGAAGCATATGCTTATATCCGATTTCTTTTGCATCATCTATGATCCTTTGGATCAGCAGCCCGCCGATATGCATCCCTCTGAACTCTGGTCTTACATAAAGTCTTTTCATCTCGCAGTTCAGGGAATCAAGCTTCTTCAGCCCAATGCACCCCGCCGCTCTGCCGTCACAGTACGCCAAATACAGCCGTCCGTCCGGCAGACCATATTTTTCCTCAAGATGGTTTAACTCTTCATCATAATTCTGTATCTCAAGATATTCTCTAAATGTCGGATCTCCATTTACCGGCATATCTGTATATTCTGAAAAAATCCCGCATACTTCGTCAGCAGAATCATATGCCAATACGATATTGATGTCCATTTAACTTTCCTCCTGCTCCCATTATGCCAGACCCGGCATCGGATGTCACCGGTTTTCAGCAGAATATTTCTTGACATTTCCCTCTGCGGCTCCTATAATTTTATTGTTTGAATTCTAATCATTTGTATTCAAATCTTATTGAGATTGGATTTGCAGATTGCGGTGATCGTTACAGTGTGAACAGCACCCGGTGATCTGCCGCCGGAAACACTGTTGTAAAGGAGATGACACTATGTCCCATTCATTTCACTATCTGATCATGGCGGAACAATCCCTGTTCCAGAAGGAGCTTCTCGCCAGGCTGAAAGATACCGGTCTGACCATCGGACAGCCGAAGATCCTTGACTACCTGAAGGATCACGACGGCGCCGGTCAGAAAGACATCGCGGGGGGATGTCACATCGAGCCCGGCACGCTCACCACACTCCTGAACCGTATGGAGGACGCCGGCCTTGTGGAACGGCGCACACTGAACGGCAACCGCCGCAGCCTCTATGTTTTCCTGACAGAGAAAGGGAAAGACCAGGTTAAACTGGTGACGGAAGCATTCTCCTCAATGGAAGAAGAAGCGTTCCGGGGTATGTCGGAAACAGAATGTGAAACATTGATGTGCCTGATGCATCGGGTCTATGAAAACATCTCATCTTAGTACACGTCTCTGACATTGTGGGATACAAGCCTTATTTGACACAAAACAAGACAACAGATCAACAGACGGTCCGCCTGGCGCACCGTCTGTTATTTCGAGGGAGGATTGATTAAAATATGGAAAAACTAAAACGTTACATTGTATTTCCGGTCGGCCTTTTCATCAATTCACTGGGGGGCAGCCTGATCACAAAGGCGGATCTGGGAACATCCCCGATCTCATCGATCCCTTATGTGCTCAGTCTGAATTTTCCTTTTACCCTGGGACAGTTCACGATCGCGTTCAGCCTTCTGCTGATCCTGATCCAGCTCGTCATCCTGCGCAGGAACTTTAAGGCGGAGCATCTGCTGCAGATCCCGATCTCTATCCTGTTCGGATATTTCATTGATCTGACCATGGTCATGCTCTTTTTTGTAAATCCGCAGAGCTATCTTTCTTCTGTGGTCTACCTGATGATCGGGTGCGTGATCCTGGGATTCGGAGTATACACGGAGGTTCTCGCCAATGTGGCAATGCTGCCTGGCGAGTCATTTGTCCGCGCCGTCTCTTCAACCTGGAGGACAGAATTCGGATCCACAAAGGTTGCCTTTGATGTATCGCTGACCATCATTGCAGCAGTCCTTTCCCTGATCTTTGCCCATCGTCTGGACGGCGTCAGAGAGGGAACTATTATCGCCGCGCTGCTTGTCGGTTTTATTGCCCGCCTGTTCGGCCGCCGGCTCTCCTTTCTCGATCCGCTTCTCTTTTGCAATAACGAGAAAAGCAGTGACGAGCCGACTGCCGCGGTTCCTGCCGGTGCTTCCGTTTCGGCAGGCGCTTCGGTTTCGGAAGATGATTCAGCTTCAGCGCCGCACACAGTCATTGTGATCGGGCGCCAGTACGGAAGCGGCGGGCACGACATTGGGAAATCGCTTGCCGGGAAACTGGGCTTTGCCTTCTACGACAATGAGATCATACAGCTGACTGCCGGCTCCACGGGATACACTCCGAAATTCGTGCAGGAGCACGAAGAGAATATGACGAACAGTTTCCTCTACGACCTGGTAAGCCAGATGTATATCTACTCGGATACGCAGGAAGCTCCCAGGGACGCCATCTTCGAATCCGAAGGGGAAGTCATCCGCAGCCTCGCCGGGCAGGGGAACTGTGTCATCCTTGGCAGATGTGCGGACTATTTTCTCCGTGACCGACATGACTGCCTGAAAGTCTACCTCCATGCACCGGAAGATTACCGCGTAAAGCGGATCATGGAAAAAGAAAACCTGTCCGAGGAGGACGCCCGCCAGAAAGTGCGCAAAATGGACCACAGGCGTTCGGATAACTACCACTACTATACAAGGCGGATCTGGGGACATTCCAAGAATTACGATCTCACGGTCGATACAAGCATCGGCGCCGATGCCGTGGAGGAGATCATCCGCCGGACTCTGGAACGGAGACAGGAACAGAAAGCATCTTAACGCAGTGCTCGAAAAGCTCGCCGTAAAAAGGAATTGCAAGGTAAATTCCCTGGAAATAAAAGAACTCATCGGAGAATATGACTTTGCCACAAAGCAGCTCTATCAGATGGACGACGTCTCCCAGATGATGCTGGAAACGGCAGAGATGTATCTGACAGACCTCCGGATGCAGGAGGCAGCGGATGGCATATATGGGAAGGGGTTTTCGGAATTCTTCGGGCAGGCAGTAAAGGTATTCTACGCAGATTCCCGGGAAGTGTAAAACACGCTCTTATTTCCGCTGATTCCCATCATCGAACGCTGCCCCCATTCTCCTGGCAGGATGCTGCTGCAAGAACAGACCGGAGACATTACTCATCTGTTCCCGGGCGGCGCGCTTCTTGCGTGTGAGCAGCAGCCCCGCCGTCAGCGCGGTAAACGGCGCCACGGTCACCAGACCGAAACTCCCCACCACCGTGTCCAGAATCTCAGCGGACACATACTTATAATTCAGGATATGGTCCACAGGCGTTCCCTGCGCCATAAACACCATGAGCAGAGTGATATATCCTCCAGAGTATGCCAGAAGCAGTGTTGTGGTCATTGTCCCCATGGCAGCGCGCCCTACATTCATGCCTGATCCAAATGCCTCTCTCCACGAAATGTCCGGCTTTTTCTCCACCACCTCGTGGACGGCAGAGGTAATGTCCACGGACAGATCGATCATAGCGCCGGCAGCGCCGATAAAGATACTGCTCATAAAGA
This sequence comes from Candidatus Mediterraneibacter intestinipullorum, assembly GCA_019118665.1. GTDB lineage: Bacteria > Bacillota > Clostridia > Lachnospirales > Lachnospiraceae > Mediterraneibacter > Mediterraneibacter intestinipullorum. The sequence continues at coordinate 22,691 of DWYM01000001.1, forward strand.
TGGCTGTCAGGTCCAGATGCTGGAAGCCACTGTAAAGCAGAGACTCTGAATCCGGCATCACCGCGCCGTTGATCTTGAACAGATCTGTGAACAGCATCCCGAGGATACAGGTTGCCAAAATTCCAAGAAGTGAACCAAGGGACGCGGTGACTGTGCGCCTGTCCACACCGTACACAAAAAACAGGATGATGAGAGTGAGGAAAACCGTCACGGCAATCCCCACCCAGATCGGAGAATATCCCTTTAAATATGCGGGGACCAGTATCTTCCATATGGTCAGGATGGTAACCGCAAAGGAAAAGACTGCCCAAATCCCATTCCTGCCTGCCACCGCAATAAGAAATACAGCAAAGACTGCAAGGAGGATGACCTCTTTGTCCAGCCGGAAATGATCGGTCATCACCGCGGAAGAAATCTCCCCCTCATTCATGCTGAGGGTCACGAAGGCTTTGTCGCCTGGTTTGAAGATTTTATCCTTTTCCAGAGACCCACTCAGGAAATTCACTCCGGTTATCTCCTGTCCTTTAAAAGTCCCATCCTCTATGCGCATCACACAGGACTGCTCCCCGGACTGTATCAGACCGGAGCTTTTGATGGCGGAATTATCCACCTCTGTCACAATACCTGTCGCTCGTTCTGACCCCTGATAGATCAAAGCATCCTCATAGCCGGTGGGAATGGCTATGAGGACTGCTGTCAAAAGAATGCCGATGACAATACTCAGGAGCATATTTTTCTTCTTACTGAAAAAAATACGTTTCATCTGTTGCATTCCACTCCTGTTAATTCTGCCATTTTTTTGTAAATGTCTGTATTGTCGTAGTAGCCTTCAAAAAGTTCCTGTCCCGCACCCTGGGCAAAAACCTCGACCGGGAGCCCTGTATGTGCGTAGGATCCAAAATTGACGCCGCTTTTGTTGTTTAAAATATGGGTGATCGTCACTGTCAGAGGCTCGTAGCTTCCGTATTTTACATATTCGTCCTGACCGAACTCTTCTTCCTCCCCGGTCCTGCTCATCGTCATCTCATAGGCTTCTCTCAGCTTGTCATACTCATACTGAGTCATGACCAGGCTTCCGTCATTTTCGGACTCCGGATGCATGTCCGCGCTGTCTTTTTGCTGTGTGGAAACTGCTTCAGTGACCGGCGCCTGAAGCCCAAACAGCTCTGTGACGTCCTTCATGACCGTATCAAAGTCTGTCTTATCCTCCTTATAGCCTGCCACATAGTCAGAGTCAAACTTTGCGTAGGAAATCTTCTGGTTATTAAAATTCTGGAGAAAGGTGTCATAGTCAGTTCCCGCATAACCGATAGTCAGCCCTCCTGTCTCATGGTCGCCGGTCACTAAGATCAGCGTCTCATCCGGATGCTCGTTGTAAAATTCCACAGCCTCCGCGACCGCATTGTCCAGCGCGATCGTGTCGCTGATGGTGGCAGCAGCGTCATTTGCATGGCATGCCCAGTCGATCTTGCCTCCCTCTACCATCATGAAGAAGCCAGTGTCATTGTCCAGCATCTCGATCCCCTTGTCCACATAGTCCGCCAGAGCCCACTCACCGTCCTGCAGGTCCATGTCATAGGACATGGCATCGCTGTCTGCAAGATGCTCGTCAATGACGATCGTCTTCCCATCTCCGGAAGTCAGAGCCTCTGCCTCTGCCTGTGTCTTTACTACCTTGTAGCCGGCCTCCTCAGCGGCAGCGTAAAGGTCTTTCTGATCTTCATCCTCCCCTGTCGGCGAGAGGAGCGCGCCGCCTGCAAAATAGTCAAATCCACTCTCGATCATCTCAAGGCCAATGTCATAATAGTCATTCCTGGATGCCTGGTGAGCGTAAAACGCTGCCGGCGTCGCATGATTTAAATTCACGCTTGAAATAACGCCGATCTTATAATCCTTCTGCGCTTTCAGTTTTTCCGCGATGGTCTCATATTCTTCGGTAAAGTCCTCGCTGACATTGATACTTCCGCTCCATGTCTTGTTGCCTGTTGCGATAGATGTGGCCGTGGACGCCGAGTCGGGAGCAAAGGATGTACTGTCATAAGTCTGCGCTGAGCCTGCCACAGGGAAATTCATCATATTAAGATTATTCTGGCTGTCCAGCACTGTTTTCTCCTCCCCATCCACCGTGACTTTCTCCGCATTTTCCGTTCCGGCATTCGCGCTCACAAAATAATTGGTGAGCTGGATCTGGGGATAGCTCATGCCGTCCCCGATAAACAGAAATACATATTTTGGCGTCTTTCCATCTGCCTGGCCGGCGCCCTGCGCTCCCGCCCCCACGCTCTCAGACTCTGTCTCCGCGTTTGCTGTTGCGGCCGGGATGTTTCCGCAGCCTGTCAAAAGACCTGACGTCAGCATCATAGAGGCCAGAGTCAGACATACAATTTTCTTTTTCATCGTTTTCCTCCTGATGTTTTTATGTGTTACGCCCTTAAGGTAGCATAAAGACCCGGAGGCTTACTATCAGCGTTTGCCAAAGTTTTCGTAAAATGTCTGTTAAAAGGAAATCCCCGGAGATTTCACCTCCGGGGATTTCACATGGAAACCGCTTATTTCCCTTCCTTTACCGTGAGCACAATACCGACAGCCATCATAACAATAGCGAAAATGTGGACAGGATAACTTATAAGGGGCGATATGGATTCTTCAACTAACAACATGCAGCTATTGGTCAAAAGTCCGATGGATGTGATGATCAGCGCCAAAGCATTTCCTCCCTTCTTATCCGTCTCAATCCCGCTTTTTTGTTCTTCCAGTCTTGCAATGACCTCGTTGGTCCGAAACACCGCATCCGCACATGCAAGGACAAATAGACTGATCAGAAGCGCAAATACCCAGCCAATCCCCTCGCCTATCATTCCCGCATAAATTTCCATGAAAAGTACGAGCAGCTCTATGATCGTCGCAACCTTGAACATCCTTCGGATCTTCCGATAGTGTTCGATCTCTGAATCCACATCCGTATACAGCTCGAACGGACCGTCCGCCGCCCGCTTGCGCAGTATGATCCAGTATCCCCAAAGCACGACGATCTCCACGCCGAGTTCCCCCATCAGCTCCCGGTATTCATCGCTGACTGAATACAGCGTATCTCCAAGATCGATCTGATAGATATACTCGCCTTTTCCGCATGGTTCAAATTTATAAAATCCCGCAAAGAAACTTTTCAGCGCCCAGCCTTCTGACGCCATTTGATTCAGCCAGACCGTCTCCTTATCTTTATCATAATACAGTTTGAATCGAATCATGCTTCTCCCTCCTCCATGAGCTTTGCATTGCTCAGCAGTTCTTCCAGACGGCTCTTCTCCGCTTCGAAGGCCGCCCTGCCAAGATCCGTGATAATATATTCCTTCTTCTTCCGCGACTCTGTGTCCTGGCTGTAAATTCTGATCCATTCCCGCTTCTGCATGGTCTGCAGCGCGCCGTAAAGAGTGCCCGGTCCCAGAACTACACGCCCGCCCGTCAGCTGCTCGATCTCCTGGATAACTCCGTAACCGTGATTCGGCTTCCTCAGTGCCAGCAGGATATAAAAAAATGCTTCTGTCAACGGCGTTTCCTTTTCTGACATCATCTCACTCCTTTGTTTTCATATCAGATATTTTTCGTTAAACGATATATCGTTAAATGATATATTCTAATTATAATATATCGTGTGATGATATATCTGTCAAGCGGCAATTATAAAATCTTAATCTTTTATGTGCTAAATCAGCAGAATATCCCTAGAATTCATTAATCCTATTCTGCTATCTTTTAATTCATAAGCTAATAAAAGACTAACTCAGCCGATCCCCACATCAGTAGAAGGGAAGTCAAAACAAACATCGGCTTCTACTAGCCGTTCCTGATCGGCATCGCCAGAATAATCGGACAGTGGTCTTTCAGGAGAAAACCGATGCCCTTTTGCAAGGTCTCTATCTGTGGAAGGATCTTATTCGTCACATCAGAGATATCTTTTGGTGTTTTTTGACCACCTGCGACAGGAAAGTTGATTTGTGTTCCAGTAGAGCCTCGATTTACATAGCGCCGTATCTACTATTTGCCTGTTTACGATTGTAACCATTCCGGTAATTTCCATCATCGGAGCGTTCAGATTTTGAATGTTTTCAGCTGTCTGAATATCGTATTTTTCCAGTAGCTTAAGAACAATGTTGCGTTTCCCTTCTGTCATTTGTACCCGATGGACAGGTTTCTTTTCTTTGACCATAATAAAAGGTTCTCCTATGAATTAAATTTTATCATAGAAGAACCTTTGTGACATATTTTCAGAAATAGTTTCACACCAGCGCTAGTAATATAAAACGCTGTTTTGTTCATATGATACCGCAATATAGTTCAACAGGCTCATCAGATCAAACAAATTAACATTTCCGTCTTCGTTTACATCAGCTGCTATCCATGCATCACCATAAATAGTTGTTTTTTGCGCAACATGATTCAGACACATAACCAGGTCAAATAAATTTATAGTACCATCCATGTTAATATCGCCCAGAGGAATCTCTCCTGGTGTTGATCCCGGATCATAATCTTTATCAGAAACTGCGGGTAATTCATATAGAAAAGATATTCCGGTTCCCTCGGGCGTATCAGCGGTATGATCAGTGAAACTCTCATTTCCGACAAGGAAATACACATGCTGGTATATTATACTTGTCTGATCATCCCACGTAGCATCCAACCAGTAATACTGTCCGTCTGACATTCGCACCAGATTCCACGCATGACCTCCATTTGCATATCCGGTTATGTAAATATTTTCTACTTCACAGCTGTTCATGAGCAATTGCATAACCTTCGCATACCCCTCGCACACCGCAGATTTCTGCGATGTCAGGGCACCCGCGATCGAATGTGCAATCGCTACAGATGTATCATACGAATAATCAATCTCCTTTATCAGGGTATCATGTATAGCCAACGTTTTCTCATATAATGAATCTGAGGATGAAATCTGCGGTCTGTATACGGTTTCTACTGTATTGACAATCTCATCAAATGCCGCTTTCCTTGCCGCTCCGGTCTTGTAGTCATCGTAGGTCAAAACGATAACTTTACGGGACGAATATACAACCGTATTCGACAACCAGAAAAACTGCGGATTATCATGACGGAATGTAAAATATACTTCCAATTTTTCATCAGATGACAAATCATATCCCGTCAGATCCACCTCAAATGCTGCTGAGTAAACACTTCCCCCGGAAGTAGTCACTGTACCGGCATCACTTTCACTTATTGTAAACGCTCTGCACCCGGATTCGAGCTGCCGATACAGGTACTGTCTGGAGTCGGTGTTTGAGCGTTTGGTCATATCTTGATATCCATAATCAGATCCATAATCCAGAATCGGATATTCTTCTTCATTTCCTTCTGACTGAGTAGCACCCCTCTTCGTACTATGTTTCAGATTTGCCAACCCTTCTTCCAATTCTAGTTCAGACAATTCAACTCCCTGCAGCAGTTCAAGGTCTCCGCTTTCTTCACGAAAGACCTGTATCTCTTCAGCATTAGCTTCTATACAACTGCACATTATATACATCGCTCCGGCCGCCAGTATAAAAGCCCCTGTCAAAAGGCGATAGAACCAACCGCTCCAACTATTCCTGCACATCTCATTTCTCTCCATTCTACTGTTCTATACTGTTGCATTTTTCCCGCTCACATAATTCAATATTCGCATCAGATCAAAAAGATTAACCGTACTATTCTGGTCAACATCTGCCGCCGTAAATGCATCACCGGTGAGAATGCTCTTACCGCTTACATGATTCAGACAGCGCATCAGATCAAATAAATTGATCACGCCGTTGGTGTCAATGTCTCCCGGAATTATTTTTTTCTCTGTTACACTTACTTTACATGTAGCAGACTTATCGCCGACAGTCACCGTGATATCCGCTTTGCCTTCCCCAATCGCTGTAATTATCCCGGAACTGTCCACACTCACCACAGTCTCGTCACTGCTTTCCCAGACTGCCTGTGTAACGGATGTGTTTTCCGGCAGAATTCTTGCAATCAGCCGATACGTGGTTCCCAGTTCTTCAAGTGATACCTCGGTCATATTCAGCTTAATTTCTTCTATTGGCATATCATTGTCCTGATAGACAACAACCGACCGGGTATCACCGTTCACCTGTCCGTCTCGGACAACACGGATACCAATCTTTTTATAAGAAATTTCATCCCAGTTCAGACTTTCAATTTTTGTGTCATATATCAGCACATCATCTGACGAAAGATCGGTAAATGAATAAGTTTCATATACCGTTTCCGGATCACTGTAATCAAAAATCTCTATGGTGCCATCTCCGGCTTCTGCACAGTTGTTCGTTACGGAAACCGTCAGTGTATATGTTCCGTTAATACAATACAATGAACGATCCACCTCGTATGCTGCGGCTCCAAGTGTTATTGTTGTACTACAGCCGCCCTGCTCATTTTCTTTCGGCACAACAGTCACCTCATATTCCGTAATATCCGTCAATTCAGGAACGGTAACCGTTAGTTCCAGTGTTTTCGTCTCGCCAGGCATAATCAAAGTTTCCATTGTCTCATTCAAGATTTCATTTGTCCCGTCTCCAATCGTCACCTCGACAGCCTGGCAGGCTGACATTCCCGTATTTGTAACGGATACTTCCAGCGGGAGCTGTGCTCCGTTTACAGCATCTTCACTGAAGAAGTCCGCCTCTGCATCCACGAGTTGCACTGTATTATTGACCACAGTACTCCAATGCAGACTGTTTGTGCCCACAGAATTATCATCTGACATATCCAGTTCACGCTGGTTATACAGGAATACCATTTTTCCGTCCACATACCCTCCTGAAATGCCTTCCACGTAATTGTCTGTATCCGTAAGATTCATTCTCTCCGACCATACGGCAAGGTCTGAATCATACATCAGCGCGTACGCATTCGCATTATTCTCACCGTTTAATGTAAACAGAATTGTAATATCACCATTTTCTCCTTCAATAATCTGTTGAACAGTTCCTGCCACAGGGTTTTCTTCGGTTTCCTGTACTATCTCCCCGCTGAGTCCTGTCTTTGTGTAAATATTTCCATCTGCACTGATCATTAGGATTTTATTCTGACCGGGCAGACTGCACACGGCAGACATGCTCTCTGTGGATAACTGTACCGTTTCCTCATTGTCCGCAAAAACAGCATAAGCAGTCTGTCCCTCTATATCTGTAAGGTTATCGTTTTCATCTACGATATACAGATAACATGCTCTTCCATCTATCTCGCCTGTTTCCCTCCAGAGAATAATCTGGTCTGTATTGGTAAGTTCTTTTGTATTTGCTCCGTTTCCTGTCAATGTACAGAAATACATCGTATTTGTTCCTTCCAGCCCAAATACATCCCCTTCTGAGTTGATTGACCAGCTTAGATTTGCTCCATCTGCTGTCTTCCTCAGGCTGAGATTATTTTCAAACGACTGATTCGAAGTTACAGTCTCTACATTTTCAAAACTCTTTGTCGCAGAATTGTAGGAAGCGACCGTAACTTCCAGCTGTTTTCCAATCTGGTTTAATGTTGTGCATCCGGAAAGCGTTCCTTTTGAATCATTCCATGCTACATATCCTCCTGAAACCACCGGGTTAAAATCAGCTGTTCCGTCGTCATCCACCGGCTGAGGTTCTGACCACGCTTCAGACGCTGTATCATAGATAGAATACATCAGTACTGACGCTTCCGCCTCATCCCTATCTGTCAGCGTATTGCTTGTAAAAAGCATGATTGTATCCCCACCGCTTTGCATAAGCAGTGGCTTACTCTCTGAATATGCTGTCTGTTGGAGGACAGTCTTATTTCCGGTCCATTCTCCTGCCGGGCTCTCAGCAGAAGGGGACAGTTCCATATCTCCCAGGCTTTGCATCCATTGCTCCGCACTTTCATAGGGCGAATTTGCGGTTGAGTTATCCGCATAATAATCATCCCGGTCTCTTGAGTAAATCCAATATGTTTTTTCCCCATCAAACAAATCGAGTTCTCCCACATTATTCCCGAGAAAACGTACGACCAGCATAAGCTTGCCAGACAGGTACAATTCATCCAATCCCGATTCGTCCGATGGAAGAAGATAATATTTGAGTCCGATCTTTCCATCACCATATATACCGGCAGATAACACCTTTGCCATTCCCATTCCAGCGAACAGTCCTAATCCAAATTCACCTTCTACATTTGCATTTCCATCCATAAGCTGCATTGTTTCGGTGTTTATAGTTAATTCGCCATTTGCAGAGACACTGCCCTTAGCATCAACTCCTATGACGATTGCATAGGGTGCCTGCCACTCATGAGACCATTTGCCTGTCAGCTTTAAAAATATTTTCAAATCAATCTCATCTGTTCCCATTGGCATATCACCCTCAGCATATCCTACCAACTCCAATGTAAACTTTGGATTTGTGCTTAAGACTGCCTGATTTGAAAGATAGCTTTTAACTTTTTCAAAATTCTTTACAAGATTTGACTCGGACTTAAAAATATTTACTACTTTATCA
>DWYM01000022.1 GCA_019118665.1 Candidatus Mediterraneibacter intestinipullorum
GCCCTCTCCACACGGCTGGAGGTCGTCTGATACTTCTTTGCCACCGTCGGATACAGGATCTTGGTGATCGCGTTCAGCACATCCATATCGTTTACCGCCATGATGATGGCATCCCGGAGGTAATGATATCCTTTTATGTGCGCCGGGATCCCGATCTCATGGAGCATATTGGTCACGCGGTTTTCAAGGCTCCCCGCCTGTGCCTTCTCTCCCGCTCTGCTTTCTTCTTTCTTTTCACTTCCCCGGAACATTTTTCTTACGGATTTTATCCTGTCCAGCAGCATGTCGTTATTGAACGGCTTCATGACATAGTAATTTGCGCCTTTGTTAAAGGCATCTTCTGTGATTCTTTCCTGCCCTACCGCTGTAACTACGATAAAGTAAGGACGTTTGCTGAATGGCTGACTCTGGTTGATCTGTTCCATCACCGTCAGTCCGTCCATTTTCGGCATGATCAGATCGAGAAGGACAACGTCAGGCTGTCTGTCTTTGATGATCTGACACATCTCCTCACCATTTTTTGCCTTTCCGACCAAATCCAACTCCTTGTCCGTACTGATGATATCACCAAGCATGTCAAGGATTTTCTGGTTATCATCGGCTATGGCAACACTTAAATGTTCCATCCTCTTCTCTCCTTTAGGTCTGAGAATCGTCCCTGAAACGCCACTCGCTTATTATATCTTGTGTCAGATTGCAGAATCAAGGAGATTTTGTAGCACTAATTCGACACAGTTTTCGACATTTCAGATTAACCGACCTGATTCAGCATATTCTCTATAAATATCCCATATCCCATTGTCGAATCCTGCACGAACACATGTGTTACCGCGCCGATCAGTTTTCCATTCTGTATGATCGGGCTGCCGCTCATCCCCTGGATGATCCCTCCTGTTTTCTCCAGCAATTCCGGGTCTGTCACCTGAATGACCAGGCCTTTATTTATCTCTGAACCGGACATGTCGATGTCTGTCACCTGGATTTCATATTCTTTCAGTTCATTGTCGATATAGCACCGGATCGTTGCGGGACCTGTCACGATCTCCTCTTTCGCGGCAGTCTCAATGGGTATCTGCTCTTCAAACAGTTCATCGATCCGCTCTATGGAGCCGTATATCCCTGCTTCTGTATTCTTATCGATGGTCCCGAGAATATTGTAATTATTGTATACAATGATCCCTTCCATGCTTCCCGGAGAACCGTTAGCGCCGCGGATGATATCCTGTATACTGGTGCGGTATACCGTTCCGTCGGATATGGTCATGAGTACATTTGTATCTGTATCATGGATACCGTGGCCAAGCGCCCCGAACCGGCTTTTATCCGTCAAAAACGTAACTGTCCCCAACCCCTGTACGTTATCTCTCACCCAGATGCCGAGACGGTATTCATCAGGGGCATACTCAACCGGATCGATCTTTATATCCATCGTTTCTTCACCCCGGCGGACAGTAAGCACCACTTTATCTCCTGACAGCTCCCCCACAGCTTCCAGCAGATCCTTCTTTCCGGATATCTCCTGATGATCCACCGCTGTGATATAATCGCCCGAGCGGACCAGATTTGCAGCCGGCTCGTACTCCCCGCCGTCAATGCCCTGGATCTGTTCCGTGTTAAGCACCATCACGCCGTCCGTCTCCATATAGATGCCCACCGGCATGCCGCCAAGAAGCACTGTATTTCCGGATGACGCGCTCGTGCTCGCCTCCGCCTGCTGTGCCAAATTTCCTTCTGACCCTGTCTGAGCGTGACTCCATCCTGCCGCCCCGGCCAGAAGCGCCAATATCAGCAGCGTAAATAAGAATGTTCTGTATTTCCGGCTTTCCACCACACTTTCACTTCCTCTCTTTTATAAAAGTAAAAAAGAAACGGATACCTGCGCCGTATCCGTTTCTAGTATGTGTGGGTTTCCGCCTTTTCACACTGGTATTATGTTTCACTCTTTGCCAATTCTTTCATCTCTTTTGCGCTCTCTTTGATATGCTCTGTCACGCTGGCTCCGCCGAGAAGCCTTGCCAGCTCTCCCACAGATTCCTCTTCGTCGAGCAGATGGATCCTTGTCTGTACAGAATTTCCGTCCGTCTCTTTTTTGATCGCAAAATGCACATCCGCCGCTGCCGCGATCTGAGAGAGATGCGTGATGCAGATGACCTGACGGCTCTTCCCGATCAGCCGGAGCTTCTCCGCGACCTTGCCCGCCGTGATCCCGGATATACCGGCATCGATCTCATCAAAGATAAGCGTCGGCGTATCCTCCTCGTCGGCAAGTACGGTCTTTAAGGCAAGCATGATGCGGGAAAGTTCTCCACCGGACGCGATATTGCCCAGCGCCTTCATGGGCTCTCCCGGATTCAGCGCAAGATAAAACTCCGCGTTATCCCTTCCGTTTGCGCTGTATTGTCCGCTGTCCGTGATCCGCATCTCAAGCCTTGTATCCAGGAAATTAAGCTCCCTCATCTGCGTGCGTATCGCCTCTGCGAATGCTGCGGCATATTTCTCACGAATATGGCGGAGCCTGGCTGTCACATCCTGTACTTCAGAAAGAGACCTGTTTTTTTCTTCCAGAAGCCTTTCCCTGAACGAATCATAATCTCTCAGTTCTTCTATTCTTTTCTTTTTTTCCTCACAATATGCAAGGATCTCTTTGACAGAATTGCCATATTTTGCTTTTAGATGATTGATGAGATTGAGGCGGTCCTCTGTCTCTCTATATTCATCCTCGGAAAACTCAAAGCTTTTCGCATATTCTGAGAGCTCCCGGTTAAAATCATTGAGAAGGCTGTCCGCATCAAGGAGCTGGGTGTATAGGTCCGCAGCGGTCTCGTCAAATCCGGAGACATCCTGAAAGGCGCGGATCGCCCTGCTCAGACAGTCGCTGGCATTAGCGCCTGTATCCTCGCATGTATAGCGGTAGGTCTCCCCCACTGCCTCAGTGATCTTTCGGCTCTCTGTCATTCTCCGGTAAAGTTCTTCCAATTCCTCATCCTCTCCGGGCACAAGAGCCGCCTCCTCGATCTCATTCACCTCAAACTCTGCCAGGGAGAGTTCTTTTCTTCTCCCTTCTTCGTCCAGGGAGGACGCTGCTTCCTGGCGGCAGAGCTCCTGATATTTCCGATAACTTTCCGCCATCTCCTGTCTGACCGGACGGATCTCGCCGTCCGCATACAGATCCAGCAGAGCAAGATGGTTCTTCCTGTGCAGGAGCGTCTGATTATCATGCTGGCCATGGATGTCGATCAGCATGCTGGCCACGTCCTTTAAGACCGCCATGTTTACTGTCTCGCCATTGATACGGCTGACGCTACGCCCTTCCATCAGCCTCCGGCTCAGAGTGATGGTATCTCCCTCCGGAAAAATATCCATCGCTTCAAGTCTTTTTCTCAGTCTTTCGTCTTCCACAGAAAACGTAAGTTCCACAAGTCCGCTCCCTGTTCCGTTTCTCAGCATATCAGCACTGTATCTTGCTCCCAGCGCAAGCCCTACTGACCCAAGGAGAATGGATTTCCCCGCGCCGGTCTCCCCTGTAAGGATATTAAGTCCGGGACCGAAATCCACCTCGGTCTCATCAATGAGCGCCAGATTTTTTACATGCAGATTTTGTAACATACCTCTGTCTATTCCCCTTTTGAAACAATCTTGCGTATCTTGTCCATCACTGTCACGGTATCTTCCACTGTGCGGATCGCGCACATGATCGTATCGTCCCCGGCAATACAGCCCACGACCTCATTCCATTTCATGGAATCCAGGGCCACAGCCACTGCCATCGCCATGCCGGATACAGTCTTGATGACAAGAATATTCTGCGCCATATCCATGGACACATATCCGTCTCTCAGTACGCGTATATATTTTTCACTCATGCCCGGTTCTTCCTGCCTGTGTATGACATACTTCTGTCTGCCGCCCTCAGACACTTTTGTGAGCTTAAGATCCCGGATGTCTCTGGAAACGGTGGCCTGTGTCACCTTGAATCCGGCGTTGTTCAGGTACTCTGCCAGTTCTTCCTGGGTCTCAATATCATACTGACTGATCAGTTCAATGATTTTCGCATGCCGGCTGACTTTCATCTTCTTAATTTCCTTTCATCTTTTTGCGCATCGTTTTCATGAAGCTCTCTCTGCTCAGTTTGATCAGCTTCGCAGTCTGGTCTGCACGTCTGATACAGACTCTGTCCCCTGTGACGAGCGTGGTCTGTTCTGCTCCGTCAAAGCAAAGCAATGCCTGTTCCTGCTGTTCATAACGCCCTTCGCATATCTCCACCTCGATGACGTCGTCTGCCGAGAGCACGACACTGCTCGTATTAAGCGCGTGTGAACAGATGGGCGTGATCACGATCATCTGTGCCGTTGGCTCTACCACCGGACCTCCCGCGGAGAGATTATATCCTGTACTCCCTGTCGGCGTGGACAGGATCACACCGTCCGCCTGATATGTGTTGAGCAGTGTCCCATTCACATAGACGTTAAAGCTGATGATCCGGACTTTTCTATCCCTTGCCAGAACGATGTCATTCATGGCCAGATCCTTCCCTGAACCTCCGAATTTCCCTTCCAGCATCATCCGTTCCTCAATATCCGGCACTCCTTCAAAAAGACGGTCCAGCGCTTTCCTGAAATCTTTGACTTCCACATCCGTCAGGTATCCAAGCGTGCCCAGATTGATTCCCAGAAGAGGGAGGTTTCTCCCTCTCAGATCCCGGACCGCACGGATAATCGTTCCGTCGCCGCCAAGGACTAATCCGCACTGTGCTTCTTCGGGCACTGTCTCCGGTATAATATGCCCTTCCTCGTCCTTCTCAGAGAGAAAACAGGTTTTCCCATGCTCCTCAATATATTTTCGGATCTCATTGGTGACCTTATAATCCTTGTCTTTTAGTTTATTCGTAATGATATAAAAGCAATCCATGTCAAACTCACACCTCATGCGCCCTGCTTTGCCAGTTCTGCAAACGCCTGCTCCACCACTATGTCCGGATCGATCCCTTCATTTATGCCTTCGGTCCCGCTGCATTTCTTCAGGTGGATCAGGTATTCGATATTCCCCTCCGGCCCCTTGATAGGCGAATATTCAAGAGCGCACAGATCAAACCCGATGCTTTGGGCATAGTCCATTATTTTTCTGATCACTTCCCTGTGTGTACTCTTCTCCCTGACCACGCCTTTTTTTCCGACCTTTTCCCTTCCGGCCTCAAACTGAGGCTTGATAAGCGCCACGATCTGTCCGTCATCCTTCAGATAAGCCCGGATCGGTCCCAGGACTTTTGTAAGCGAGATAAAGGATACGTCGATGGAGGAAAAATCCACCGGTTCCCCGATATCCTCCGGAGTTACATAACGGATGTTCGTTTTTTCCATACAGACGACCCGTGGATCGTTCCGGAGTTTCCAGTCAAGCTGTCCCCTTCCCACATCGATCGCGTACACCTTTCTCGCTCCATTCTGGAGCATGCAGTCTGTAAAGCCGCCTGTGGAAGAGCCTACGTCAGTACACACACAGCCCTTTACATCCACATTGAAACTGTCCAGCGCCTTCTCCAGCTTCAGGCCGCCTCTGCTCACATAAGGGAGGACATGCCCCCTGACCTCTATATTTACATCCGGTGAAAACGTGCTTCCCGCCTTATCCTCTCTCTGTCCGTCCACAAATACGTTTCCGGACATGATGACGGCCTTCGCCTTTTCTCTCGATACGGCCAGATTTCTTTTCACGAGCATTACATCCAAACGTTCTTTCATGTCACTTTTCCTTCTTGATGTTTTCCGTTATCCGCAAATAGTCGGAGATTGTCTGCTTCACGATCGTATCCCTGTCCAGTCCGACCTCTTTTCTTAAGACTTCAACATTTCCGTGTTCCACATATTCGTCTGATATGCCGATATTGCGGACATGGACGTCAAGGGCCGAGCGGGAGACATGATCCATAACCTGTTCTCCAAAACCACCTGTCACCACGTTTTCCTCAATAGTCACAAACAGACAGTGATCCTTCGCCAGTTCTTCAAGAAGCTCCGTATCAAGAGGCTTGACAAACCTCGCATTGACAAGGCTGCAGTTGTATCCTGCCGATTTCAGGCTGCGGCGGACGCTGTCCGCCAGTTCTGCCATATGTCCCACGAAAATAATGGCGATATCTTCTTCCTCGTAGATCACTTCGCCCCTGCCGTATGCAATAGGAGCCCGGAACTGTCTCATTCCTTCATATGCCGTGCCTCTCGGGTAACGGATCGCGATCGGATACTGGAAATCAACCGCAAACCGGAGCATATCTGCCATTTCCCATCTGTTTTTTGGAGAAATGACTGTCATATTCGGTATGGTTGTCAGGTAAGAAAGATCAAATACACCCTGATGAGTCTCGCCATCACTCCCCACAAGTCCGGCGCGGTCCACCGCGATGACCACAGGAAGGTTCTGGAGGCAGACGTCATGGAGCGTCTGGTCATACGCCCGCTGAAGGAAGGATGAATATACCGCGAACACCGGCTTCATCCCTCCTGCGGCAAGCCCCGCGGCAAAGGTCATCCCATGTTCTTCCGCGATCCCCACATCAAAAAATCTCTGAGGGAAACGCTTTGCAAAGGGCGCCAGCCCTGTACCGTCCGCCATTGCCGCTGTGATCGCCACCACCTTTTCATCCCTTCTCGCTATGTCAGTCAGGACCTTGGAAAACACCTTGCTGTAGCTGTCTGGTCCGCCTGTATCTTTCGGCTCGCCTGTCTCTATATCAAAGGGGCCCAGTCCATGGAATTTCGCCGGATTTTCTTCCGCCGGCACATACCCTTTTCCTTTTTGCGTGATCACATGGACAAGAACCGCATGATCTACCCGCTTAGCTTCCTGGAATATTTTCACCAGCTTCCGGATATCATGTCCGTCCACAGGTCCGAGATAGGTGATGTCCATGTCTTCAAAGAACATCCCCGGCACAAGGAGCTGCTTGATCCCGCTCTTTGTCTTTCGGATCTGGTTCACGATCCGCTCTCCTCTGCCCGGGATCCGTCTCAGTGTGTCCTCTACCCCTTTTTTCAGATCCGCATATGCCTGCGCGGTCCGCAGTCCGCTCAAATATTTCGACATCCCGCCTACGTTCTCGGATATGGACATGTTGTTGTCATTGAGAACGATGATAAAATTGCTTTTCAGCCGCGAAGCATTGTTGAGAGCCTCGTATGCCATGCCGCCTGTGAGCGAGCCATCGCCGATCACGGACACCACACTGTGTTCCTCCCCAAGAAGTTCTCTTGCCGCCACATACCCCAGGCCGGCGGAGATAGAAGTAGAGCTGTGTCCTGTATCAAAGGCATCGCAGGGACTCTCCTTACGCTTGGGAAATCCGCTCATTCCCCCATACTTGCGCAGATCGTCAAATCCGTCCATTCTCCCGGTAAGCAGCTTATGCGTATAGGACTGATGTCCTACATCCCAGATCAGCTTGTCCTCCGGGAAATCAAGCGTGAGATGGAGCGCCATCGTCAGCTCCACCACCCCGAGATTTGAGGCCAGATGCCCGCCTGTCCTGCTGATCTTCTCGATCAGAAACTGCCGGATCTCATCAGCAAGCTCTTTTAACTGACTTTCATCCAGCTTTTTTATATCATTTTCCTTTCGGATCTTCTCTAGTACCATAATGGTCCTCCTTATTTTTCCCTGTACACGAGACTTTTCAGGAGTTCTTCAAGGAAGCCGCAGTTTTCACGGATCAAAGACAGCTCACGGACAGCCTCGTCAGTCATGAGCGCGACTTCTTCTTTTGACGCTTCCAGACCTTTCCAGGTGACGTAAGTAGTCTTCTCATTCTTTTCATCGCTGTATACCGACTTTCCAAGTACTTCTGTCGTGCTCGTAATGTCGAGGATATCATCCTGGATCTGGAACGCCAGCCCGATCTTGCGGGCAATCGTCTCCATCCTGCCGATCTCCTCAGCCTCTGCCCCGGCAAGCACTGCCCCGATCATCATGGATGACTCGATCAGGGCGCTTGTCTTAAGCCGGTAGATGAAGTCCAGCAGATCTCCTGTCGGTCCGTGTCCTGATTCCTTCACATCTACCACCTGCCCGCCGATCATGCCGTAGATCCCTGCCTTTCCCGACAGGATCTTAAGCGCTTCTCCGATGCGTCTGCTGTTCTCAGGGGCAATGTCAAATGCCCGGCACGCTGTCTCAAACGCGTAGTTCAAAAGCGCGTCGCCGGCAAGGATCCCCATATCCTCTCCATATACCACATGAGTCGTCTTTCTTCCGCGGCGGTACTCGTCATTATCCATCGCCGGCAGGTCGTCATGGACCAGAGAGTAGGTGTGGATCATTTCGATCGCCGCCATAAACGGCTCTATGATCTCGCCCTCCCCTCTGAACAGGCAGAAAGATTCCCACATCAGCATGGGACGGAGGCGCTTGCCTCCCGCCATAAGGCTGTATTCCATGGCCTCCATGATGATCTTCTGATGCCCTTCCTGCTTCGGAAGATACTTCCTCAATATGGCTTCAATATATTCGACTCGTTTCTGATATTCATATTTAAAATTCATGCGTCTCTCCATCCTCATCCAGAATGAGCACTTTCTTTTCCACTTCGTCGATCGATCTGCTGCACTCCTTTAAAAGTCCCATGCCTTTATCGTAAAGTTCAAAAGAATGCTCCAGGGATATCCCATCTTCCTCCATCTCCGCGATGACTCCCTCAAGCTGTGCGAACATCTCTTCAAGGCTCTGTTTCTTTTCATTTTCTGCGGTTCCGATATTCTCAGTATTATCTGTCATTTTGTCTTATTCCTCCTTGTCCTTGCCGCTTCTGCCCCCACATGATCACCCCTGTTTTTCCGGGTACGAAACCGGTTCAGACGATATCACCTGTGCCTTCACCTTTCCGTCGCACACATAGATGTCTAGACAGGTGCCTTTTTCTGCCTGAACAATGCTCTTTATATTTTCTCCATCTTCCGTCTGCACATAGGAATATCCCTGACTCAGTTTCAACAGGGGAGACAACCCTTTCATCTTCTCAACGCACAATGCAAGACGGTGCTTTTCCTCTGTCATCCGCTCTTCCATCCGCGTACGGATCCTGGTCTCCAGATCCGCCGCATACTGGCGGCTCTCATTCAGTCTCTGGCGGGGATGGGCTAGCTTCAGCCGCAGAGCCGCATGCTCCAGCTGCTTCCTTCTCTTCTCCGTCTCAAGACGGATCGTCCGCTGAAAAGCCTCCCTGTAAACCAGCAGACGTTCCCGCACTTCACGGATATCGTATACAGCCAGCTCCGCAGCCGCCGAAGGTGTAGGAGCTCTCAGATCAGCCACGAAATCCGCGATCGTTGTGTCTGTTTCATGCCCCACCGCAGATATGACCGGAACCGCGCATTCAAAGATGGCCCGCGCTACGGTCTCCTCGTTAAATGCCCACAAATCCTCCATGCTTCCCCCGCCGCGACCGACAATGATGACATCCACCTGTTTTTTCTCCAGCGCGCGGATGCCTTCCGCCACGCTCTGAGCCGCGCCCTCTCCCTGGACCTGGGCCGGGTACAGGATAAGCTGCACATAAGGATTGCGCCTGCCGGCAATATTGATGATGTCCCTGACTGCCGCTCCTGTGGGCGCTGTGACGATTCCTACGGTATGCACATATCTGGGGATCGGCTGCTTATACTCCGGAGCAAACATCCCCATCTCAGACAGCTCCTGTTTCAGCGCTTCAAAGCGTTCATACAGGGCTCCTGTCCCGTCCCGCACGATCTCCCTTGCATAGAGCTGATATTTCCCATCCCGCTCATACACGCTAACCGAGCCGAGCACGATCACCTGCTGACCCTCCTGCATCTTAAAGGAGAGCCCTGCCCGGGAACCAGCGAACATGACACAGGCAATGGTGCCTGACTCATCTTTCAGCGAAAAATAGATGTGTCCCGAGGTATGATATTTGCAGTTGGAAACTTCACCCTTCACATAGATGCGGCTCAGCATAAAATCCTGTGTAAACATATTTTTGATATAGGAATTGACCTGCTTTACCGTATAAACATTTTTCATCCTCAGGACTCCTGTTTTGAAAGCTTACCGAGGATCCCATTTACAAAGGATGAACTGCTCTCGCCGCCAAAGCGCTTCGCCAGCTCTACCGCTTCATTGATGGCAACGCCGTCCGGGACATCCTCGTCCCATTTCATCTCGTAAACCGCCAGCCTTAAAATCGTCAGGTCAACTTTATTCATCCGGGCAGTCTTCCATCCCTTTGCATTTTCATTCAGGAGTTCATCGATCTCTGGCACATGCCTGACGACAGCCTCATATTTTCCCTGGATATATTTTTTATCCCTGACCTTCGCATCTTCCAGAGTTTCAAAATAGTATTTCAGATGATCCGGCATATCCTCCGGATCGTTAAACTCGATCTGGAACAGCATTTTGAAAACGTGCTCCCTCAGTTCTGTCCTTATCATATTGATCCCTTTCTTTATTTCACGGAAATATATCTGATGCTTATAGAAAAAGGATGTCTTACGACATCCCTTATCGTGCAAAGGCAGTCTGCCATACAGGATCGCTCAGTCCTGGTTCTCCATCTCAACGCCTGCCACCTTGATATTGACGTCAGCCACCTCAAGCCCAGTCATGTTCTCCACAGCATTTTTCACCTTTTCCTGTACCTTGCCGGTCACATCCATGATGTTATAGTTATATTTCAGGTTCAGCGCAAGGGACACGGTGACAACGCCCTCAAGAACGTCCACTTTCACGCCTTTGGACAAGTTCTTTATGCCCAGCCGCCCGATCACTTCGTTTGTAATATTCCCAGACATGGAAGCAACGCCTTCGACTTCTGTCGCTGCCAGCGCCGCAATGATCGCTACGACTTCATCTGCAATCTTCACTTCACCGAGACTGGCATCGTTCTGTATTGTATATGTGTTTCTTTCGTCCTTTGCCATATTCAAAACCTCCCATTTTGTCTAATCTCTTTCCCTATTATAACAAATATCCCTCTGTTTGCAAAGGAAAAAGTTCAGGCAGGCCCTCAGCGTCCGAACTCTGACAGCTTCAGTCCTTCGTTGCGTTCCATTGTCATGCGGATGCTCCACTCGTGGACAAACAGGAGCAGCGGACGGTCCTTCAGATCCTTGATCTTCTTCATGTCAGAAGTCCCGCTGATATGATCCAGGTCGATCTCCTCGTTCTCGATCCAGCGAATATGCTCATACGGAAGGTTTTCAAGGATGATCTCTACGTTATACTCATTTTTCAGGCGGTATTTCAGCACGTCGAACTGGAGTACGCCGACCACTCCCACGATGATCTCTTCCATTCC
Source organism: Candidatus Mediterraneibacter intestinipullorum (assembly GCA_019118665.1). Taxonomy (GTDB): domain Bacteria; phylum Bacillota; class Clostridia; order Lachnospirales; family Lachnospiraceae; genus Mediterraneibacter; species Mediterraneibacter intestinipullorum. Next base: position 11,306 of record DWYM01000022.1, read on the forward strand.
GGTATTGTATTCCTGGAAGATCTGGATCGCACCCTCCTGCGCGATCTGATTGATCCCCTTGACAAACTGTTTTCTCTTCATGGTGTCCACCTGACGCACTCTCGCAAAATGCTCCGGCGCGAATGTGGGGATCCCTTCATACGCGAATTTTTCTTTTGATGTGGTCAGGGTGTCGCCGATAGAGAAAATCCCCGGGTCAAACACGCCGATGATATCTCCGCCGTAGGCTTTGTCAATGATCTTTCTCTCACTTGCCATCATCTGCTGGGGCTGAGAGAGACGCACATCCTTTCCTCCCTGGACATGGTATACGGTCATACCCGCGTCAAACTCACCGGAGCAGATACGCATAAACGCGATCCTGTCCCTGTGCGCCTTGTTCATGTTCGCCTGTATCTTAAATACAAAGGCGGAGAAATCCGGTTCTGTCATCGGATCCACCGCGCCGTGGTCAGACATCCTTGGCAGCGGCGGCGTGGTCATCGCAAGGAAATGCTGAAGGAAGGTCTCCACGCCGAAATTCGTCAGCGCCGAGCCGAAAAATACCGGTGAGAGCTCCCCTTTATCTACAAGCTCCTGGTCAAACTCAGCGGACGCTCCGTCCAGCAGCTCGATCTCTTCATTCAACGTCACCTTTGCCTCGTCGCCGATGAGCCAGTCCACCTCAGGATTATTGATATCTACTTTTTTCACTTCACCGATGGAAGTTCCTTTTCTCGTGTCAGAGAACAGCCCCACTTCTTTTTTCCTGCGGTCATAGACACCCTTGAACGCCTTTCCGCACCCAATAGGCCAGTTCACCGGGCAGGTAGGGATACCCAGCTCTTTTTCAATATCATCCAATAGGTCAAAGGTATCTTTTGCATCCCGGTCCATCTTATTGATAAAGGTAAAGATCGGGATATGCCGCATAGCGCAGACCTTGAACAGCTTTCTTGTCTGTGCCTCCACGCCTTTGGAGGCGTCAATGACCATGACCGCGGAGTCCGCCGCCATCAATGTACGGTAAGTATCTTCCGAGAAATCCTGATGTCCGGGCGTATCTAAGATATTGATACAGTAGCCGCCGTAATTAAACTGGAGAACAGAGGAAGTTACTGAGATTCCCCTCTCCTTCTCGATCTCCATCCAATCCGAGACCGCGTGTTTTGCCGTTGCCTTTCCCTTTACCGATCCCGCCGTGTTGATGACCCCGCCATAGAGAAGAAATTTTTCTGTCAGAGTCGTTTTTCCGGCGTCAGGATGGGAAATGATGGCGAACGTTCTTCTTTTTTTTATTTCATTTTTAATATGCGACATAATTAACCTCTGCTTTCACTGGCAGCTGCATGCTCGTGCAAGCACGGCAGCCGCTTGCCGGGCTTATCGCGCAAAATAACAGCGCCGATATATATCGACGCTATTATACTCGCTTTTCATACTGCGCGCAATATAAAAATTACCTTCCGTTCCCTACTCATGGATGGGAGTGATCACGATATTTTCCGGCGCGATCTCTGTTTTCCTCGTCACGATATCCTCTATCTGAGCCCGGTTCGCGTCTGTCAGTTCATCCGCTTTGACGACCACGTCCGCGGAGTCCGCGTCAAGGCTTACGACCGCCTCGGAGAATCCTTTTGATGCCATGAGAGTCTCGATCGCCGCCTCCTGCTCCGCAATCTTCGTCATCTGTACCATCTGATCCACAGCAGACTGCTTTTCCGCATCGCTTAGATTCGTATTATCAATGATGCCCTGCAGGGTTTCCTTGTTCTGAGCGCGGACCTGCTCTCTTGTGACTTTTGCCTGAGCCACCGTCGTCTCAGCGCTCCCGCTCGTGAGCACCGCCTCTCCGGGTGTTCCCTCCACCTCAGAGTCATTGCTCTCAATGTCCTCTGTCCCTGTCTCAATGTCCTCCTGAGAAATATCCAGAAGCTCCTGGTTTGCCAGATCCGCATTGGCCTCAGCCGTGCCGTCCGCCGACTCTCCAAACAGTCTGCCGGAATAGTTGAGATATCCGGCGACCGCGATCATGACAGCAAGTGTTGCAATGATGATCTGGTTTTTCTTAAACAATCGTTTCACTCTTATGATCCTCCTTCTATGTATTAAGCCCGTTTCATTATTTTAATCTTATGCGCCTCCACGCCGAATAATGCCTGGACCGCCTCTGTAATGTTCTGCGCCACGACCGCATTGTCGCCGCCCTCCGCTATCACTACCACGCCCTCCACTTCCGGGGCAAGCTCCTTGCTCACATAGGGAGTGGACGATCCGTCCGCGGTCTGCTCGTAGATGCTCGTCTTGTCCGAGGACTGATCTTCCACGCTCCTTGTCCCTCCGCTGCTGTCCTCCTCTTCGGTGGTCTGGCTGGAACTGGACTGGTCTTTCTCAATGATCTTTTGGCCGTCTGACTTTAAGGTTATCATCACAGTGACCTTTCCCACGCCCTCTACGTCCTCCAGCACGCGCGCGGTCTTCTCCTCCAGATACTGTTCGTAATCCCCATTATCCCGGCTGCCGGCTGTCATTGTTTCCTGGATGCCCTCTGACTGCCGGTCCGTACTTTCGGATGGATCCGGAACAGGAAATACAATGACAATAAGTAGAACGCCCGCCAGCAGAATAAGAACAAGCTGGTTTTTCTTTGGCAGCTTCTCTCCGGCGCGCAGACCTGAGATCCAATCTTTCCATTTCTCATTCCCCAATTTCTATGTCCTCCACTCTGATCGTCCCATCTCCCTGGCCCCCTTCGTTCTCCGCAGTTCCCCTGTCTTCTGCTCCCGGACTCCCCTGGTCCTGCGGATCTTCACCGACAAATCCGAAAACATCTGCCTGTTCATAGATTTCTTCTGCCCTTTCGATCTCCTTGCGCTCCATCTCATACTCCCTGTTTCTGTAAATCGCGCGGAACGTGCCTTCCATACCCGCCAGCTTCAGAAGAGGGGTTGAGAGGAGCAGTATGAGCACCAGTCCTGAAAAGAACCGGATATATTTTCCATAATCTTTTCCCGGTATGGCGTGCATCACTGCTGCCATGACGATCAGGTAAACAGAAATATCCTGTATCCATCCATAAATCCCTTCCAGCATTTCTTCCCTCCCTGTAAATCAGATGTCCGGAATCCGCTCCGCTGTTCTGCGTTCAGGATGTAGACGCGGCAACGACCGCGATCGTAAGCAAAAATAAAAGCCCCACAGTAAAAATGACTCTCACCATAAGCTCATACCCTTCGCTGACGCCGCTGATGCATGCTGTGATCCTCTTATCAGACACCGGCTGGACGAGAGCAGCCGCCAGTTTATACATCAGCGCCATCAGCGCCATCTGGATGATAGGACCAATACAGATCAGAACAGCGATGACTGCGCCTGCCATTCCGATCCCATTTTTTATCAGGACCGCTGTGCCGAAGAATATCTCCGCCGCGCCACCCATAGCATTTCCCACCCAGGGAAGCGCTTCCGCCGTCCTGGTCAGGGCGCTGCGCTTCAGCGTATCTATTGCAGGGGCGAGGAGACCCTGGACGACATTTACCCCGACGACACAGGCAAGCAGCGTCCGCAGCACCCATGTCACCACTTTGTGGATCAGTCCCGCAAATTCAGACAGGAAATCCTCGTCCGTCAGATTGCCCAGCACCCGGACCATAATGTAAATGTGGATGGCAGGGAGCAGAAACCGGATGATCACCAGTTCCACCAAATAGATCAAAAACAGTATGACATTATAAAAAAACATGGATGTCACGCTGCCGGATGCGAACGCCACTGCAAGAAAATAGGCGGGACACAGCACCCTCATAAACTCCACCACAGAATCAAGCCTTCCTTCCAGCCCATGGGCGGCAGTCTGGAAGGAAGTCAGGCACAGAGTGATCAAAAGCATATACAACACATAAAAGCTGATATCTGATATCTGCCTGTTCCGAAAAGCCCCCGAAAAGTTGGTAAACACCGCCGCCGCAAGTGAGATGAGCAGGATGTAGACCAAGTTGTGCCAGTTATATCTGAACTCATAGGAAATCGTATCTGAAAGAAAGTCAATGAATACCCTTCCTGTTTCCTCCGGATCTCCCGACATAAGCAATGAGACTACATCCCCGAATCCGATTTTTTCATCCGGGAACATCTCTTCAAGGCTTTTCTCGATCTCATCAAAGTCGAACTCAGACAGGATCGCCTCCTCCAGCTTTTCCTGGATCTGGTCCCTGTCTTCTCCCTCTAGTTCCTCCGCATTTACGATTTTCGTTCCTATCCCGAAGATAAGGAGAATGAGAAAGATCGTGAACAGGAACTGTCTCTTCCCGCCGCTCATGACAGGAACTCCCTGATCGTCTCCAGGAGAGCCAGCAGCACCGGTATTCCAAGGGCCAGTATCGTCAGCTTGGCAAAGATCTCGATCTGACCGGCTATGGTCTGATACCCCGCATCCTTACAGATACCGGACGAAAATTCTGCAATATAAGTGATCCCGATCATCTTCATCATGGTGGCAAGATACCCGGCGTCCATATCGATATAAGAAGAGATCTGCTCTACTGTACTGATAAAAACGCCCAGCCTGTCCACGATAAATGAGAACAGGATAATACTCACTGCCACGCTTACATAAATCCCATATTCCGCTTTTCCGCCTTTTAGCTGGACCGCCAGGACCGCGCCGATCACGCCGATGATGCCGATCTGCACCATGCTCATGCTGCCACCTCCTCACAGTGCAAAGAGCTGCCGGATAGACAGGAAGAGATCGTAAATATAAGGCAGGATCCATGACAGTACCAGGATGAGTCCCGCAAGACTTGCCAGAAATGCCTGCTCTTCCCTTCCGCTGTGTTTCAGCACCTGGCTTAATATGGATACGAGTATCCCTACCGCCGCGATCTTAAAAATAAGACTTATATTCATGCTTCCTCCATGTTCAAAGCAGGATCACGATGAGAAAAATACCGCTCATCACGCCCAGACATCCGCTGATCCTTGTCTTTGCGGAAAGCCCTTCCCGCAATTTCTCGATCTCAAGGTCCACCCGATTTAAATACATCTGCATGGCATGATCCAGCGTGTCCTTCTCCAGACTCCCAAGAAACGTTCCCGGCTCTTTTACCAGAATAGCGTGTTCATATTTCAGGTTCAGCTCCCCAAGATATTTATCCACACAGCGGTTCCACATCCGGGCAAAACCATATTCCTCTCTTTTTTCCATCTCCGCAGCTGTTTTTATGAGCCATCGGTCATATGGGGGTTTCACCCGCCTCGCCACTTCCGAAAAAATTTCCGGCAGCGGCGCGTGAGTATATGCGATCTCGCCTTTGATCAGACTCATCACATACCGGAAATACAGCATCCTGCCCAAATATCGCTTCAATTCTTTCCCATACACATATCCTGCTCCGCCTGTCGCTATCAGGATCAGGATACCTCCTATCACTCTCTGCACAACACACTCCCCCGCTCATCATAGATTCCTCTGATCTCTCCCGGCTGTTTTCCATTCCCAAGCACGACATACCGTTCAAACATCCTTCTTCTTATCAGCTCTCCGAGTACCGGTTTCTTCGTCGCCTCATCCATGTCCAGGCCATGCACGCTGGCGATCAGTTTACACCCGCACTGCATAGCATATTCGATCGCATGTATATCCTCACTCGTACCGATCTCATCCACCGCGATCACCTGGGGCGACATGGATCGGATCAGCATGATCATCCCCTCCGCTTTGGGACAGCAGTCCAGGATGTCCGTCCTCGTGCCCATATGGTTCTGCGCGATCCCGAGATAGCATCCTCCCAGCTCGGAGCGCTCATCCACCACTCCAACAGAACACCCCTTTACATACCGGTTACCGTCTGATATCTGCCTGATTAGATCCCGGATAAGCGTTGTCTTCCCACAGCATGGCGGTGAAATGATCAGAGTATGGCACACCTGCATGTTCTTTGTGATATAAGGGAGGAGTCTGTCAGCGCATCCCAGCACTTCATGAGATACTCTTATATTGACGGACGATATGTACTGTATATTTTTCACCTTTTCTTTTTCCATGATCACTTTCCCTGCCACTCCCACTCTGTGCCCTCCTTCTATGGTCAGGAATCCCTGCCTCAACTCATTTTCATATGCATAGAGGGAGTAATGGCTGATATACTCCATTGTCTCCCTCAACTCTTCCTTCGTAACGATATGCGGCTGCCCCCCTGAAGGCAGGACGGCTTCTCTGTTTCCCTGCAGGATGCGCAGAGGCTGCCCGGTGCGTAGCCGGATCTCCTGCAGTCCGGAAATATCGGACACATCCTTCTCAATGATCCTGCGCACATTTTTTGCCAGAATATTCAATATCTGTGCTTTTCTATCCCTTCTTTCCATCTTGTCCACCTCTTTACACAATATATGTGCAGGGTGGAAAAATATTCCTGAAAAAGTTTATGAGGAGGGCTGCGTCCCCTGGAGAATGATTTTTGAAAAATTATTTGGCGTTCCTGTGAAAAACTGCCATTACTGAGAAAACCTCCTGTTATGTCAGGAGGTTTTCTAAAAGTTACACCAGTATTCGATTAACTGCTATGAATCAATCCTAAGAAAATAACAGCAGATTGCAATGATGCTCCCAATAAAAAATGGAAGAATTCTAAATATAACGTTCATTATTTTTAAATCCATTATAAAAATATTAATTATACCAAGCGCGAACAATATCAGCGCTTTTATCAAGTATATCTTTTTCTTCTTTTTTTCATGCTTTTCTTCCTCTTTAGGTATCATCCATCTTTCTAAATCTAAACCTGTCTCCCGATATAATAGAACCCTCTGCACTTATCAAGACTGACATCTACCAGTTTCCCGATCAGAGACTCATCTCCCGGGAAATGTACAAGAAGATTGTTGCTCAGTCGTCCGGTCATCAGTTCCGGATCGTGCTCATTTACGGATTCCACCAGCACTGTCTGTACGCTGCCCTGATGGACAGAGCACATTTCACCGGCAATTTTCTGCACTTCCGTGAGCAGACGGTCAAAGCGGTCTTTCACCACATCCTCCGGAATCTGGTCCTCCATCGCTGCCGCAGGCGTCCCGGTGCGTTTGGAGTAAATAAAGGTAAAGGCGCTGTCATACCGTACCTGCCGCACTACATCCAGCGTCTCCTGGAAATCTTCCTCCGTTTCTCCCGGAAAGCCGACGATGATATCCGTGGTCAGAGAAATATCCGGCACTGCCGCCCTGATCTTCTGTACCAGCTTCAGATAATGTTCTTTCGTGTATCTGCGGTTCATCTTCTCAAGCATGCGGCTGCTCCCTGACTGGACCGGCAGATGGAGGTGCTTACAGATCTTCCTGGACTGCCCCATTACTTCGATCAGCTCATCCGACAGATCCTTGGGATGGGAGGTCATAAAACGTATCCTCTCAAGCCCGTCTATTTTCTCTATTTCTTTTAAAAGCCGGGCAAATGTCACTGGTTCTTCCAGTGTCTTTCCATAAGAATTGACATTCTGTCCCAGGAGCATGATCTCCACCACGCCGTCAGCGACAAGTCGCTCTATCTCACGGATGATCGCCTTCGGGTCGCGGCTCCTCTCGCGTCCCCTTACATAGGGCACGATGCAATAGCTGCAGAAATTATTGCATCCAAACATAATATTGACTCCGGACTTAAAAGGATATTTTCTTTCACTGGGCAGATCTTCCACGATCTTGTCCGTATCCTTCCAGATGTCGATGACCATGCGCCCGGATTCCATGCGGGTCGCCAGCAGCTCTGCAAACTTGTAAATATTATGAGTGCCAAAGATCAGGTCAATAAACCGGTAGCTTTTTTTAAGCTTCTCGACCACCTCCGGCTCCTGCATCATACATCCGCAGAGTGCGATCATCATGTGGGGATTTTTCTTCTTGATATGCCCGAGCTGCCCCAGTCTCCCATATACACGTTGATTCGCGTTCTCGCGCACGGTACATGTATTGTAGATAACGAAATCCGCTTTCTCTTCATCAGGTTCTTCTATGTATCCTACCTGCTCCAGTATTCCGACGAGCTTTTCCGAATCCCTCGCATTCATCTGACAGCCGAAGGTCGTAACGCAGAACGTAAGCTGACGCCCGGCGGCTTCTTTCATCTTCTTCAGATCCTGCCTTGCCCTCTCGATAAAATAATATTGTCTTTCCGGCTCAGATACCGGGATCTCCATCTCCCTCTCAGCCAGATCCATTCTCTTGTTTTCCATACTTTTCTCTACCTGCTTCTCCTGTCCATTCACCTGTTAAACAAACTGATTTCTCTCTGTATCATATGTATAATCAATGGCAGCAAATTTCTCCGTCAGTTCATCTTCATCGATCTGCATTTCATCACAGAGCGCTGCCAGCGATGGATAAAAATCTCTCAGCTTTGTATTGATCACGCCTAAAAGCATCACCGGGTCTTTGGGTAATCCTGTGAACATATGATCCGCTCCTTTTCCGTAATAATGATCTCTGTCCGGATATCATGCTCATCCACAGGGATCCTGTCCATACACTGTATGTCAAACGCAAGCGCCGCCTTCCTGCATTTGTCATTTCCCTCAAGGTAAGTGTCATAAAACCCGCCTCCGTATCCGATCCGTGCGCCTGAGCAGTCAAAAGCAGCCCCCGGCAGGATGACCAGCGTCTCCTCATCCGGCTGAGGGGCTTTTTCACACCAAGTTCCTGGCTCAGGTATATCCCATATTCCCGGACTTAAGTCAGCCATACTTTTTATAAAATAAAACTCCATTGTCCTCCTGCCGGCCACTCTGGGGACTGCTACTTTCTTTCCCCGGATCAAGGTTTCCCTGATAATATCAGTGGTGTCCACTTCATCACGAAAAGATGCGTAACAGTATATGCAGCGGGCGTTCTCATAGAGAGGCTCTTTCATAAGGCGCTCTGTGATCACCCGCTCTGCCGCGGCGCGCTGCGGCTTTTTAATCCCCGCTCTGAGCTTAAGAGCATATTTTCTAATTTCCTCTTTTGTTTCCATATTTTTCGCCGAGATTTATGACTGTGCCATCTTTCTCCTCAATATCGATATTATTGAGCTGTCCCCTGAGATTGCGCTTCACGGCCTCGAGATATTCTGCGCGCAGCATCTTCTGTTCCTGGCGTTCCGCCTCTGTGAGTCCTTCCGCCTTTGATTTCCTGTACAGCTCATTGATCCTTTTTATCTTCTGTTCGTCCATACTTTTCCTCTCCGCTCTTTTCCCCGGTCTGAAGCGCTGTTTTCCGTACTCTTCTCTTTCACCGAACTGTATTATACACTATTTATCCGCCTTCGTCCAGACGGACATCCGCCAGGGCCATGTCACACATCCGCCAGGAGCATGCCACACAGATCCTCATCAACTGGAATAGTTTTCCAGAAACGCATACAGTTCCTTTACAGTCGCAACATATTTCCCCTCCGCGACCTCCTGCTGTACCTCCGCAGGCAGATCAGTCACAGGGATCTCCGTAAACTCATAGATGGTCTTCCGGTCACTCAGATACACGGCCACAAACCCCTGAAGCTCGCACAGATAGAAGCCTTCTTCTCCATCCTCAGGATTTGTCACTTTTTCTCCTTCAGCCGCAATACTTTCAGTCCCGGACACCTCGTCCCTCGCCTGCGCCTCCTGCCTTTCCATCACATGATCATAAGTGAGCCGGTATCCTGCTGTGAGCAGCATTCCCAATACCAGAAACGCTGCAAAAAAGCCGATAATGTATCTGGATTTCATAATTTCCACTCCTTTTTTATACATTATTGGCTTTTTGACTTATTTTATACAATTCTGAACGTCTTTGAAATCCTGATCCGGCTGTGGCGCGCTGCTTTTTTCACTTTTATCCTTCAGGCATCAGATGAAGCCTTCTGCAGAGCCGGAGCAGCCTTGCGCCCATGGGGAGCGCCTCGATATCTTCATCCGACAGGGTCCCGATCTTGAGGACGACGACTACATAGACGATGACTGCTGTAAGAATCGCAAAGATCGTCGGGATCCAGCGCCCGCCGACTAAAAGGTCCATTGCCAGATGTACTGCATAGGTTACGATTCCCATGACGGCAGACGCAACGAGCGGTTTTACAAATGTATCCATGACATTGATCCTGAAACCGCACACCTTATGTACTTTTCTTTGATTGAAATAACACATGCACGCGGCAAAAACAATGTTTCCTGCTGCCAGCGCATAGACATTCATCTTGAACGCCACCATCATGGCCATAAACGCGGCAAGATGGATCACCAGCGCGGCACATGCGTTCTTCGCCGGGCTGGATATATGGTTCAGCCCATGAAGGATGGAATTCGATATGGATGACCACCCATACAGCACCACAACGACCGAGCCCATCATGAGCAGGTAGGCAGGCGTTTTGCCTGCGTCATTGTAGAGCAGTACCATGAGCGGCGATGCCAGCACGAGGAACCCCATACCGCATGGGATGGTAATGACCATCGTCAGCCGCAGTGTCTGATCGATCTTTTCATGCACCAGCCGCCTCGATCTGATGGCGACTGCCGCTGTCAGACTGGGCACTACAGACGAGCACAGCGCCCATGGGATGGAAAGAGGCACATTGACCAGCGTGTCATACTTGCCCGAATAAATCCCCTGGAGCGCCATATATTCCTCCTCCACATATCCCTGCGCCTCCATGATATGGTTAAAGATCGTAAGATCAAGTATCTGATTGATATTATAGATCGCTGTACTGAACAGGATCGGGACAGCTGTAAGGACAAGCACCTTTAGAATATGACGATAGCTGTCCTCATGCCCGGAACGGTCCGTACGATACTGTCTGCTCATCTGTCCCCGGTACGCCCACATGACAAAGAGGAGAAAGATCAGGGCGATCAGGGCGCCCAGCACAGTCCCCAGTGTTGCCCCTGCCGCTCCGTACGCGGGTCCTAAGAGCTCTTCTCCCGCTTTCTCGCCTGCCCGGGTGCCGATGTCCACGAACATCCCCGCGCCTGCGATGCTGATCACCGCGCGGATGAGCTGCTCGATGATCTGTGATACCGCTGTCGGCATCATGGAGCCGAGCCCCTGAAAATACCCTCTTATCACAGCCATGATGGCGACAAGGAACAGCCCGGGCGCGAGCATCTGCAGAGCATAGACGCTTAAGGGAGATTTCATTGCGTACACGGAGATCGCGTCCGCCCCGAAAAAGACCGCCGCAGTGATGACCAGCCCCACAGCCACTGCAAAAATCATGGAACAGCGGAATACGCGGACGGAATTTCTTTTCTGACCTGCCGCCAGCTTGGCGGATACCAGCTTGGATACGGCTGTCGGAAGGCTCAGGGACGAGACCATAAGCGCCATGGCATAAATATGATACGCATATCCATAGAACCCATTACCGGCGTCTCCAAGTATATTTGCAAGGGGGATCCTGTATATGACGCCTATGACCTTTGTAAGGACAGTCGCCACGGCTAGGATCGCGCCCTGTGCGATAAAATCGTCATTTTGAGCGGATCGAACTCTCGTCTTTGGTGTATCTGCCATTTCTATTTCCTCCAGCTCTCTTTATTCTCGGATCAGCGCGGTATTCCTGCTTTCTCCATGATGTCCCGCTGCCTGTCCTCCATGAGTCTGCGCTCCTCTTCCTCCATATGGTCATATCCAAGAAGATGGAGCATACTGTGGGCGATCAAAAAGGCATACTCCCTCCTCACGGAATGTCCGTATTCCTCTGCCTGTCCCACGACCCGGTCTTTTGATATCACGATATCCCCCAGCATGAGTTCGCCGGTCTCCGGATTGAACGCATCTGCTGTCTCTTCAATACCGGAGAGATCTCCTGGCGTCTCATATTCCAGCATGGGAAAAGAGAGCACGTCCGTTGCCCGGTCGATCTGCCTGTGTTCCCGGTTCATGACGCGTATCGCTTCATCGTCGGTAAGAAGAAGATTCACTTCAGCCTCATAGGGACACTCCTCACAGTCCAGCACTGTCCCCACTATGAACTCAGCCGTCTCCTTTACGTCAAAGGGCAGCGTCACATTTCCTTCCTCTTCGATATAAAGCGTCATACGTTTTTCCTCCTGCCGCCTTTTGTCCTTCCGGCATTCTTCCGCTCACTCTTTTTCTCATATTCTTCATAAGCCTTGACGATCCTCTGTACAAGAGGATGACGGACTACATCCTTGCTCGTCAGCGTACAGATGCTGATCCCCTCCAGGTCTTTTACCACCTTCACAGCCACGTCCAGACCGGACACTGCGCTCGCCGGAAGGTCTTTCTGGGTGGAATCGCCGGTAATGATGACCTTGGAGCCAAACCCGATCCTTGTAAGGAACATCTTCATCTGTGCCGGCGTGGTATTCTGCGCCTCGTCAAGGATGATAAACGCATTGTCAAGGGTCCGCCCCCGCATGTAAGCAAGAGGGGCCACCTCGATCAGCCCTTTTTCCGAATTTTTGATAAAGCTCTCCGCGCCCATGATCTGATAGAGCGCATCATAGAGAGGACGGAGATAGGGATCGATCTTGCTCTGGAGATCTCCGGGAAGGAAGCCCAGTTTCTCACCTGCCTCGATGGCGGGCCGGGTCAGGATGATCCTGCTCACTTCATTCCTCTTAAATGCTGTGATCGCCATTGCCATTGCAAGATAGGTCTTCCCTGTTCCTGCCGGTCCCAGTCCGAAGGTGATCATCTCATCACGGATGGAGTCTACATATTTTTTCTGCCCCAGCGTCTTGGGCTTGACCGGCTTTCCCTGGAGGGTATGACAGATGAGATCCCTGTCAATCTCCACAAGCCCCTCCTCCTGATCGTCAAATACTAGAGAAATCGCATAATCCACATTCTGCTCTGAGATCGTATTTCCCCGCTTTGATAGCTCCACAAGCTGGGTGAGCACGCGGAGCGCTTTTTCAGCCGCCGCACTCTCTCCCACGATCTTCGTGCTCCCATCCCTCGCGATCAGTGTCACATGAAATGTTCTCTCAAGCTTCTTTGCATATGCGTCAAACTGTCCGAACACGTTTGCCTCATGTTCAGCCGGTATGTCAATCATCAGTTCCGACAGACTCATCCGTTTCTTTCCTTTCGACTGTTAATATTTCCGTATCCGCCTCCTCAGTGATCCTCTCATTCAGATAAAGCGTGCCCGAGGCAGTGGCAGAATTTTCATATAAATGTATTTTAACACTATTTTCCCTTATTTGAATACCTTTTTCCTCCAAATCTTCGCAAAACCGATTAAAATCCAGGCTCAAAAGCTGCCGGGCCTCGTCTTCTGTATATGTCTTCTTTTCAAAAGAATAGGATTTCACAGTCTTCAGTCCGTATGAAAAAGGCAGATAAAAATTCTCACCCAGCCTGACCTGGGTTTCCTCTGAAAACGTCTCGCTGTGCTCATATTTATTCCTTATGCTGCCCACAGAAACTGTCCAGTCATCCAGACGGATGAAGGGCTGGTATTTCTTTTTTCCATCGTAGACCTTCTGCTGATAAGTCAGAGACAGGGTATCCGTGTATTCCATCTGCGTGTCCGCGAACACATCCGCATCTGACCTGTGATACTGATATCCCACGACTTCCTGGCTGTCATTGACCACTTCCACTCTTCCAAGGACAAGGATATCCCCCTTTTTCACCGTATCTCCCACATGTACCTGAGGCACTCCCGATCTTGTAACGATCTCTGTTATCACACCGTCTGAAGCCGCTATTAGATCCACTGGCTTTTCCTCCTCGCTGCCGGATGGGGCGGATGCGTCCTTCCCGGTGGAGGTCTCCTCATTCTCCGGAGTCCCACCCTCCCCTTGTTCCGGAAAAGTGTCCTCGTTTTCCTTGATCTGTATTTTCAGCCTGCTTCCGTCAATCGAGGCGGACACCCAAACGATATCATTATATTCCTTTCGGATCGCTTTTACAATACCCGGGCAGTCCACCCGGCTCCTTAATATGGCAGGCGTGACCCCTTCCGATTCAAGAAATTCTGAAAGCGTCGTGTCCGGATATCTCTCATTTCCCTCAAAATGGATATCCCATATAAAAAGAGAATATCCCCAGAGCAGCCCCGCGCACACAAAAAGTCCCGCGAAAAAAAGCTTCCTCTTCCGGTAGCGGGCAAGAAAGAAGGGAAACCCATATCTCCCTGTCAGTATGACTCTTGTATGCGTTTTTCTGACGAGAGGCTTCAGTTTGCGGAAATCAGACACGCTCATATACATCTCATATCCATTTCCAGTGGGTTCCAGCCCCCATATATAAAGCTGGTGATAACAGCACATATTCAAAAAACGTTCCGGGGAATAGCCTGCTACGCACAGCCTGACATATCCCCGCAGCCAGCGTATAAATGAACGGATCACTCCTGGTTCCTCCCATCGATAAATTCAAGCGTCTTTATCTTCCCTGTGATCTTCATCTCATCATTGGTATAATATTCGATCTGAAGTCTCCTTCCTGTCAGTCTGAGCTGTCCGCCTTTTGTCTGCACCCGGACAAGACTCTCTGTATATTCTGTGATCCCGCGATAGTTTTCGATGCACACCTCAAAGTCTCCGAGCACGGTGACCACTGATGCTCCCATTACCACGTCTTTTGGCATACTTGCAGCCGATGCAAGCCGCTCCCTGATCTGTTCTCTCTCCATAGAAAATGCCACACATACGCCTTTTATAACCAGTATATGTGTGGCAAGTGATGTTCTATTCATTTACAAAAAGTCGGCATATAAATTTGTCTCCCGATGGCAGCAATATTTCTCTGCCCCAAGCCTTAATCAATAATCAAGACATGCCCTTTCTGTCACAAAGGGCCGCACATAGGTATCCGCCACAGCTACGTGCGCCGGATGCTGAGCGTAGACTTCGATATCTTCCGCCTTCTCCAACGTGCTTACAAGGGCAATATCA
>DWYM01000023.1 GCA_019118665.1 Candidatus Mediterraneibacter intestinipullorum
TTAGATTCAAAACCGATTTCTCTTGCTGCGTTGACAACACCTAATACAGTGCTTCCCCTGGAATTGGTTCCAATCTTATATCTGATCTGAGATAATGGGGTTTTATACCCATAATATGCGGAAATCATACCCAGGCATGCTGCACCACAATCTTTAATATCATGCTGTTTTATAAACGGATATTTAGCCATAATTCACCTCACTGTTTCCAGACACTACATTTTTCTATATACATACGATATCCCTCTATAACCTCTTTTTTCTACGGATACTAACAGGGACAACAATTCCATTTGTACTAATAATTTCGTTTTGACCAATTTCCTTAATATGAGCCAGATTCACCAAAAAACTTTGATGGACTCGAATAAAACCCAGCGGGACCAACTTTTCAGCAGCCTCTCTGAACGTCTGGCACGACTCAATTTGATCGGTTACGGTCTGTACCAAAATATGTCGGTTATAACATTCGATATACACAATGTTCTTTAGCAAAATCTGTTTTATCTGTTGCTTCCACTTGACCACAAAAACTCTTCTCTTTTCTCGGTAGCGTTGACAAGCACGTCTTAAAGTATTAAAAATAATCTGGAATTAATAGGTTTTAGTAAATACTGGAATGCGTTTACCTCAAAAGCATTGAAAATTTGGTTATATAAATATGCTTCAAAAATCAGCAACACTTCACAGTCCAATTCGCGTATATTTTTCGCAACATTCTCAAGGTCCACATCTAAAAAGATCACATCAAATCGGTGCCCTTTGTACAGATCCTCCAACAATTCTGCACCGGATTTATATTCCTTCGTTTTAAACAACGAACTAGCCTTTTGTAAGGCATTCAAATAGTTTATAATTTGCTGCCGGTTCTTTTCATTCTCGCTAGAAATTGCAATCCTCATCCAGTTTTCCCCCTCTAATTTGTATATTATTTTCAGTCAATATTTCAAAATTTTATCTTCAAATTTAACAAATCGCATCAATCAAGCTCATAATTCAGTGCAAAAATTCAAATTTGTATATAATATTAGACTGTTAAAGTCGAAAAACTTATAATTATTAGCTATTTATAAATATTGTCATTTTATATATCATAATCTGGATATGATTTGTCATGTATTTGCGCAAACGATTGCATAATTACAATACATGTGTTAAAGGATGTAATTCCTATAAAGTAAAAAATCCCCGCCTGCAGTCAAGTGACGATCTTCATTCTGATATAATGTATGAGAAAGTAATGTTCAAATCTCATGGAAAGCGTTCCTATGCATATCGCTGTCGTGATTTAGCCATCCCAAAGGAGGATGCTTACCAGGAGATCAGATATAGGGGAACTCCGCAAAAAAATACATAGAAAATCCACCGGAAGGGATGACATCTGAGGATATTCGCCATTGAAGACGACCCTTTTGACGATGAATTTGGAAAAGAAGGTTTTTATATCTTCTAAAATCTGGTCATCGTCCTATCGTCATGTCCATTCACCCGCTGATTTAACATATGTTCAGTGAACAGAAGCTTTTTTACCGTCTCAAAAATCAAAATTTTCTATAAAAAAAGAACGCTACTGCCTAGCGTTCACATACAAGTCATATTTAATTTCGTGAGTAAACTAAAAGAACAGCCTTGACATTTTCCTTTCTTTTAGTCTATTGGATCACAAAACATTAAAAAGTAATCAAACCATTTTTCAATGGAGTATACGGGATTCGAACCCGTGGCCTCCACAATGCGAATGTGGCGCGCTCCCAACTGCGCTAATACCCCAGGGATAATGGAAGCAACGGGGCTCGAACCCATGACCTCCCGCTAGTCAGGCGAGCGCTCTCCCAGCTGAGCTATGCTTCCATGTTCCGCCGTCTATTATAGCACTCTCCGCCGGGAATGTACAGCCTTAATTCACGAAAACCGTACCCCTTCCCCTGACCAGATCTCTCCTTCAGGGGCAGCGCGGCAATGCGCCAACAGCCTGCATGTGCTGCGCGCGGTGCCGGTCCTCCACCACTTCTTTGGGATAGCGGATCAGTCCGTTATTATCATAAGGATCATTGAAATAATACCCTTCTTCATCATAACCGACGAGCAGCATGCAATGCTCATTAGAGACCCAGGTAAACACTTCGCCGGTATCCGGAAGCTTCCACCGCGGACCGATGACCGGCTCCCGCATATTGATGCAGGCCCAGTAGATCACCGGGATGCCTTTATCAATATAGCGTGTGATAAGTTCTGGTGTAGGTGTCCCGGTCTCGTCTGACACAGTATAAGCCTCCCCGAGTATCCTACTCAATGCACCCACGATCACCGGAGCGTAGCACCCGAAGGAATCTTCGTCATATGGGCTTCCGCAGAAAAATTTCCGGGGATCCGGTCCGAACATTTCTCCGTTCCGCTCTTCAAATCCCTGCTTTTCCAGATAATCCTCTATAAATTCATCCACTGTGATGTCAACTTCGAGGAACTGAAGCAGCATCACAGCGGACACGCTCTCACAGCCGGTGGGATAAGCGCAGCTCTGATCGATATACGGGGCTTTTATGCACACTTTTCCGTCAGCCATCCGCTCTTTTCTGCTTTCTGCCAAGGAATATCTTCATCCCTGTCAATACCCCAAGCAGTACGATGAGGCTGACTGCGAGCACGATCCACCATACATGCACGAATCCCGCAAGGATGTATCCGGCGAAGCTGATAACCGTAACGATCACCGCGTACTGCATCTGCGTGGATACATGATTGATATGATTGCTCTGGGCCCCTGCCGAGGACATGACGGTCGTGTCTGAGATCGGGGAGACATGGTCACCGCACACTGCCCCTGCAAGGACCGCTGAAACGGAAATGATCATCAGCTGCATATTCGTTCCTCCCGGGAACATGGCAGTAGCGATCGGTACCAGGATGGCAAATGTCCCCCAGGATGTCCCTGTGGAAAATGACAGGAAAACCGCTGCCGCGAACAGGATCGCGGGGATAAAGACGCTGGCGGACGCGTTATCTCCCACTGCATGTCCCACAAAATCCGCAAGCCCGAGCGCGTCGCCCACACCTTTCAGCGACCACGCAAAGATCAGGATCGTGATCGCAGGGACCATCAGTTTAAATCCATCCGCAAGGCTGTCCATAAAGCTCTTGAATGTGATGACTTTTCTCGGCAGATAAAGGATAAACATAAAGAACACCGTGACCAGTGTAGCAAAGATCAGGCTGGTCTCCGCGTCGCATCCGGAAAACGCCGTAATAATATCTGTGGCGCCGCCCTGATATCCGGTGTAGATCATGGCGCCTATAGCAGAGAAAATGAGCACTGCCACCGGCAGTATCAGATCCATGACTTTTCCGTTCGGATTGACCTCATCCTCAGACACCTGGTCGAACTCTTCCGCCCCACTGGTAAAAAGATCGCCCTTTGCCGCATTATCTTCATGCTTCTTCATCAGCCCGAAATCAAATGCAGTGATTGCGATGAAAAACACCATGACCAGGGTAAGGATCGCATACAGGTTATATGGAATCGTGCTCAGGAAAAGCTGGAACCCACTGATCCCCGCATCCTCCGGCACATAGGAATTCACTGCCGCCGCCCAGCTTGAAACCGGCGCTATGATGCAGACCGGAGCCGCCGTCGCGTCAATGATATATGCCAGTTTTGCCCTTGACACCTTATATCTGTCAGTTACCGGACGCATAACGGAACCAACGGTAAGACAGTTGAAATAGTCATCCACAAAGATCAAGACTCCCAGTCCCGCCGTGGCAAGGAGCGCGCTCCTCTTTGACTTGATCTTTGTACCCGCCCATTTTCCATAAGCGGCGGAACCTCCTGACTTTGCCATAAGGACAATGATCATCCCCAGCAGTACGTCAAAGGTCAGGATATTCAGATTCATGCTGTTTTTCATGATATCGAAAAAATTCACAAAGGCTTCCCAGGGATGAAAACCGCTGTAAAGAAGGGCTCCCACAGCCACTCCGATGAAGATGGAGCTGTATACCTCTTTTGTGATAAAAGCGAGCAGTATCGCCAGAAGCGGCGGTACCAGAGCCCACCATGTACCTATAAACATTGAACTATCCATTTTTTACTCTCCATTCCTTTTTTATCTTCTGTGACAGATATACTGTCATGCTCAGCTTAAGCTTTTTCCCCAGCCTCCGCCTTATCCGCGAGAACAGATGTACAGTGCGGACAACGTGTTGCCTGGACCGGGATATCGATTAAACAGTACGGACATTTCTTTGTCGCCGGAGACGCCGTTTCCTGTTTCTTCTGACCGAGCTCGGCGAGCTTATTGATTCCTTTGATCAGACAGAACAGCACAAATGCCAGGATCAGAAAATTCACCAGATCCGAGGCAAATCTCGACGCGAATCTCACCAGATCCCGAAGTGTGTATATTTCCGTCCTCATCACCAGGTTCAGAATCGGATTGATAAAGTTGTCTGTAAGAGACGTGACAATTCCTATGAAACCTCCCCCGATGATAACGCCCACCGCCATATCCATCATGTTCCCGCGGAGGGCAAACGCCTTAAACTCCTCAACAAATTTTTTCATGTGTGTTTCTCCTTAATATCTGAGCTTTTGTAGATTTATCAGAAAAAGATTATAGCATATGCCCGACAAAAAGGGAAGGCGCATAAATACCGCATCCTTCCCTTCTTTTGGATTCTGTCTTTTTTGCCCGCTTTCCTTTCCTGCCGGAGTATCCGCTGTACGCGTTTCACTGTCCCGGTCAGGATGAATCGGCTGCTCCTTCACCCTGACCTGATCACAAGAAAAACATGCTGTCAGCTCAAGCAGGTTCTAGGTACGTTTGTCTTTGATCCAGCCGGCTGTCTTTACATATTCTCCTGTAATATCAAAGGTATGATCCATGGGACCGCTGCCTTTCCCCAGGTCCAGCATGGCTCCCAGAGCTCCTGATATATACATTTTCGCCCGCTCCACGGAAGTATCTATATCAAACCCTTTCGCCAGGTTGGACGCGATGGCGCTGGACAGAGTGCACCCGGTCCCATGGGTGTTCGGATTGCTGATACGCTTCCCATAAAACCACTGGAAATCTCCGTCCCGATAGAGAAGGTCATTGGCGTCATTGAGCTGATGGCCTCCTTTTACAAGAACCGCACAATGATAAGAAACACTGATTCTTTCTGCAGCCTTTACCATATCTTCTTCTGTCTTCACTTCCATGCCGGAAAGCACTTCCGACTCGGGAATATTAGGCGTCAATATGTCCGCCAGGGGCAGGAGGGTTTCCTTCAGCGTGCCGACAGCATCGTCGCTGATCAGCTTCGCCCCGCTGGTCGCCACCATGACAGGATCCACCACGATATTTTCCGCCCTGTAATCCTTCAGTTTCTCCCCGATCGCCCGGATCAGTTCCGCGGAAGATACCATTCCGATCTTTACCGCATCCGGGCGGATATCCGTGAAAATGCAGTCGATCTGTTCTTTTAGAAATCCGGGAGATACCTCCATGATCCCTGTCACGCCGGTGGTATTCTGCGCGGTCAGAGCGGTGACGGCGCTCATGGCAAACACTCCATTTGCAGTCATCGTCTTGATATCTGCCTGGATCCCGGCGCCGCCGCTGGAATCGCTTCCGGCGATCGTCAATGCTGTCCTCATTTTTCTCATCCTCTCTCCACTTGGGCTCTTTGTCCTCAGCATTAATTTATATAGCGGCAGAAAGCGGTGCCCCCGGCCTGCCGCCAAAAAGCGCCGCCTTTCCCCAGTCTCATGGGAGGGCGGACGCTCTCTTCCAGAATATAGCGAAATCCTGGAACTCTGGCAGATAGATATCCGCTGTATTCCAGATATGCGCAAGGTCTCTGTCATTTGCCTTGTCATAGACGCCGACTGTCTTAAAACCCGCTTTCTTCGCCGTGCGGACGGCATGGTAAGCGTCCTCAAACACCCAGGTCTGCCCCGGGTCCGTGTCGAGCTGGAGTGCTGCCGCGTAATAGATGTCCGGCTCATTCTTGCTGCTCCCGATTTCAGAGCAGGTAAAGACTCCCTGAAAGAAGCGGTATATATTCAGCCTCTTCAAGGCAGCTTCCGCATTCTTCCGGTCTCCTGTCGTCGCGATCGCCATGGGCACGCCTCTCTCACGAAATTCGTTCAGATACTGGCGCACACCTTCTTTGAGCGGAACCCTCTCCGCATAAAAGTCTTTTACTTCCTGGCTGACCCCGGCTATGACCTGCTCAGGAGTCAGGTCAAGATGATATGTCTCGATCATATATTGCGCGCTCTGCTCCAGGCTCATCGTATACAGCTTCGTCCCCAGGTCTTTTTCCGCCTCGATCCCAAGACGCTGAAGATACAACTCTCCCAGATTTTCCCAGACCGGCATGGAATTGAGCAGCACGCCGTCCACATCGAATATCACGCCTTTGACCATTGCTCAGCTCTCCTTTTCCTGTTATTTCATGCGATCCTGTCACGCGGCAGAACGTTTCTTTCTGCACGCTCTCAGCACCGGAGCATCTCTTCCGCGCGCGCCTTCAACTCCCGCGAAGCACCTACGATATCGTCCTGCGCAAAGATCGCGCTGATCACGGCGATCCCGCAGATTCCGCTTCCGGCAAGATCTTTCACATTTTCCTTTGTGATGCCTCCGATGGCGATAACCGGAATGTCCACAGCTTCACAGATCGCTTTTACTGTCTCATGGCGTACTTCCACCGCGTCCGCTTTGGACCCGGTAGGGAATACCGCTCCCACGCCGAGATAATCCGCGCCGTGCTCCTGGGCTTTCAGCGCCTGCTCCACGGTCTGGGCAGACACGCCGATGATCTTGTCCGGCCCCAGCCTTCTGCGGACGTCCAGGGCTTCCATGTCACTTTGCCCTACATGGACTCCATCCGCGTTGACGGATGCCGCGATCTCCACATTGTCATTGATAACAAACGGCACCCCATAGAGGGCGCAAAGCTTCTGGATCTCCTTTGCCTCCTCGAGGAACGCTTCTTCGTCCAGGGCCTTCTCCCTGAGCTGGACGAATGTCACTCCGCCCTTTAACGCGCGCTCCACCTGCTCATACAGTGTATGACCGTTCAGCCAGCTCCTGTCCGTCACCGCATAGAGGAGAAGGTCTTCTTTTTTGCAGGCCGTATTACCGGATTTCATATTTTGCCCCCTTCTCCAGCTCTTCTCCTGTCATATTGTAAATGGCGTCGATGATACGGTTCCGGTACGTCGCATTGCCGTCCCCTTCCTGCATCCGGCTCCATCCGATCTCCCCCGCCAGGCCCATGGCGCACACTGCCGCTGCCGCCGCTTCCAGCCGGTTCTCCGGATTTGCCGTGACATAGGCAGTCATCATTCCGGAGAGCTGGCAGCCTGTCCCGGTAATCTTCCCCATCTCCGGGCGTCCGTTGCGGATCACACAGCATTTCTCTCTATCAGATACCAGGTCGATGGCGCCTGTCACCGCGATAAGGCTTCCGGTCTCTTTGGCAAACGATTTGACAAAGGCTGCAGCTTCGCCAAGGTTCTCTTCTGTCACCGCGTCCGCCACATCCGCGTCCACGCCCTTTGTAGTGCCGCTCCCAAGCGCGAGAGTCTTGATCTCGGAGATATTTCCACGGATCACGGCCAGCTTCAATTCTTTCATCAGTTCCAGCGCCGTATTTGTGCGCAGCGCGCTCGCCCCCGCCCCCACCGGATCAAGGAGCACTGGATGTCCCAGCTCATTTGCCTTTTTCCCTGCGCGGAACATACCTTCGATACTCCTTTTGTGTAGTGTTCCGATATTGATATTCAGTCCTCCGCAGACAGATGTGATATCCTCCACATCCTCCGCCTCATCGGACATGATCGGGCTGCCCCCGCATGCGAGCAGCACATTTGCCACATCATTCACTGTAACATAATTTGTTATATTATGCACCAGCGGTACTGTTTTTCTAACATTTTCCAGACATTCTTTTAACATGTCAGACACCTCCCATACTTTTTCAGGCATAAAAAAATGGGGGACCGCCTGAAATGGATGGTACGCCCATGCTGAGGATCCGTATATTCCCTACGTTGGCATTACCCAAATCAGGTGTTGGGTCGAGACATTCAGCCTCCTCTCAGCCTGCTTGATACGCAAGCTCCCCATTTTTATCTGTTTCGCAGCTTATATTACCATGTTCTCATGATGAATGCAATAAGGCTAATGAAATAAGGCCGGCGGCGATGACCGGCGCGAAAACCGGCAGCGGTCACCGGCACAAAAACCGGCAGGGACCTCCAGCGCAAAAGACCGCTCCTCATATTTCAATACAGCTTTTCCACAACAGCTTTTGATGTTTTTTTCAGGTTTTCATTTGCCTCATCTCTGTACTGATGAAAATATTCCCGGAACAGCAGGTCCACCAGATAAAGCTGGCTGATCTTCACGCCCAGCGACCCTCCGTCCAGCGGATCTTCATCCGCTCCGCACAGAAGGATCTCATCCGCGTACGCCGCGAGGGGAGATTTTCGAAAGCGGGTGATCGCGACGATCTTTGCCCCTGCTTCCTTCGCGATCCCGGCCACATAAACCGTATCTTTTGTCGCCCCGGAGTACGAGAGGATGATCATGACGTCCCTCTTTCCCATCATTGAAGCAGACATAGCCTGCATGTGAGAATCCTCAATGCAGGAGGTCTTTGGGGTGACCCTTAAAAATCTGTTGTTCGCTTCCCTGGCAGTCAGCAGGCTGTGTCCGATCCCGAAAAACGCGATCCGCTCCGCTTTATGGAGCAGATCTACCACCCGGTCGATCTGGCTTTGTTCCACCAGCTTGCGCGTCGCGTTCAGCGCGCTGATATGTGTGGCCAGGATGTGATCTGCCACAGGGGAGTCTTTCGTGATCTCCATATCTTCCGCATGTGGATTCTGGATATCCCCCTCTGACAGGCAAAAGGAGAGGTTCATCTTAAATTCCTGGTATCCCTTTGCCTTCATCGTGCGGCAGAAACGATAAACGCTGGCCTCCGCGACACCGCACTCGTCAGCCACATCTGTAATGGACATAAACAGCACTTTTTCAGGAGAAGCCATAACAAAATCCGCTACCTTTTTCTCCGCTTTTGTGAACCGCCCATATGATATTTTTATTTCGTGCAGAATATTATTCTCCCGCATAGAACCTCCCTATTTCCACCTGACAAATCAGTGTTTCTCACTCCATGACATTCTCTATTAGATAAGCCGCGGCACCTGCCATGCCCGCGCGGTTTCCGAGTACGGTCCTTCTGACCTGTATGCCGCGGAAGCTTTCCATGAGATGTACTCCCAGCAGCTTGCGCACCTCATTCAGGACATACTCCTGCTCCATAACCCCTCCGCCAAGGATCACGCAGGAAGGGTTAAAGATATGTATCAGTGAGGTAAGGCCATACACGATTTCTTTGATCCATCCGTCTACACACGCTCTCACACCTGGATCATACAGCCTGCTGAATACAGCCCGCCCATCCGTAATATCTTCATGATGTTTTTTCACCGAACGCACGAGCGCTGTAACCGAAGCATACTGTTCATAGCATCCGCTGAAAATATCTCTTTTAGGATCTCTGTCCTCCGGATGTACGACAACAGCGCCAAATTCCCCTGCTGAAAAAGAACTTCCCGGGTATAATTCCCCGCCTGTGAATATGGCGCCTCCCACACCGGTTCCATAAGTCAGGCAGATAAAATCTTTCTCATCCCGGCCCGCGCCAAATCTTGCCTCTCCCATCGCCGCCGCATTTACATCATTCAAAACAGCCGCAGGCTTTCCAAATTCATTCTCTATTATACTCTTTATTTTCATTCCTGTATATCCCGGAATGTTATCATTTGCATAAATGATCTGTCCTGTCACGGAATCCACCTGTCCGGCCGTGCTGATCCCGATTCCCTCAAAATCATGACATGCCGAGTACCGGCGGATGATCCGTACGGCCAGATCGATGACATGCCCTCCGCCTTTTTTCGCTTCCGTCGGGATCTCCTGGACATCCATAAGGCTCCCGTCACAGAAAATGCCCGATTTTATCGCTGTTCCCCCTATATCCAGAGTCATGATGTTCATGCCCGATCCCCCTGCTCCTGCTTAGAAAGCTTTCCCTCCTCTATGGCTGCCATAAACCGCTGCGCAATTTCCAGCGGCCTGGTGATCGCTCCGCCTACGACCACTGCGTATGCGCCTGAGTCCAGCATCTTCACAGCCTCATGGGGATAATGTACTTTGCCCTCTCCGATGACGGGAATGTCGACTGTCGAGGACAGTTTCCTTACAAGCTCATAATCCGGACCGTCCTCCTGCCTGGAATATGCCGTATATCCGCTCATCGTTGTTCCCACAAAATCCACTCCTGCCTTCCAGGCCTCAACACCCTCCTCATAAGTGGAGATATCAGCCATGAGCAGGATATCGCCATGACGGTCACGGATCTCCTGTATCCGTTTTTCTACAGATAATCCGTCCCCCCGCTTTCTGTCCGTGCAGTCCAGAGCGATGATATCGGCCTGTGCCTCTGCCAGTTCATCCACCTCTTTCATCGTGGGGGTGATATATGGCTCATACCCTTCGTAAATCTGTTTGATCAGTCCGATCACAGGCAGTCCGGTCTCTTCCTTTATGGCCATCACATCACGCACACTGTTCGTACGGATACACTTTGCTCCGGCCTGCTTCGCTGCCCTGGCCATCAGATACATGATAGATTTTTCCTCCACATAGAGAGGCTCTTCCGGAAGCGCCTGGCATGATACGATCAGACCGCCTTTGATCATATTCAGTATATCCTGTTTTCCGTATTTCATTATATCCCGCCTTTCAGCAGTAGCGCCGTATAGCCGCATCAATCTGTCCGGCACATGCTTCTGCTATTTCATAATCGTCTTTTCCCATTCCCGGCAGCGGTCTGCGCACACTCCCGATGTCAATGCCCCTGCTTTTTAATATCTCCTTCTGCACTGCATAGAGGTTTGCCCTGGCCGCACACATATGATAGATGATCCTGCAGCACTCATTCTGGATCTCGCGGGCTTTCTCCATCTCTCCCTTATGAAAAAGCTCATATATTTTCATATACAGCTCCGGCATAACAGCGTAGGTGCCGCCGATCCCGCCTGACGCTCCTGCTGCCAGTCCGGAGAGGAGCTGCTCATCCGGCCCATTGAACACGATCATGTCCCCTTCGCCTTCATCCAGGAAAATCTGGATATCCTGAACCGGCATGGAAGAATTTTTAACGCCGATCAATTTCGGATTTTTCCTCATTTCTCTCAGCAGTTCTTTGGTCAGGGCGACACCTGCAAGCTGGGGGATATTATAAATGATAAAGTCTGTATCAGGAGCCGCGGAGGATATGTCGTTCCAGTACCCCGCAATAGCATGGGGCGGCAGATGAAAATAGATAGGCGGTATGGCGGCAATGGCTTCCACCCCCATCTTTTCTGCATGTTCCGCAAGGCGCATACTGTCAGCCGTATTATTGCACGCCACATGAGCTATGACTGTCAGCCGGACGCCCACCTCTTCCATGACGCTCTCCAGCGTCTTCATGCGCTCTTCCACGCTCTGATAAATGCACTCTCCCGAGGACCCTCCTACATAGAGGCCCTTTACTCCTTTGTCCGCAAGATACCCTGCAAGCGCCTTTGTCCTGTCCGCGCTCACCTCTCCGTCATCGTCATAGCATGCATAAAACGCGGGGATGATCCCCCTGTATTTGCTAAATTTATCCATATTATATTCACATCCTTTTTTATATATCAGCCCTTTACGGCTCCCATAGTGATTCCTTTTGTAAAATATTTCTGGAATGCCAGGAATACCGTAATGATCGGGATCGCTGCCAGAGCGGCTCCTGCCATGATCAGTCCGAAATCCGTGGACATCTCTGCCTGGAGCTTTGCGATACCCAGAGAGATGGTCAGCTTTGACCGTGAATTCAGCATGATCAGCTGCAGGAAATAATCATTCCAGCAATTGATGAAGGTAAAGATAGCAAGGGCTCCGATGCCCGGT
The DNA here is from genome assembly GCA_019118665.1 of Candidatus Mediterraneibacter intestinipullorum. GTDB lineage: Bacteria > Bacillota > Clostridia > Lachnospirales > Lachnospiraceae > Mediterraneibacter > Mediterraneibacter intestinipullorum. Next base: position 12,006 of record DWYM01000023.1, read on the forward strand.
TTTATAATGGGCAGCACGATCTCTGTAAATGTCCGCACTTCTCCTGCTCCATCGATCTTAGCCGCTTCCAGCAGCTCCCCGGGGATGTTCTCCGAGAACTGTTTCATGAGGAACACGCCAAAGGGCCAGCCAACCGTCGGCAGGATCACGGCCCACATACTGTCGTGAAGATTCAGAAATGACATCTCACGGAGCAGCGGGATAAGGATCACCTGTTTCGGCAGCGCCATCGCACAGATGAAAATGCCGAACAGCACATTTCGTCCCACAAACCGTTTTTTCGCTAATACATAACCCGCCATAGAAGCGGTAACGCATGTCAGCACCATGGACAGGACCGCCATCGCCACACTGTTGAACAGCCATAAAAAGGCCGGATTGTCAAACAGTCTCTCATAGTTGTCCATAGTGGGAGTCAGAGGGAACCATTGCGGCACGGCGTCATTGATCACGGCTGCCGTCTTGACCGATCCTGTCAGTATCCAGTACAGCGGAAATAAAAAGAAAAAAGCAAGGACCGTGAGCACAATAGCTGCTATAACTTTATATGGTGTGATTTTTATTTTCTTCATCCTCTTTCCCTCCTACTCATCCTTTCTCCCGGCTACTTTAAACTGGATCGCCGAGAATACCGCTATGATGATCGCAAGGATCACTCCCATTGCATTTCCGTAACCATACCGGTACAGCTTAAATGCCTGATAATAGATATAATACATGATCGTTTCCGTGGAGTGATTCGGTCCTCCTGACGTCAACAACTGGATCAGCGCATAGCACTGGAAGCTGTTGATCGTTGTGATGACCAGGATATACAGCGTAGTAGGCATGATCTGAGGCCACTTGATCTTCCAGAACACCTGGCGGGAAGTGGCTCCATCCACCTGGGCCGCCTCGATGAGCGAGTCGTCCACATTGCCCAGGGCGGACACATACAGGACGATGGGCTGTCCCACAGATGTGGTGAGCAGGATCAGGATGATACACCAGATGGCGGTCTTCTCGTCGCCAAGCCAGCTCACATCGGAGTCTATGATCCCCGCGGAGCCCAGAACATAGTTGAACAGTCCGGTATATTTATTGAACATCCATTTCCACACAACGGTCACCGCAACCGTCCCTGTCACAACGGGCAGGTAGAAAATGCAGCGGAAAAAGGAGCACAAAGCCCCATTCATCTTATAGATCACGGAACTGACCCAAAGAGAAAACACCGTTACCACAGGCACCGCCACCACCACGATAAGTACCGTGTTCATCAGTGCTCTGATAAAGATTTTATCCTGGAACATCTCCATATAATTGGAAAATCCTACAAATGCAAACTCGGTCATGGAATAGTTGAAAAAACTTGTCACCAGACATATGACCATCGGCACGATGACGAATCCAACAAAGAAGATGAGCGCCGGCAGCAGAAACAGATATGCCGAGAGTGTCTCACGGCGTATGAGGACTTTCTGCATGCCAGTCGGTTTCATTCGCTTATTCACTTAAATATCCCTCCTGTATTCCTGCTCTTTCTGTAAAAAACGGAAGTACACACAATTCGGATCACCGTGTACTTCCGCTCTGTACATTGATCTGTCGTCACACAGCGGCAGTGTTAATTTCCGCTTGCTGCCTGCGTTGCCGCACTTGAAGTCTCCACATATGCGTCCACAGATTCTTTTACATCATTTCCATTGAAAATATTCTGGAGCATGTTCCACCATGCAGTACGCTGCTCTGCCCAGCCCGGTGTCACGTTGTAGTAGTCACCAAGGTACGGCATCATGGAGTTGAATACTGACATGCGCTCTTCCTGATCTGTTCCCTCATACACGTTTCCGAAGGAGGAACGTACCGGGAAGAATCCAGAAGCGATCACGCTCTCCGGTCCCTGTGTCTCATCGTCACAAACAAATTCAATGAATTTCTTAGCAGCGTCGATCTTTGCGTCATTTCCGTTGTCAAAGATACCAAAGCCGTAGATACCTCCGTCAAGCTCCGGCACGCCGTCGTCAGATGGGAATGTCATAGCATATGCGGTAAAATCGATCTGCTCTGCATAATTTGATTCATTGGATGCATTCCATGCAAAGGACATCGCAACAGTTCCGTTCGCGAACAGCTGGAGCTCATCTGCCGCCTGAAGACCTGCGTCGTGGCTGATCAGCCCTGCCTGATCCCAGTCAACAAGCTGCTGGAGCCCTTTGATGCCTTCCTCACTGTTCATTGTCCATGTTGTGTGATCCGCATCAGTAAACTGAGCGCCGTAAAGGTTCCTTGCAAGGGCACGCGTACCCTGGTCGCCTCCCTGTCCGCCACAGTAGACAATACCTGTTGTCTCAACGCCCGCGTCCTTGAGAGCCTGAAGCGCGTTCCCGAAATCTTCTGTGGTCCACGTTCTTGTTTCTTCATCTATGTACTGAAGAGCGCCTGCTTCTTCAAACACTTCATAGTTGATAGCCATGCAGTGTGCGTTCATACACAGCGGGTACTCATAATACGCGCCGTCAGACGACCTGCACGCGTTTACCACAGCCTCGCTCACAGCGGAAATATCCGCGAGAGCCTCGTCATCCCAGAGGTCGCTCAGATCCACCATCTTTCCCGCCGCGCCCCATGTGGTCACAAGACGCTCCGGTCCTTCCATGATGATGTCCGGCGCTGTTCCCGCCTCGATCGCCGCCGTCACCTGGTCGTCGCCTGAGGTGTAATCCAGATATTCCACAGAAACAGAAATGTCCGGATACTGCTCGTTGAAAGCGGCTACGATGCCGTCCACCGTAGCGGAATCCCCCCAGGAACCGATGGGATAAGTCCACAATGTGATCTGCGTTCCGTCCGAAGAACCCTCGCTGTTTCCTCCGCCGGTATCTCCGCCGCTTCCCCCGCAAGCAGAAAGTCCTGCCGTCATGCCCGCACACAGCAGCAGGGACATCCATTTTTTCCAGTTTTTCATAAAATGTCCTCCTTTTTCTTATGAATCAAATTTTACTATGATAAACTTACTATACTCAAAATAAAAATTTTTTTCAATTAATTATTTTAACAAAAATTTTTTTATTTTTTGTGTAAATCTGCCAATTCCCTGATGCATTCTACTCTCCTGAAAGAACTTTTGCCGTATGTGAAGCCATTTTATAGTTCCCCAACGGTCCTGAAACTGCTATAATCTTCTTATAGCCGGACACCTGCTGCCCGGTAGATACCAGAAAGGAAGGTTTTATTTCATCATGTCTGTTGAAATCGTAAGAAATTATTTTAAAGAACATAACATTGATAAGACGGTCCTGGAGTTTCCGGTCTCCAGCGCCACTGTGGAGCTGGCGGCCCGGGCAGTCGGCGTGGAACCGGCGCGCATCGCCAAGACTCTTTCATTTTATACAAAGGAGAAGGACGCCGCGATCCTCATCGTGACCGCCGGGGATATGAAGATCGACAACAGCAAATTCAAGCATTTCTTCGGGATGAAGGCAAAGATGCTGTCGCCGGAGGACGTGGAGCCGCTCACCGGACACGCTATCGGCGGGGTATGCCCCTTCGGGAACCCAAAAAGCGCCGCCGTATATCTCGACGTCTCCATGAAACGGTTTGAGACCGTATTTCCCGCCGCTGGCAGCGGGAACTCCGCAGTGGAACTGACGTGCGAAGAACTGGAACAGCATGCTCACGCAAAGGAATGGATCGACGTGTGCAAATAGAAGCATTTCAGAAAGGAGGAGCGCAAATGCCGAAATATATCATGGCGCTGGACGCGGGGACGACCAGCAACCGGTGCGTCCTGTTTGACCGGAAAGGGAATATGTGCAGCGTGGCACAGAGGGAATTTACCCAGTATTTCCCACAGCCCGGCTGGGTGGAGCACGACGCGGACGAGATCTGGGCGAGCCAGCTCGGCGTGGCGGTGGAAGCGATAACTAAGATCGGCGCGTCAGCGTCGGATATCGCGGCCATCGGAATCACAAACCAGCGGGAGACTGCCATCGTCTGGGACAAAAACACCGGCGAGCCTGTGTACCATGCCATCGTCTGGCAGTGCCGCAGGACTTCCGAATACTGCGATTCTCTGAAAGAAAGAGGGCTGACTGACCAGTTCCGCCATAAGACCGGGCTTGTCATCGACGCGTATTTCTCGGGAACGAAAATCAAGTGGATCCTGGACAATGTACCCGGGGCAAGGGAGCGTGCCCAGAGGGGCGGGCTTCTCTTCGGTACAGTGGAGACATGGCTCATCTGGAAACTCACGAAGGGAGCTGTGCATGTGACGGATTATTCCAACGCTTCCCGCACCATGCTCTTCAATATCAACACACTGGAATGGGACGATGAGATCCTGGAAGAGCTTGGGATCCCAAAGTGCATGCTGCCGGATGCCAGGCCCTCAAGCTGCATCTACGGCGATACAGATCCTTCTTTCCTGGGCGGCAGGATCCCCATTGCCGGAGCCGCCGGAGATCAGCAGTCCGCCCTCTTCGGCCAGACCTGTTTTCACCCCGGAGAGGCAAAGAATACATACGGCACAGGATGCTTTCTGCTCATGAACACAGGGGATCGTCCGGTCTTTTCTGAAAATGGGCTTGTGACTACCATTGCCTGGGGATTGGATGGGAAAGTCACCTATGCCCTGGAAGGTTCCATCTTTGTGGCAGGCGCAGCGATCCAGTGGCTCCGGGACGAGATGCGCCTCATCGACTCGGCGGCTGATTCCGAATATATGGCTTCAAAAGTAAAGGACACGAACGGATGCTATGTTGTGCCCGCGTTTACCGGGCTGGGCGCGCCCCACTGGGACCAGTATGCCCGGGGGACGATCGTGGGCATCACCCGCGGTGTGAACAAATACCACATCATCCGCGCCACGCTGGAATCCCTCGCCTATCAGGTAAACGATGTGCTTGCCGCCATGAAGGCAGATTCCGGGATCGGGCTTTCCGCCCTCAAGGCAGACGGTGGAGCCAGCTCTAACAACTTCCTCATGCAGGTTCAGGCGGATATCATAAACGCGCCTGTAAACCGTCCTGTCTGCGTGGAGACTACGGCAATGGGTGCTGCCTATCTTGCGGGACTTGCTGTTGGTTACTGGAAAAACAAAGATGAGGTCGTCAGCAACTGGGCGATCGACCGGACATTTTCCCCCTCCATCAGCGAAGAGGAACGCTCCCGCCGGATCAGCGGGTGGAATAAAGCGGTCACATATGCCTACGGGTGGGCAAAGGAGGACTGATAAGACCTGCTATACGGAGAATCTCCGGAAGATCTCCCGGTATCTGTCCGCGTAGATGCTTCCTCTTCTCCAGATAAATGTAAATTCATGCGTTACCTGAAAGTCCTTCAGCGGGATCCTTATCAGCGTTCCTGACCGCAGCTCTTCCCGCACAGCGACTTCATACAAAAATGTGATACCGCAGCCGGATTTTGTCAGCTCCTTGATCGTGTGCAGGCTTCCCGCCTCCATAGTCCTCTCAAAGTCCGCTGTACTTAAGTTCTGGGAGTCCAAATAGCGCTCCAGCACCTCTCTTGTCCCGGATCCTTCCTCCCTCAGGAGCAGGCGTTCACCAAAGAGATCCTCTATTGAAGCCGTTTTTTTCCTGAAGGGATGATCCGGGCTGCACACAGCGATATAGTTTTCTTCTGAATATTTCTGATAATCATACTCACTCTTTTTAAAAAACCCCTCCACCAGGGCAAAATCAATCCGGCCGTCATCCAGGCGTTTCAAAAGCTCCTGGGTATTCTCCACCACCATATGGATATCCGCGTCCGGATATTCACGGAGATATTTTTCAAGGATATTCCCCATCAGCATGTCACCCACTGTCCGGGTCGCTCCAAAACGGATTTCCGTCCCTTCCTCTAACTTCTGCATCTCGCTCTGCATGGAGATCTCATCGTGTTTCATGGTCAGCGAGGCGTTGCGCAGGATCTCCCCCGCGCCTGTCAGCATCAGCTTCTTCCCCTCATAACGGAACAGTTTCGTATTATAATGCTTCTCCAGAAAACGGATATGCTGGGACACAGCGGGCTGCGTGATATTGAGTTGTTCCGACGCTCTTGTGAAATTCATACACTGGCAGACAGCCAGAAATGTTTCCATTCTGAAATCAAGCATGACCTTCTCCCCTTATACGCACGGCTGCCCTGCCGGATCAACGCCCACAGCAGTCTTTCAGCCTGAAAAACATCGGGCGGAGTCTTCCTGTGAAAACCTCCGCCCGAACCGTAACAGCCCGCTCATATCATGACCCGGCTGTCACTCTGAATCTATACAGAATACTCCCTGTCCATTACTATAACATATTATTATGATAAAATAAATATTAATAATTTTATTTTATTATTTTTTTATGATATTTTATGTCTCGGAGTCAAATATTGGAAGAAATCGAAAAAATATGAACGGAGGATATCCTATGAATTTTATCAAAAAGAACGGAGCAGGTCTTCTGCTCTGTCTCGTCATCGCAGTACCGTCATGGTTTCTCGGCCAGGCGGTCCCGGTGATCGGAGGACCTGTCTTCGCGATCCTGATCGGCATGGTCATCACATTGGTGCTGGCAAAGAGAGATCCCTTTGCCCCGGGGATCAACTATACATCAAAAAAGATCCTCCAAGCTGCTGTGGTATTCCTTGGATTCGGAATGAACCTGACAGAGATCCTGGCAAAAGGGAGGCAGTCTCTTCCCATCATCCTCTCCACGATCTCTGCCTCCCTCATCATCGCCTTCATCCTGTACAAAGCGCTGAAGCTTCGTACAAACAACGCCATCCTTGTGGGTGTGGGCTCCTCGATCTGCGGCGGGAGCGCTATTGCCGCCACTGCCCCTGTCATTGACGCATCTGATGAAGAAGTGGCCCAGTCCATCTCTGTCATCTTTCTGTTCAATGTAGCCGCGGCGCTGATATTCCCCACCCTGGGCGCCGTGCTGGGGCTGGGAAATGAAGGCTTCGGGATGTTCGCGGGGACAGCCATCAACGATACATCCTCCGTCACGGCAGCCGCTTCCGCGTGGGACGGTATCCACGGCAGCAGCACCCTGGAAACTGCCGCCATCGTAAAAATGACAAGGACTCTGGCGATCATCCCGATCACACTTGTCCTTGCCATATGGAGAGGGAGAAAGGAGAAGAACACCGAAGGACCTTCCTTCAGCCTCAAGCGCTCCTTGCCTTTCTTTGTTCTGTTTTTTGTACTGGCATCCGTCGCGACAACTGTGTTCCAGCTCCCTGGGGAGGTGACAGCTCCTCTAAAAGAACTGAGCAAGTTCCTCATCGTCATGGCAATGGCTGCCATCGGACTGAACACCAATATCGTCAAGCTGGTCAAAACCGGCGGGAAGCCCATCTTCACCGGATTCTGCTGCTGGATGGGAATCGCGCTGGTGAGCCTGGGGATGCAGCATGTGCTGGGGATCTGGTAGGGAAATCTGTATTTGTCGGGGATCTTTTGCCTGAGCAAAGCGTCCGAAAACACCGGAGCAATATGTCGAAGACATATTCAGCGCGTGGGTATGGCTGGCTTCGACTCCGCTCCATAGAGCAAGAAGAACTAAAAAATTTGCAAGTGCGCTAAAAACAAAACTGTGCATCGGACAACTCGACTTCGTCTCAGACAATTCCGATGCACAGTTTAACGCGTACTTGAAGATTTTAAGTTCTTCTAAGCCCTATTCCGAAGTCACTTCAGCCAGCCATACCCACGCGCTGAAAGACGTTCGAAAAGGCGCTCCGCTGTTTTCTGATTTTGTTCAAATCAGAGGACTCCCCGGCAAATACAGATTTCAAAAGAAGAAAGTGCAGCTTCACGTTATCGGTTACAGGATGGCCGCTTTGTTTTGCCGTTGAAGCTCCCTTTTCGTTTTACTTTGAAAATCCTGAATTTTCTTCTGGAAACTGCCGATGGATGAACGTAGAAAACCGCTGACCATTTCAAGAACTTTTCGCGGCGGGCGGGGATGTGGCGGCGGTGACTTGGAGTGATCTGCCGGAAAGACTTAAAGGAATGGGGTGCGGCGTTAATTTCAAAGCGGATGCCTGAGCGTTAGCGAATCGTCCGCTTTGAAATTGTCTTTAGCCGCATTCCATTCCTTTTACGTCTTTCCCAGATTACGGAACCGGAACCAGAGCCATATCCCCGCCTGCCGCGAATATGTCCTGAAATAAACTGCGGTTTTCAGATGGTCTAGACATGGGCAGTTTCACAGACATATTCAGATTTTATCCCCGGGATCTCTTTACAGATTCTCCAGCAGTTTATCAATGCTCACGAGCTTCACGCTGAGCACGAAAATATCTGTCGCTACTGCCAGTTCTTCCGGCGTCGGGTAAGACGGAGCAATACGGATATTGCTGTCGTGTGGATCTTTCCCATATGGGAAGGTAGCGCCTGCGCCTGTCATCACAAGCCCTGCCTCTTTTGCTTTGGCCACAATGGCTTTCGCACAGCCGTCCATCGAGTCAAAAGAGATAAAGTATCCGCCCAGCGGCTTGATCCAGGAACCGATCTCCAGACCGCCCAGCTCTCTCTCAAGCACATTGATGACCGCCTCGAACTTCGGCCGCATGATATCCGCGTGCTTTTTCATGTGCTCCACAATGCCGTGGACGTCTTTGAAGAAACGCACATGCCGGAGCTGGTTCACCTTATCATGCCCGATCGTCTGGAATTTCAGCATATCCCGGATATCTTTTAAGTTCGCCTCAGATGCCGCGATCGCCGCGATGCCTGAGCCCGGGAAACTGATCTTGGACGTGGATGAGAACTTATACACCATATCCGGATTGCCCGCCTTCTTACACTCAGACAGTATCTCGATCAGGTAGTCCTGCTTATCCTCATAGAGATGGTGTACGCAGTATGCATTGTCCCAGTAAATACGGAAATCTTCTGCCGCAGGCTTCAGGTTGGCGAAACGGAACACAGTCTCGTCAGAATATGTGATGCCCTGGGGATTGGAATACTTCGGCACGCACCAGATTCCCTTGACCGCAGGATCTTCGCTTACCAGCTTCTCGACTATATCCATGTCCGGGCCTGCAGGCGTCATCGGCACATTGACCATCTCGATGCCAAAATGCTCTGTAATGCCGAAATGTCTGTCATATCCGGGAACCGGGCATAAGAATTTCACCTTATCCAGCTTACACCAGGGTGTGCTCCCTATAACTCCGTGAGTCATGGCCCGCGCCACAGTGTCGTACATCACATTCAGGCTGGAATTTCCGAAGATGATCACATTATCCTTTGGCACTTCCATCATGTCGGCAAGAAGCTGCTTTGCCTCCGCGATCCCGTCAAGACCGCCGTAATTTCTGCAATCTACCCCATCCTCACAGATCAGGTCTGCGCTGCTGTTCAGCACATCCATCATTTCCATGGACAGGTTGAGCTGATCTGCAGCCGGCTTTCCCCTGGACATATCCAGCTTCAGCCCTTTTGCCTTCACTTCCACAAACTTAGCCTCAAGACCGTTTTTCAGTTCCAATAACTCTTCTTTACTTAAATCTTTGTACGCAGTCATTGCAGGACCCTCCATTCTTTTTTCTCACTGTCTGCTATTGTATATAATTTATGACAGTTCGTCAATGCTTTCTTGCATTTATTGTTTTTATCCAGCGCATTTACACGATACACTTCTCTTATTTTGAAATTTTATTCTCCGAATCATTCATTTTTCTGATTTTAGGTCTGTCTTCCTCTCCGCGTGGGATACCGCATCGAAATGAGCATAGATTTTCCCGCATCTTCCTGAGCTGTCCTGTCAGCTTCTTTATTTCCTTTTCCTGAAACCCGGCGCAAAGCACCTCTTCAAGCTCCGAAAATTCCATATTTGCCTCTTCCGCTTTTTTCCGCCCCTCCGCTGTCAGACTGATCTGATAGGAGCGCCTGCACCCGGGATCTCTCTTACGCAGGATCAGCCCCTGTTTTTCCAGCTTATCCAGAGTTCTGGACATCGTCGTCACATCCAGCATACAGGCATCCGCGATCTCACGCTGAGTCACAGAAGGATGAGCGGCCAGGAATACGAGGATCCTCGCCTGCCCCTGCCCGGGCGTCAGGCCGATCCGGAGAAGAAATTCCTGTACCCTCTTCCTCTTGAGCAGCTCGATCTGAAACAATACTTCCCGCAATTCCTGTTTCATATTTTCATTCATCATTTTTATCCCCCGATCATCCGGCTATTCCAGCTCATACATCCCTGTATAGAGCTGATAGTACCTGCCTTTTTGTCCAAGAAGCTCCTCGTGGTCCCCGCGCTCGATGATCCTGCCGCGCTCCAGGACCATGATCGCCTTAGAATTGCGCACCGTGGACAGCCGGTGAGCGATCGCAAACACAGTCCTGCCTTCCATGATCGCGTCCATCCCCTTCTCGATCAGGCGCTCCGTCCTCGTGTCAATGGAGGATGTCGCCTCATCCAGGATCAGGACAGGGGGATGCCCCACTGCCGCCCGGGCGATCGCAAGAAGCTGACGCTGTCCCTGGGAAAGATTGCTCCCATCACTGTACAGCATCGTCTGATATCCGTCCGGAAGCCTGCGGATAAAAGAATCCGCATTGGCCAGCTTTGCCGCCTCTGTCATTTCTTCCTCCGAAGCGCTTAAATTTCCATAGCGGATATTGTCTGTGATCGTACCGGTAAACAGATGCGTATCCTGTATGACCATGGCAAGGGAACGTCTGAGGTCATCTTTCTTTATTTTCCTGATATCGATTCCATCATACAGGATCCTGCCGCCCTGGATCTCATAGAACCGGTTGATCAGGTTGATGATCGTTGTCTTCCCCGCGCCGGTAGAGCCCACAAAGGCAATCTTCTGACCCGGCTTCGCATACAGGCTGATCCCATCCAGAACCTTCTTCCCAGGCACATATCCGAAGGTAACATTCTCGAATCTCACGTCCCCTTTCAGGGGAGTCAGACGCCCTTCTTCATCCTTCCACGCATACGCATGCCCGCCCGGATCTTCCCGCGGACACTCTGCAAAGCTTCCGTCCTCCTTCCTGAAAACACGCACAAGGCGCACTGTCCCTTCATCTGCCTCCGGCTCTTCGTGCATCATCTCAAAGATCCGCTCTGCTCCCGCAAGGGCGGACAAGATAAAATTCACCTGCTGCGTAAACTGGTTTAAGGGCATGGCGCTCTGCCGCACATACACAAGATAAGCGGCCAGGCTTCCCAGATCCATCATCCCTGTGATGGCAAGCAGACCTCCCACACAGGCAGACACTGCATAATTCACATAGGAGAGGGACACAATACTGGGGATCATCATGCCGGAATAACTCTGCGCTTTTGTGGACGCCCTGCGCAGCGCCTCGTTTTTCTCCCGGAAGGTCTTCAGATCCTCTTCTTCGTGATTGAACACTTTCTCTACCTTCTGCCCTGCCGCCATTTCCTCCACAAACCCATTGATGTCCGCAAGAAAAGCCTGCTGCCTGCCATAGTACTCCTTGCTCCGCCTACCATTCCATTTAATGAAAAAGAACATGACGCACAAAAACAGGATCACGATAAAAGACATATTTACATTGAGGATCAGCAGCATGACCACAGTGCCCGCCAGTGTGAGGGCGCTCTGGATCACCATGGTAAAACTGTTGTTCAACGCCTCCTGCACGGTATCCACATCGTTGGTAAACCGGCTCATCAGTTCTCCATGCGTATGAGCGTCAAAATATTTCAGCGGCAGCGTCTGAACATGAGCAAAAAGATCCCGCCGGATATCTGCCGCCACTTTCTGTGAGGTCTTCACCATCAGACGGTTATATCCGAACGTGGACAGCGCACCGCAGAGGTACATGATCGCCATCCCTGTCAGGGCGTGGACAAGCCCGCTTATATCCCCCGGGAGGATGAACTCATTGATCACCGGTTTCAGCAGGTACGTTCCCGCCACGCTGACTCCGGTGCTGACGCATACGAGCGCCGCGACGATGAGGAGGAGCCACTTGTGATACCCCATATAGTGAAACAGTTCTCTGAGAGCTTTCTTTGTATTTCTCGGGCGTTTGTATCCGGTGTATCTCGCCATTACAGATCAGCTCCTTCCTTCTGAGAATCATAGATTTCCTGGTAGATCTTGTTCCCCGCCAACAGCTCCTCGTGCGTCCCGATGCCCCTCACTCTCCCATCATCCAGCACCACGATCTGATCCGCATGCCGCACGGATGAAATCCTCTGGGCAATGATGATCTTTGTCATATGGGGGAGCTTCTCCGCAAGCCGCTCCCGGATCCGGGCCTCGGTAGCTGTGTCCACGGCGCTGGTCGAGTCATCCAGGATCAGCACCTTTGGCTTCTTTAAAATGGCACGGGCAATACAGAGCCGCTGCTTCTGACCTCCTGACACATTCACTCCGCCCTGTCCCATCTCCGTGTCATAGCCTTTTTCCAGGCGCCCGATAAATTCATCCGCCCCCGCGATCCGGCAGGCTTCCTCAATCTCTTCCTGTGACGCGCCGCTGTCGCCCCACAGCAGATTCTCCCGCAGAGTCCCGGAAAAAAGCGTATTCTTCTGGAGCACGACCGCCACCGCGTCCCGCAGATGTTTCAGCGGATATTCCTCCACCGGATGTCCGTCGATCAGCAGCTCCCCCAAGGTAATATCGTAGAGGCGCGGAATGAGCTGGACAAGGGTGGTCTTTGCCGCCCCCGTCTGGCCTACGATCCCCACCGTCTGCCCCGCCCTGATGTGCAGGTCAATGTCAGAAAGCACATATTCCGCCGCTTCTTCCTTATATTTAAAATACACATGCCGGAACTCGATCTCGCCCCTTGTGACCCGGATATCCCGGGCCTTGTCTTCTTTAATATCGACCTCTTCATCCAGCACTTCAATGATACGTTTTCCGGAAGCAAGAGACCGGGTAAGCATGAGAAAGGTATTGGAGATCATCATCAGGGAATTCAGGATCTGGAGCACATAACTTAAAAATCCGGTCAGTTCTCCCACTTGCATGCTGCCCACACGGATCATGCCCCCGCCAAACCAGAGAATACCGATGATGGTGCCGTACATGACGAACTGCATTGCCGCCATGTTCGTCATGGCAAGCTTAAACGCCCGCTCAGACTGTGTCTGGAGGTTGGCGTTCACCTCTTCAAACTTGTCTGTCTCGTACTTTCCCCTCACATACGCTTTCACCACCCGCACCGCGGTCAGGTTCTCCTGTATGATCCGGTTCACTAGATCGATGGCGCTCTGCATCTTTGCGTACAGCGGGCGCACCCTTTTTATAATCAGATACAGACAGATCCCCAGCGCGGGGAGCGCCACCAGGAACACCAGCGCCAGCCTGGCATTGATGGAGAAAGCGACCGCTGTGGCAGCCACCAGCATGACAGGCCCTCTGCATGCCGGACGCAGCCCGCCGGAAAAGCTGTTCTGGATATTCGTCACATCACTGGTCATCCTCGTCACAAGGGAGGATATCTGAAAGTGGTCCACATTCGCAAAGGAAAACTGCTGAAACTTCGCGTACTCCGCTTCCCTCAGATTCGCACCCAGCCCCTGTCCGGCAATGGCGGAAAACTTCGCACTGCCGATCCCCAGCAGCAGGGCAAGTACCGCGCATACCAGCATCCACGCCCCCTGCTCAAAGATGTACTGCCTGTCGCCGGAGGCCACACCGATATCCATGATATTCGCCATGATAAGCGGGATCAGAAGTTCGAAAAAAGACTCTGCGGTAATGCACAGAGCCGCAAAAACAAGATATTTTTTATATTGCCCTGAATAAGAGAAAATGCGCCTTATCATAAACGGAATCCGCCCCTTTCACCCATTTGCGCCAGATTGATCATTGTATATGCAATTATTGTATGCGCAATATGCTATCTTTGTCAAATACTCTCTACTCTCTAATGTTTTCTTCCATTTTATACATTTCCATGCTCTTTGCTGCTCTCTACAACTATTTAGAAAATTTTCTAAATAGTTATTGACTTTTATGCTTCCAGGTAGTATAAAGTGTTTAGAAATATTTCTAAACACTTTCACTTCATAACTGTAAAGTTGTTTTTTGAAAGGAGTGATCGATTGAGTTTTGCAGAAACATTCAAAGCATTATCCGATGCTGTAAGGCGTGAGATCCTGGAACGTCTGAGAAACGGCAGACTTTCTGCCGGAGAGATTGCCGGACATTTTGACATGACCCAGGCGACCGTGTCCTATCATCTGAAAATCCTGAAACAGGCGGATCTGATCCGCGAAACGCGGGAAAAGAATTTCATTTTCTATGAATTGAACCTGACAGTCCTTGAGGAGATCATGGTATGGCTGTCAGACCTGAAAGGAGAGACTTGATCATGAAAAGCTATAAAAAAACCATTATCATAACTACCCTTATCACCCTGCTGCCCATCCTCTTCGGCCTTGCACTCTGGAATAAACTGCCCGATACCATCGCGACCCACTGGGGTGCGGACGGACAGGCAAACGGCTGGTCCAGCAAGGCTTTCGCTGTATTTGGTCTTCCATGTATCCTTGCTGTGACTCATCTTTTCACCGTATGTGTCACTTTAAATGATCCGAAAAAGAACAATATCCACAAAAAACCTCTGACGCTTGTATTCTGGATCATCCCTGTGATTTCGATCGCTGTCAATGGACTGACATACCTGCTCGCCCTTGGCATGGATATTGACATCGTCAGTATCATCTTTGCGCTGGTCGGCATCGTCTTCATCGCACTGGGAAACTATATGCCCAAACTACAGCAGAACTACACTGTGGGCATTAAACTCCCCTGGACACTGAACAGCATCGAAAACTGGAACCGCACACCGGCTGGGCGGAAAGCTCTTTATCCTTGGAGGTTTCCTGCTCATTATCGATGGGTTCTGCGGCAGGCTCCTTGGTGAAAATTTCGTGCTGGCTGCTATGCTCGGGATCATTCTGGTGTGCTCGGTAATACCAATGGGGTATTCCTTCTGGCTGTTTAAAAAAGGGGTGTAAATCTGGATTTATCTGTGGGACTGTCCGCACATAAAACGTCCGAAAACCACCAACTATTTTAAAACGTATCGCGGCGGGCGGGGATGCGGCGGCGGTAACTTGGAGTAATCTGCCGGAAAGACTTAAAGGAATGGAATGTGGCGTTAATTTCAAAGCGGATGCGAGGCTGTGAAGAAAAGTCTGTAAATAAGATTCTTCTATGATAAGAATGGGTGAAAGGCTTAAAAAATAAGCTTTTCACCTTTGTTTTATATATACCATCTGGCTGATGGCATGTCAATAACAGG
>DWYM01000024.1 GCA_019118665.1 Candidatus Mediterraneibacter intestinipullorum
CTAGCGGAATCTCAACTCCCATATCCCCTCGCGCCACCATGATCCCATCCGCCGCTTCTATAATGCTGTCAATATTATTCACGCCCTGCTGGTTCTCTATTTTCGCTATGATATTGATCTGTTCCCCTCCGTTCTCACGCAGGAGTTTCCGGATTTCTTCCACATCATCCGCGGTCCTTGTAAATGACGCGGCGATAAAGTCAAAGCCCTCTCGGATGCCAAACAGGATATCTTCCCTGTCCTTCTCGCTGATAAACGGCATGCTGACGTCATTCCCCGGGAGGTTGATGCCTTTCCGGTCAGATACTGTACCGCCGTTTTTTACGATACAGTTTACGTCTTTCCCATCAATGCTGACCACTTCCAGACCGATCAACCCATCGTCGATCAGAACGCTGTCCCCTGGTTTTACGTCTTTGCAGAGATTTTCATAAGTGACAGAGACTCTCTCCTGAGTTCCCTCGATATCGTCAGGCGTCAAGGTAAATACCTGTCCTTCTTCCAGCTCTATCCTGCCCTCCGCAAATGTTTTGATCCGGATCTCCGGTCCCTTTGTATCCAAAAGCGCCGCCACATATTTCCCCTGGCGCTTTCTTATATCTTTTAACTGATCAAGACGCTCCTTCTGCTCCTGATGTGTCCCATGTGAGAAATTAAACCTTGCCACATCCATGCCTTCTCTGACCAGGGTCTCCAGTATGTCACCTTTGTCAGTAGACGGTCCGAGCGTACATATGATTTTTGTCCTCCGCATAATTTCTTCCTCCTGCAGATCCATTGTTTCTTTCTCATTTATTGTACCACACGAAGGTCTTTCCTGCATTCAGAATCTATTTTCTTTTCACATTTTTTATATTGTAAATCTTTACAAATCTCCTTTTTACAATTATAATCACATGAGTTAGTCATGTATAACCCAGCTAAAAAACAAGAACGGAGGATCTTATTTTGAACATATTGGAAAAAATACTCGCGCTCATATCAGTTCTACTTCTGATATTCTGTATGCTCGCACCTCTGAAACGCACAGAACTGGCACAAAAACACCCCTGGATCCGACGCCTTACAGGGTTCCACACTGCCTATGGCATCTTCCTGCTCGTCACAGGGCTGGCACACGGCGTCCTTGCAGGAAAAGATCCGGCCATGATAACTGGAAAACTTGCATGGATGCTGCTCCTGATACTCACACTTCTCACTCCTCTGAAAAAGAAGGCCGGACAGGCTCTCTGGAGAAGGATACATATCACGCTCACTGTATCTGTCTGCGCCCTCACTGTGATCCATATCGTCCAGGCTGTTATCCTCTGATATTTGGTCATTTCTCAGTGTTTTATTCCTGGGCTGCCGCTATGATCTCCTCCGGGAATCCTGCAAATTCCAGCAGCTTTACAGCATTATGTGAAGCGGCAGGCCCTTCCATCAGCTTATAACTGAATGCAATATCATTCTCTCCGATCTCTTCGCTGAAATGATAATTGGCGTATGTATCTTCCAGCAGGTCTGTCAGTTCGCGGTCATGAGTCGCCACCAGCGCGATACAGTTTTTATCTGTCAGATACTCCAGAATCGCCCGGGACGCCCGGATGCGCTCGCCAGTGTTCGTCCCGCACAGCCATAGAAGTGATCACATTGCATTCCGGAAGGACAAACGGCCGGGATGTACATGTAAAATGAAACATATGGAACACCAGAGTGTTTCCGCTCTTTCACAAGCTCCTTGCTGCCTTATAAAATCGATGCCCGCTCCCGATAGCCAGGCCCAGCAGCGCCGGGCACAGCCATCCGAACCCGATCTCCGAAAAAGGCAGGAAATCTGCCATCGTTTCCGCCCCTCCTTTCAGATAGAAGAAAACCGGCGTTTTCTCCGGCAGGGCATTGAGAAAGTCAACTCCTGCCGCAACGGCAGTAAATATGGTCACCCAGCAGTACACGACCCTGTCATTTCCAAAAAAGCGCCCAAACAGCGTCAACAGGATCAAAGTGATGGCCAGCGGATAAAGGAACATGAGCACAGGCAGGGACAAGGAAATGATCGCATTCAGGCCCAGGTTCGCCACGAGGAATGAAAAAACGCTGAATAAGACTGCCCAGACACGGTAAGACGGTCCCTTGGGGAAAACATCGCAGAATGTTTCGCTGCAGCTTGTGATCAGTCCCACCGCTGTCTTCAGACATGCGACTGTCACCGTCACCGCAAGGATGACCGCACCTGCCGCCCCAAAATAATGACTCGCGATCACGGCCAGCGCCTCCCCTCCGTTCTCTGCCGCCGCAGCCATTCCGCGGCTCTGCGCTCCCACTGCTGTCACCAGTATATAGATCACCGCCATCAGTACAGAGCTGAAGACCCCCGCCTTCACTGTGCTCCTAGCCATATCGCCAGGCTTGTCCACCCCAAGGCTTTTAATGACATCCACTACGATAATTCCAAACGCCAGGCCTGCCAGGGCATCCATCGTATTGTACCCTTCCAGAAATCCTTTGAAAAACGCGTCTGAAACATAAGCGCCTTCCGGCGCGACCTCAGATATGTCCCCCATCGGAGACAACAGCGCGCAGATAACGAGAAGTCCAAGAAAGAAGAGAAACAGCGGGTTTAGAACCTTTCCTATCCAGGTCAGTATCTCCCCCGGGCGCAGGGAGAAGAAAAGCACTGCCGCAAAAAATAAAAGAGAAAATACAGCCAGGGCTGCGGCATGGGCTCCTTCCGGAAGGACGCGCTCCACGCCCACGGTATAGGAGACCGTCGCGCATCTCGGGATTGCAAAGAAGGGTCCTATGGTGAGATAAAGGGCACAGGTAAAAAATTTCCCATACCGGCGTCCCACACGGCTGCTCAAACCAAGGAGCCCATCCTCACGGCTGACTCCCAGGGCAGCCACCCCAAGAAGCGGCAGCCCCACTCCTGTTATCAAAAATCCTGCGGCTGCCTGCCACATGCTCCTCCCCGCAAGCTGTCCCATAGAAACAGGAAAAATGAGATTTCCCGCTCCAAAAAACATGCCGAAAAGCATGCTCGCCACAAAAACAGTTTCTTTCCTGTCCAGCGCTCTTTTCATAAACTCCTCCTGACAGTATATTTTCTCTTGTAAAACTCCAGTTACATACTATAATAATATAACGCCGGGGTCAAATCTATCCTGCGGTAATTTCAT
>DWYM01000025.1 GCA_019118665.1 Candidatus Mediterraneibacter intestinipullorum
CTTAAACTGTTGATCGTATCTGCTACCCTTTGCCATGCCTGTACCGCCTCCTTTTTATCATCTATCTTATCATACATGATTTAGGTTTGCATGGCATCTTTACTTTGTACTGTTTTTATACTACCACTACCATCAAAATCTCCCCGACAATCCGGTTTTAATCCGCATATCCATTTGGATTCTGACTCTGCCATCTCCATGAATCTTCACACATTTCATCCAGTCCCCGCTCTGCCGTCCAGTGCAGCTCTTCTTTCGCTTTGGTCGCATCGCAGTAGCAGGTCGCGATATCGCCCGCACGGCGCGGCTTGATCTCATAGGGGATCTCTTTTCCGCACGCCTTGCTGAAGGCTTTCACCATATCAAGTACGGAACAGCCGTTTCCTGTTCCCAGGTTGTAGACAGATACGCCGGCTTTTTCTTTCAGTTTCTCCACCGCGCGCACATGCCCGACAGCAAGGTCTACCACATGGATATAGTCGCGGACACCTGTTCCGTCATGGGTATCATAATCATCCCCGAATACGCCCAGGCATTTCAGCTTGCCGATCGCCACCTGTGTGATGTACGGCATCAGGTTGTTGGGGATGCCCTTCGGATCCTCACCGATCAGCCCGCTCTTGTGCGCTCCGATCGGATTGAAATAGCGGAGAAGCACTACATTCCACTCCGGGTCCGCTGTATGCAGGTCTGTCAGGATCTGCTCCAGCATCCATTTCGTCCATCCGTATGGATTCGTACATGTTCCCTTCGGGCACTCCTCTGTGATCGGGATAAATGCCGGGTCTCCGTATACTGTGGCGGAAGAACTGAAAATGATGTTTTTCACGCCGTGATTTCTCATCACATCACAGAGCGTGATCGTGCCGCCGATGTTATTCTCATAGTATTCAAGCGGTTTCTGCACGGACTCTCCCACTGCCTTGAGCCCTGCGAAGTGGATCACGGATTCTACATCCTCCTTGTCAAAAACTTCGTTTAACGCCTCTTTGTCCCGGATGTCTACTTTATAAAATCTCAGATCCTTCCCTGTGATCTGTTTTACTCTCTCCAGCGCTTTCTCTGACGCATTATAGAGATTGTCAACTACTGCCACATCATAGCCTGCGTCCAAAAGCTCAACACATGTATGGCTTCCGATAAATCCGGCTCCTCCGGTTACTAAGATCGACATATTCATATCCTCCTTGACTGATTCTGTGAATTTGTGCCGTGCACGGCGTTTTCCTTGTTTCTTTCTGTGCCCATTATAGCACGAGTCCTGAGGAAATTCTTTATATTTTTAGTTCATCTTATGGTAAAAATGTTGCATGTATTCCAGCCGCCGGATCTATTCCTGACCGCCCCAGAGCTTCTGGGGATACAGCCCTGCGTCTTTCAGCGACTGGACTGCCGCCACAACGACCGGCTTATCCTCTTTGTATGTGACGCCGTACCATATATCCTCTGATTCCAGTACCTTAACCGCAGCGCGCCCTTCTTCCAGCAGCTCACTCACCACTGCCGGAAGAAAATATTCACATTTCAGAGGATTCTCTTTCAGCCCTTTTTCCAGAAATGCCGGGAATCCTGCCTTTATCTCATCCAGGATGCTGCGCGTGAATCCCCACATGTTCATGGACACAAGAGTGTCTCCGTCAATTGCCGTCCATGTCTGACCGTCATCTTCGGAATACTTAATGCCCCCATTCCTCTTTTCGATCCGGGTGCGCTCCGTCACATTGACAAGTTCGTTGTCCGCGTTCAGCCCGCACACGCCTCTCGCGACATGTCCGTTGTCTGTCACTGTATTTTTCAGGCGGTAACCAACCATGGTGTAACGGTATTTTTCGTCATCCTCATAGGTGGTAAGGTAATCATAGATACTCTGGAACGCATGGCGTCCGTAATAGTCATCCGCGTTGATGACCGCAAAAGGTCCGTCGATCTCATCGATGGCGCTTAAGACCGCGTGAGCAGTGCCCCACGGCTTCACGCGTCCTTCGGGGATTTCGAACCCTTCCGGGATGTTTGCAAGCTCCTGGAAAACATATGCCACTTCCATTAATTTTTCGATCCGTCTGCCGACCGCTTCTTTAAAGTCTGCCTCATTTTCCTTTTTAATGATAAAGACGACCTTATCAAAGCCCGCGCGCTTTGCGTCATAGATCGAAAAGTCCATGATGATATGTCCCTCTTTATCTACCGGATCGATCTGTTTCAGACCGCCGTATCGGCTTCCCATGCCTGCTGCCATGATGACTAAAACCGGTTTTTTCATTGTATGTGTCCTCCTGAAATCTTGTTTTGCGCAGAGAATGTATGCTTTTCTGAATACAATGATTCCTCTCCACACCTGTCTCCCTGCATGCGCATCTGCTGTCCGCGCATTTTTACTGTTCCATTGTAT
The DNA here is from genome assembly GCA_019118665.1 of Candidatus Mediterraneibacter intestinipullorum. GTDB lineage: Bacteria > Bacillota > Clostridia > Lachnospirales > Lachnospiraceae > Mediterraneibacter > Mediterraneibacter intestinipullorum. The sequence continues at coordinate 2,390 of DWYM01000025.1, forward strand.
GATAAACAGGGAGGTTTTTCAAGACGCGCACTTTCTTTTCACCGGTTTTTATGTAATACTCCACCCGGCGCTTTCCTGGCGTATCCTCACAAAATCTTTGTATATACCGTCTTCTATCATCAGCTCTTCATGAGTCCCCCGCTGGGTGATCCTGCCCCCGCTCACCACAAGGATCTGGTCAGCAGCCCGGATCGTATTGAGCCTGTGGGCGATGACCAGCACGGTCTTGCCTCTGACAAGCCGGGTAATGGCTTCCTGGATATAGCTCTCATTGTCTGCGTCCACGCTTGCGGTGGCCTCGTCCAGGATCACGATATCCGCGTCTTTTAGCATGCATCTGGCAATGGATATCCTCTGCTTCTCGCCGCCGGAAAGTGTGGCTCCCCCTTCTCCCACCACAGTCTCAAACCCATCCGGCAGTTCCATGATAAAATCATAGCATCTTGCCTTCTTTGCCGCCTCGTATACTTCTTCCCTTGTGGCGTCCGGCTTTCCCATGCTGATGTTGTTATAAATGGTATCCCGGAACAGATACACTCTCTGGAACACCATGCTCACATGATCCATGAGCTCGGACAGGGGAATCTCCCGGATGTCCCTCCCTCTTACTTTCACGCATCCTGACTTCACATCCCAGAATCTTGCGAGGAGGCTGGCAATGGTCGTCTTGCCTCCCCCTGACGGACCCACAAGGGCAGTCATGGTATCCGGCTTTATCCGGAAGCTGACATCCCTGAGCACATCTTCTTCACCGTAGGAAAAGGTCACACGCTAAAACTCTATCTCTGTATCCAAAGATTTCGGCGCAAGATGTTCCCTCCCCTCATCCTTCAGCTCCGCTTCATGGAACACCTCCTCGATCCGGTCCAGACAGCTGTTCATTACAGTCAGCCCGGCGGATTCTCCATACAGCGCCTTCAGAGGTCCGAAAATGTCAAAGACAACGAGAAGCATCCCAAGCATGTACGGAAGAGACAGCTCTCCGCTTTGTTCCAGCCAGACCGCCAGGGCGAAGATCAGGGTCATGCCAGCTGCATAGAGCAGGTTCAATCCCCGCATCCACGGCGTCATGGACTCCTCGAACCGGAGAGAGGTGCCTTTGGACCGACGGAAATTCTCTGTCAGCTCCTTTGATTTCTCTCCCAGCATGTTATAGCTCTTGATAATGCCGATGCCCTCAGAAAATGCCAGCACAGCTTCTGTCAGCTTCTCACTCTGTTCCTGCCTGCCGGCAGCCTCCTCCAGTGATACCCGGTTCATCCTGCCCGCGATGCACACAGCGGCAAGGCTCACAAGAACCGTGACCGCCCCCAGCCTGATGTCGAGAAACAGAGCAAACCCGCACATGAGGACTGAGGAAAGGGCGTAGCTCATCATATTCGCCAGGGTGCTCATTGCGATCTCCTCAACAAAGATCATGTCCGTGCTCAAAACGGAGCTGATCTTCCCCATATTCCCCGCTGTGAAATACCCCATCGGCATACGCCTTAAATGGGCTCCCAGTTCGATCCTCTTGTCCGCAAACATCATATATCCCGCCGCGCTCTGGCGCCGGTCGCTCATAAGCTGGGAAACCGATTCCAGAGCCACAAAAGCCACAAGGGCGATCCCTGCAATAAGGCAGTCCCCAGGCGTTAGGCTCCTGTCATAAAACCGGCTCAGCACAAAAAACGCCATGGCAATGGGCATTTTATTGAACACGGCCTTTAAAAAAGAGAAAAGAAACGCCCACTGGATCCGGCTTCTGTATTTTCCGGAAAACTTTAATATCCTTGAAAATAATTTAAGCATATCTCTCTTCCTCCTTTCCCTCCACAACCTTCCACTTTGCGCTTGCCTGCGCCGCGTCCCAAAGCTTCCGGTACTCCGGACAGCTCTCCAGAAGCTGTTCATGTCTGCCGGACGCCGCGATATGTCCCTTTTCCATAACATAAATCTGATCCGCATTCCGCACAGACGAGAGCCTGTGGGCGATGACCAGAAGAGTCTCACCCTTTACAACCTCTGAGATAGCTTTCTCCAGCTTTTCTTCATTTTCCGGGTCAGTGAATGCGGTGGCCTCGTCAAGCACTACCACCGGGGCATCCTTTAAGATCGCCCGGGCAATGGCGATCCGCTGTCTCTGTCCCCCGGACAGGCTCTTACCTCCATCGCCGGGCATGGTATGTATCCCCTTTGGAAGCTTTTCTATAAAGCCCATGCACTGCGCCCTCTTTGCGGCGTCCATTACTTCCGCGTCTGTGGCTTCCGGCCGTCCCAGACGGATATTCTCTATGAGAGGGATATTGAAAAGATACTGTTCCTGCGCCATATAAGCTATCTGATCATTCAGCGCTTCCAGGCTCATTTCCGTGATATCCTGTCCGCCCAGGGTGATCGTCCCCTGCGTCACATCGTAATAATGCACGAGCAGTTTTGCCAGCGTACTCTTCCCGGAGCCGGATTCCCCGACAAGGGCTGTCTTTTCTCCCTCGTTTATGGTCAGGCTGACGTGGTCCGCCGCCGGGTCTGACTCATAGGCAAAGGATACGTCCGAGAATACGACCCGGCTGCCAGTTCCTCTAAACCCTTTTCCTGGCGCCTGTTTCAGCGGTTCCGCATCCAGCATCTGTTCCAGGGCGCTGATCTTGTAATTGATCTGAGGAAGTGAGGGTAGAAATCCCATTGCTTTTAAAAGAGGGATCCCGATACTCAATGACAGACACATCACCAGGATCAGATCCGGCAATGTGGAGTATCCTTTCAGCACTGCCCAGGAACCAAGGGGCAGCGTCAGAAGCAGAGTGCAGGACAGCACACTGTTGTAGACTGCCATCCACGGCCAGCACGCCTTATACCAGCTCAGCGTGAAATCTCTGTACGACCGGATATCCCGCTCAAAGCGTTCGTAGGACTCGCCGTCCCGGTTAAATACCTTGACCACCTCCATTCCATTGATATACTCAATGATCGTATTGTTCATGACCTGGCCCGCCTCATAATAATTTTTCATCCCCTTCACTCCGATGGAATACATGGCGCACATCGCCGTCATGCCCACAGGAAGGGATGCAAGGGACATCAGCGCCAGCTTCCAGTCAACAAAGAACATGGAAATATAGACGACCACCGGGATCGCCACATTGCCGAATCCTTCTGGCAGCGCATGTGCCAGCAGCATTTCAATGCTGTCCACATCGTCCACGAACAGGCGCTTGATGCTTCCTGTCCCCTTCGCCTGGATCACGCCCAGGGGAAGGTTCTCCATCCGTCTCTGAAGGGAAACCCTCAGGTGCATAAGAATATTGTACGCCGCGTCATGGGACAAAGAGAGTCCCTTTACATAAAGACACGCATGGAGCGCCAGACAGATCAATACCCCCAGCACCCGCAGGGAAATATATCCCGCTGTCATCGGTTTTCCCTGGACCGCCGGAGCAATGACCTGATAGACAAATATGAATGGGATCACGCTCATCAGCACTGCCAGGAAGATCACAGCCGCAGCCAGTATAGTCTTTTTCTTATACGGTCCGGCATATGCAAATACTTTCTGAAACATCTCCTTCTCTCCTTCCGCATTTATGTTATAGGCTTTTAGTTAGATTTTTCTAACCATGATATATATTTTACTCTTCTCGTGTGGGGGCACTACCAAAAATTGATATTTTTCTGATACTTTCCGGTATAAACGCCACTCTTGCCACCCGGATCAAGTTGAGCTATAATCTTCTTAGTTAGTTATGTCTAATCAATGTGTTAAAGACCAAACACTTTTGGAAAAGGAGGTCGCAATGAACGCAGAAGAAACTGCCGCATATTTTTCCCAGCTGCTCAAAGAAACGGATTCTGACGATATGAAAGGCTTCATCGAACGTCTCCCTGACGAGATCGGCACTTTTCATATTATGGAGAAGCGTTCCTCCCAGGGGATCTCCTATTTTGACTGGCATATCAACTTTTTCCAGGACATTTCCGTGGAAATGAGAGGAAACTGGGGGATTCCTTCTGTCCAGTTCATCTTTTTCACCAGGGAGGGCATGGAATGGGGATTCCTCGAAAACAAAAACACTGTATGCGCCGGCAAAGGGGAGCTGTGCGTCTACAAAAGCTCGGGCCTCACTTCCGTTGGGATATACAGAGGGGGCAGTGACTTCTGCTGCCAGAGCGTACAGGTCCCTGTAAGTCTGTTTGAGCGTCTTCTGGATTCTTATTTCAATGACAGAGAACGCAGACTTCTGTTCCTTCTGCTAACCGGAGTCACTACCATGCCCATCACACCCCGCATGAGGCTAATCCTTACAGAACTCGGCTCACTGTCCACAGATACAGATACGGCTGCCAACAGCGCCATGGGACTGTATCTCGAAGGCAAACTCCCGGAACTGCTCTCTGAGTGTTTAAGCCAGATGCTCTCCGGCGGAAACAGCGCCCCGCATAACCCTGACATTTCCCGGACAGAAAGGGAGAACCTGCTCAATATCCGGCAGCGGATCGACAGCAGTTTTTCCGATACTCTCTCTCTGGAACAGCTTGCCAGAGAAGCCGGCATGAGCGTATCCAAGCTGACAAGAGGATTCCGGGATATGTCCGGCATGTCTGTCCACTCTTATATCATCGATAAGCGCCTGGAGCACGCCGCCCTCCTGCTGGCAGAGGGGCGCCTGAACGTGAGCCAGACAGCCCTTGCCTGCGGGTACTCAAATATGAGCCATTTTTCATCAGCGTTTAAGAAAAAATACGGAGTACTGCCCAGAGAATACGCAGGATAAACCGCTTATTGCATTTTTTATGTGAAAAATAAAGTTCCTCTTGACTGTAAACCTTGTTGACACCTTATACTCGGCACAGATAAAATGATACAGCAAGGGGGTTTTACTATGACGATCAAAGAAATCGAAGCCCTTTCAGGAATGACCCGCGCCAATATCCGCTTCTATGAATCGCAGGGACTCCTGACTCCCGCCAGGGATTCAAACGGTTACAGAAATTATACAGAAGAAGACCTTGAAACACTGAAGCGTATCCGGCTTCTTCGGACTCTCCATTTAAGCCTTGATGATATCCGTGCCGCTGGGAACGGTGAGAAGGATCTTGGAGACGTACTCTTAAATCATCTCAGACATTTAAAAGAAGAACAGAACGGACTGGTCCAGTGCCAGGATGTATGCGAACAGATGTGCCGTGACCATGTGGCCTACAATACATTTGACGCCCAGCATTATCTCGACTTGATGGATATGCCGCGCCACACCGCTCCGCCGGAGCTTGAACATGATACCGTGCCAAAGGTAACCGCGCCGTGGCGCCGGTTCTTTGCCCGGGAGATCGACGTTACCCTGTACAGCCTGCTCTGGAGCGCCTTTTTGGCCCTTGTGATCGGTGTTAATATCAGCGAAGATTTCCCCTTGGACGCTTCGTTGTCTTTCCTGCTCCTGAGCACGATCGGCAGCCTGTTCATAACAAACGTTATCGTCCTGCTGGTCGAGCCTCTGCTTCTGACATTTACCGGTACAACACCGGGCAAGTTCTGTTTCGGACTACAGGTCACGGCAGACGGCGGGAAACGGCTCACTTACCGGGAAGCCCTCCGCCGTACATGGGACGTGCTTCGGAAAGGCTATGGATTTTACATTCCGATCTACTGGCTCATCCGCATGTACAGATCATATAAGGCATGTAAAAACGAAGAAATACTATACTGGGAAGAAGACTCTGTGCTGATCCTGAACAAAGGTCGGCTCCCTCTGGGAATCTGCGTTACAATTGCCTTCATCCCATTTTCTGTCATACTCCAAGACACACTGAACCAGTACGCGGCAATCCCTCCAAACACGGGAGATCTCACTGTGGAAGAGTTCTGTGAAAACTTTAATGACACTCAGGAATTCTTCTTCATCGAGCGTCAGCTGAACCTGCCGCCTTCCATTACATCCGGCATCGCGGGGATTCCTGACTCTGCCCTTTATCTGGACGATCACGCAGGATGGGCGAAAAGGCCAGGCACTCCTTACATCAATCAGAACGGAGAATACGCGCCGCTTCCCGAATTTCAATTCACAGAGAAAAACGGCGTCATAACCGGTATAAGCTTTTCTTATTCCGTGGAAAATGAAAATGTCAAAATCTCATCCTATGGAGAAAGTATGGCGCTTGCCGCGGTCTCATATCTCTGCGCGCAGGATGACTACTCGATCCAGCCGGATACGCCAGAAGAGATTTTCTCCCGGATCAAAGAGCATGCAGATTTTTTTGAAGATTTCATATTTACAGATGCCGGGATCATGGTAGAGTGTGATTTTAATTACGAAGGGTATGACCTCGCCTTTGACAGCTATGGCTCCGCTGTGCTGGAACCGGTATATGGGGAAGACGCGCGGTTCAGCGTAGAATTTACCATGAAGAGTGCCGGAATGGCTGGATAAAGGTCAAAAAGGGACACCCTGAAATCGAATTGGGGACGTAGTGAAATCGGATTTCACTACGTCCCCAATTAACTATCTCTTCACGTTAAATGCTACAAATCCCGGATAAACAGCGCCCTCTCCCAGTTCTTCCTCAATACGGATCAGCTGGTTGTACTTCGCCACACGCTCGCTCCTGCTCGGAGCTCCTGTCTTGATCTGGCAGGTGTTGAGCGCAACCGCCAGGTCCGCAATCGTCGTATCCTCAGTCTCTCCGGAGCGGTGTGAGGTCACCGCGGTGTATCCTGCCTTATGCGCCATCTTGATAGCTTCCAGTGTCTCAGACACGGAACCGATCTGGTTTAACTTGATCAGGATTGAATTTCCGCATCCCATGTCAATACCTTTTTTCAGACGCTCTGTATTTGTTACAAACAGATCATCCCCGACAAGCTGTACCTTGTCTCCCAGCTCTTTTGTCATGATCTGCCATCCTTCCCAGTCTTCCTCATCCAGACCGTCTTCAATAGAGTAGATCGGATATTTTTCCACCAGTGACTTCCAGTGTTCTACCAGTTCAGCGGATGTAAACTTCTTCCCGCATTTCGGAAGTACATACTCGCCCTTTTTGCCGCTCTTCCACTCGCTGGAGGCTGCATCCATTGCAAGGACAAAATCTTTGCCCGGCTCATATCCGGCATCTTTTACTGCCTGGAGAATGTATTCGATGGCTTCCTCATCGCTTCCCAGATCCGGAGCGAATCCGCCCTCGTCACCTACTGCCGTCGCAAGCCCTTTTGACTTCAGCAGAGCCGCCAATGCGTGAAATACCTCTGTACACCATCTCAGCCCTTCAGTAAAGCTCTTAGCGCCTGCGGGCATGATCATGAACTCCTGGACATCCACAGTATTCGCTGCATGAGCGCCGCCGTTTAAGATATTCATCATGGGTACCGGAAGGCGGTTTCCGTTCACGCCGCCGAGGAAACGGTAAAGCGGAATGTCAAGTGAAGCCGCTGCCGCTCTCGCACAGGCGATGGATACTGCAAGGATGGCGTTTGCCCCAAGCTTGGACTTGTCTTTTGTGCCGTCTGCCTGGATCATGGCTTTGTCAACCTCATAGATATCGCTTGCGTCCATTCCCTGAAGCGTCGTACTTATCACTGTATTGATATTTTCCACAGCCTTGGAGACCCCCTTGCCTCCGAATCTGTTTTTATCTCCGTCTCTTAATTCCAGCGCTTCAAATTCACCGGTGGAAGCGCCGCTGGGAGCTGCTCCTCTCGCCACGGTCCCATCAGCAAGATGCACCTCTGCCTCTACTGTAGGATTTCCTCTGGAATCAATGATCTCTCGTCCGATCACCTTTTCAATCTCTAAATAATCCATGCTCTCTTCGTCCTTTCCTATGATTTGCCGTACTTTCCACGGCATAGTGGTACACCCCTGCGGTGTTTCCTATGATCCGCCATGTCTTCCACGGCATAGTGGTACACCCCTGCGGTGTTTCTTTTAATCTGTCATGGTTTCCTTTTGCCCTTGGTTCAGGTATTTCAGGGCAAAAGGAGTTTCCATAATCTATTCACATATGGTTAGCTTTTACTAACTATATGTATCTTACCAGAATCAAGGGCGCGGTTCAAGCTTTTTTTGAGATTCGTTTTCAATTTTTGCCATGGCACTTATCATAGAGTATACCTTATCCATTTTTCCCCACTTCTCTGCTTTCTATTCTTACGTCAGGATTTTACAGAAAAAATCGGCTGCACCCTTATTACAAGAGCGCAGCCAGTTTCTCCACATCCTCCATCCGTGTCGCCCAGCTCGTGGCGAACCGGACCACTGTATGATCTTCGTCCTTTTTCTCCCAGAAGCTGACGGCCACTTCCCGCTTCAACTGCTCCAGCTTCCGATTCTCCAGTACCACAAAAATCTGGTTCGTGGGGGATTTGATATAAAACTCGTATCCCTTCTCTTTTAAGATCCTCTTCAGCCTGTCCGCTGCCACTATGGCATTCCTGCCGATCTCAAAATACAGACCATCCGTAAACAGCGCGTCAAACTGGATCCCAAGTAGTCTTCCCTTTGCCAGGAGGGCTCCTCTCTGCTTTACCATGGTCATGAAGTGGGGCGGCATGTTCGCTTTTGTAAATACTACCGCTTCTCCGCACAGAGCTCCTACCTTGGTGCCGCCGATATAAAATACATCACAGTATTCCGCCACATCCTTTAAGGTCACGTCTGTCCCATCGGCCGCCAGCCCATAGCCCAGCCTCGCCCCATCCAGATAAAGCGGGATCTTGTACCGGGAGCACACTGCCGACAGCCCGGCAAGCTCACTCTTTGTATACAATGTACCGTATTCCGTGGGGTGTGAAATATAAACGATCCCCGGAAATACCATGTGCTCATGGTTTTCATCCTCATAAAATGAATGGAGCCATCCGTCCAGGACCCCAGCCGAAATTTTCCCTTCCTCCTGCGGAAGATTCAGCACCTTGTGCCCGGCGCATTCGACCGCGCCCGCCTCGTGTGTGCTCACATGCCCTGTCTCCGCCGCGATCACACCCTCATAGGGCTTTAACATTGTACTGATAACGATCTGATTCGTCTGTGTCCCTCCTGCAAGGAAGCAGACGTCCGCCTGCGGGCAGCTGCATGCTTTCCTGATCTTATCCTTTGCAGACTCGCAGTAATGATCTGTTCCATATCCAGACAGTTGTTCCATATTTGTCTCAAGGAGCCTCCTCAGCACCTTATCATGGGCTCCTTCTGAATAGTCATTCTCAAATGCCAGCATCATTCTCCCGCCTTTCCGCCGCTTTCTGCCTTTCTGCTTCTGCTGTTCTCCTTGTGCAGAGGCTTTTTCCTCACACTGTATCCGAATGTCCCCAGTTTCCTGCCAAGTCCCAGATATTCCCCATGGGAATACGCCAGAAGCCCTGTACTGTTGAGTTCGAATTTGCCCCTATCATCCATATATCTCTCATCCACCTGCACTGCGGTCACTTCCGCAAGAAACATATGGTGGGTTCCAAGTTCCTGGATGCTCTTTACCCTGCACTCGATATTGACCGGAGATTCCGCTATGACCGGGGCATATTTAAGAGAGACCGCCTTCTCTTCCGTAAGCCCGCACTCCTTCCATTTATCCACGTCTTTCCCCGATCGCACCCCGCAGTAATCCGTAGCATAGGTCAAATCCTCTGTGGTCAGATTGATCACAAATTCTCCGCTCTCTTTGAGCATCTGGTAGGAATGACGCTCCGGGCGCACGGAAATGTAGACCATTGCGGGGTTTGTACACACTGTTCCAGTCCATGCAATGGTCAGGATATTCGTATTTCCCTTTTTATCAGCCAGGCTGATCATAACAGCAGGCAGCGGATAAAGCATATTTCCAGGTTTCCATACTTGTTTTGCCATTTTATTTCCCCCCTACAGATTTTTCTCCTTCAAATCTCTCTCCTACAATTTTCTCTCCTGTAAACTTCTCTCCTGCAAACAGCATGCCCATTACTGCTGAAGCGCCCCGACGAGAGTCGGCACGAGCTGTTTCTTCCTGGAAACAACTCCTTTCAGCATGATTTCTCCTGTGTCCTCCGGCAGGTCATAGGCGTTTACTATCTTTTCCCTCGCCTCCGGTCCGCAGCACAGCAGCTCAGAAGACTCCGTGATAATATTTGTCAGCATAAAGAAGATCATGTTCAATCCATGATTATGTCTCGCCTTCTCAAGATGCGGCTCCACGATCTCCTTGATCTCTTTTAACTCATCTGCGCTCATGGAATTCACCTGCCCCACACCGAACACGGTGTCATTGACCGTAAACTGCTTGAAGTCAAGGAAGCAGATTTCCTCAGCGCTCTTGCCCTTTAGATTGCTTCCGGCGTTGAACATCTCCTGCGCCAGCGCCTCCAGCTCGATCCCCGCGATCTTCGCCAGAGCCCGGGCTGACTGCTCATCCAGCGGCGTGCAGGTGGGAGACCGGAACATCAGCGTATCGGAGATGATGGCAGAGCACAGCAGCGCCGCGTGGATGGGCTCCACAAGAATACACTCCTCCTGATACATCTGGTACACGATCGTCGCCGTACACCCCACAGGCTGATTGCGGAAAAATACCGGTCCCATCGTTTCAATGCTGAGTCCCAGTCTGTGGTGATCGATGATTTCCAGTACGTCCGCCTCTTCCACACCGTCTACTGCCTGGTTTCTCTCATTGTGATCCACAAGGATGACCTGCTTCTTTTTCACATTGAGGATTCGTCTTCTTGAAAGCAGCCCCACAAATTTTTCTTTGTTATCGACAACAGGGAAATCACGGAAACGCTTCTTTGCCATGACCTCCTGTACATCGTCCACATAATCCTTCATCTTGAATGTGACCAGATTGTCCCTTGTCATAAAATATTTCACAGGAATACTCTGGTTGATATGCTGCGCCGCCGTAAATGTATCGAGGGGTGTGCGGATGATCACGATCTGCTTCTCCTCCGCCTGACGGATGATCTCCTCCGAGACAGGCGCGCTCTGGCACACGACCATACAGCTGGCGTCCATATCCACCGCACACTGCTGTGCATCCTTGCGGTCACCCATGATGACCAGGTCGTCCCTGCTGATAAAATCTGACATCAGGATCCTGCTTGACGCCGCGATAGCAACTTTTCCTTTCAGGAAATAGCCGTGCTCGTTCCCTGTCATGATCTCTCCATCAACTGCCCGGGCGATGTTCCTGTACTGCGTACGCGCCTTTGCCAGTATCTTGCTGTCGTACACATCCATATATGTCTTGGCAATGTCGCCGATGGTGATGAGCCCCTCCAGCTTTCCGTTTCTCGTCACAGGGAGGGTATGTATATTGGACTCCCGCATCTTCTCCCACGCGGTCCTGATCGAGACACTGCTCTTTATGCCTTCCACTTCCTTCAACTCTACATCCTTGATCTGCTCCCTCAGATCCGATAATAGCCTCGGCACCTTCACACCAAAACGTTCCAGCACATACTGAGTCTCTTCATTCAGTTGTCCTGCGCGGCGGGGCTCATGTACCCGCCCTGTCACCTTTGTCTTGAGCGCCGCATAGGCGATCGCAGAACAGATTGAATCCGTATCCGGATTCTTATGTCCTACAACATATACTTTTCTTTCCTTTTCTCTGCCCATACATCTGCCTCCTTCCATCAGGCTGTCTATATTAAAGCTTGCCATTTTTTTACCGGATAGTCAACTATATTTTTCAGCCGTCTCGCTCTTGGCTGTTGTTTTTTGCACGGCAGATATGATATACTAGGTGCATTGAAAAATACTAAGTAAGTTGAGGTGCAGTACAATGAGCGAAGAAATGAAAGAAGTAATGCAGGCAGACGAGACTTCACAGGCGCAGGCCGGAGAATCCCCAGAGGCGCAGACAGGGGAAACTACAGAGCCTCAGGGCGGGGAGACTGCTGAGACGCAGGTCGGACAGGCTGAGGAAGCTGCCAGAACAGAGACCACGGAGACAATGGCTGATTATGAAGATCATTTTGATGATGCCAATCCCTGGAACAGGGTTGCCGAATATATGGAAAAAAAGACTGTTCTCCCTGTAAAGGTGGAGGGTGTCGTGAATGGCGGCGTCATTGCCATGGTAGAGGGTTTGAGAGGATTTATTCCTGCTTCCAAGCTCTCGCTTTCCTACATCGAAGATCTGGAAACCTATCTTCTCAAGGACATTGAAGTACAGGTGATCGATGTGGATCAGGCGAACAACCGTCTCGTACTCTCCGCGCGCGAGATCCTTAAGGAAAAAGAAAGAAAAGCCCGCGAAGAACAGATTGCAAACCTGAAGATCGGAACGGTTCTTGAAGGCACTGTTGAGACACTTCAGAACTACGGCGTGTTCGTCAAGCTCGAGAACGGCCTGTCCGGTTTGGTGCATGTGTCCCAGATCTCACAGAAACGTGTGAAAGTGCCGTCTGATGTACTCAATGCCGGCGACAAGGTAACGGTAAAAATCATTGGCATCAAGGATGGAAAAGTGAGCTTGAGCATGAAAGCGCTTGAAGAAGCAAAAGAAGAACCGGAAGAAAAGGTTGTGATTCCGAAGAGCGAGAATATCGGGATCAGCCTGGGAGATCTTTTCAAGAACATCAAGCTGTAAATCTGGATTTATCTGTGAGGTCTACTAAGTGGATGCGAGGCTGTGAAGAAAAGTCTGTAAATAAGATTCTTCTATGATAAGAATGGGTGAAAGGCTTAAAAAATAAGCTTTTCACCTTTGTTTTATATATACCATCTGGCTGATGGCATGTCAATAACAGG
>DWYM01000002.1 GCA_019118665.1 Candidatus Mediterraneibacter intestinipullorum
TCCTGACAAAAGATGAGGGTGGCCGTCATACACCGTTCTTCAACAACTATCGTCCGCAGTTCTACTTCAGAACAACAGACGTAACAGGTGTTTGCGAGCTTCCGGAAGGCACAGAGATGTGCATGCCTGGAGATCACGTTACAATGACAGTTGAACTGATTCATCCGGTAGCTATGGAGGAAGGTCTGAGATTCGCTATCCGTGAGGGTGGACGTACAGTAGGATCAGGTACAGTTGCATCTATCATCGAGTAAGTATAATCTGCTATCAGAATATAGACTTGATATCAACCCCGGAAACTTTGGTTTCCGGGGTCTTGTAATATATTAAAAATTAGACATTGTGGTAAGTAATTGCGAATATATAGAAAATAGCCACATTGAAATCTAGTCTGATGCGTGTTCATGATAATAAAACATAGAAAATGAATAAAACCAAAATCCTAATTTTCGGGTTAATTTTTTTGTTATGGGCGCATATAATACATATTGACAGAACCCAACACGCCTCTCAACGATGCGGACCACGTTGGGTCTTTTAATTTTAAGGAAAATATTGTATGGGTGAACAAAAAATACATCAGCCTCCTATGACGATTCATGAACAAGTAGAGAATCTAAAAAGTATCGGACGGATTGTCAATGATGAGGAATATGCAAAACATATATTAAATGATATATTTTATATCAGATAAATTAAAGCTTATAGCCTGGATTTAAAGCTCAAGTATGGGAATTATTATTAAGGGGCAACTTTTGAACAGATTGTAGATTTATATCTTTTTAACTCAAATTTCCGTCAATTGATATTTCCGGAAATAGAAAAAGTAGAGATTAATGTAAGATGCCGGATTTCAAATTTTTTGCGGTAAACTATGGTGTTTTAAATTATTTGGATCCGGATAAATTTATAAATCCAGAATATCATAAAAGCTTTTTAAATGATATAGAGGCAGAAATACATAGAAACTCCAAGGCTCCGTTTGCGAGAAACTTTCAAGAGAATTATGAAGGTGGACAATTGCCAATTTATGCGCTGGTTGAAGTGTTTAGCTTTGGAACATTATCAAAATCTTATAAGAATATGAAGAATGCAGATAAAAATATAGTGGCGAAATCATTTGCTGTTGGATATACATACCTTGAAAGCTGGGTGGGGAGCATTGTATCTGACAGAAATATATATGCGCATTATAGACGTTTATATAATGTAAAATTATCAAAGACACCAATATTATATAAAGAATATTCGAAAGCTGGGATCAGAAATAACAGGATACTTGGAGTATTATTGTGCTTAAGACATCTGTTAATGAATGATAGACATTGTGGAAAGGGTTGAACTACTATTTGAGAAATATGAGAGTGCTGAAATAAAAACGATGGTTTTTTCTCAAACTTGGAAGGAACTGTTACAATATGATAACAAAGCGGATTTTTTTTGAAAAACTGCACATCCTGACTATATTTAAAGAAGTCAGGAGCAGGAAGATGAAAACACATGAAGAGACAAAGAAAAGGCGGGTCATGACTGATCTGCTCTACAATATTTCCGGCAGTGTCCTGTATGCGGCCGGAATTTATACTTTTGCGGGAAATGCAGGATTCGCTCCCGGCGGCGTGTCGGGATTGGCGCTGATCATGGATCACCTGTGGGGGATACCGGTGGGGACAATGACGCTCCTGCTGAATATTCCGCTGGTCGTAATCAGTTACAGGGCGGTAGGAAGACGGCTCCTGGTCAAAAGCGCGGTCACAATGGTAATTTCCTCTCTGTTTCTGGATCTTGTGTTCCCCTTATTCCCGATGTACAGCGGCGACCGTCTGATTGCATCAGTCTGCTCGGGCGCCTTTCTTGGGGCGGGGATGGCTCTGTTTTATCTACGCGGTTCTTCGTCAGGCGGGATTGATTTCCTGACTTTCACGATCAAGAAAAAGAAGCCCCACATGACGATCGGGGTAATCACCATGCTCATCGATCTAGTCGTTATCCTTCTGGGATGGCCGGTGTTCGGAGACGTGGATGCTGTTCTCTACGGCGTGCTTGCCACATTTGTATCCACGGTCGTCATCGACAAGATACTGTACGGTGCAGGCGCAGGAACGCTGGCAGTCATCATAACAAAGAAGGGGAAAGAGACGGCGGAACGGATCAGCGAGAAAGCGGGCAGAGGGGTTACCTCTCTCAGGGCAGTCGGCGCATACACCAGGTCTGAGAAGGAGATGCTTCTGTGCGCCTGTTCAAAGGCAGAGGCGTATCTTGTGAAATCGGCAGTCCAGGATGTGGATGAAAATGCCTTTTTTATGTTCGTTGAGACAAGCGAGGTGTTTGGAGAGGGATTTAAAAAAAGTGGACAATAAAGCCAATATATATGATAAAAATGGTCTAAAATTAGTAAAAATATATAAGAAAAAATAAAAAATTTCAATAAAGACAGAAAAATATTCTATGTTTTTTGAATGACGGATCCGATATACTGTCAGTATCAATAAGCGACACGGTAAAAGTGTCAGAAAAGGAGGAACAATGTAATATGAAGAGGAAACTTGCTTTATTGATGATGGCAGCCGTTATGGTAGGCTCCCTTACTGCTTGCGGAGGCGGTTCAAGCGATGGCGGCAGCACAACAGATACAACCACGAGCGATACAGCTAACAAGGACAAGCCGCTCGTATGGTTCAACCGTCAGCCGTCTAACAGCTCCACAGGAGAGCTTGATATGACAGCTCTGAATTTCAACGAGGATACATATTATGTAGGATTTGATGCAAATCAGGGTGCCGAGCTCCAGGGAACGATGGTCAGGGACTACATTGAAGCAAATATTGACAGTATAGACCGCAATGGCGACGGCGTGATCGGATATGTCCTGGCAATCGGTGATATCGGACATAACGATTCCATCGCTCGTACAAGAGGTGTTCGTTCAGCTCTTGGCACAGGTGTTGAGGTTGACGGCAATGTCAACAGTGATCCGATCGGAACAAACACAGACGGATCCGCAAGCACTGTACAGGATGGAACACTTGAGATCAACGGAACAACATACACAGTTCGTGAGCTTGCTTCACAGGAGATGAAAAACTCTGCGGGAGCTACATGGGATGCGGCTACAGCAGGTAACGCGATCGGAACATGGTCTTCATCCTTCGGCGATCAAATCGATATCGTTGTATCTAACAATGACGGTATGGGAATGTCAATGTTCAACGCATGGTCAAAGGACGAGGGAGTTCCGACATTCGGTTATGACGCAAACGCTGACGCGGTTGCTGCTATCGCAGAAGGATACGGCGGAACGATCAGCCAGCATGCGGACGTTCAGGCGTACCTGACACTTCGTGTTCTTCGTAACGCTCTTGACGGTGTTGATATTGACACAGGTATCGGCACAGCAGACGATGCAGGAAACGTTCTCAGTGATGATGTATATGTATACAATGCGGACGAGCGTTCCTACTACGCACTGAACGTTGCGGTTACAGCTGAGAACTATCAGGATTTCACAGACTCCACAAAGGTTTATGAGCCTGTATCAAAACAGCTTGATGAGAGTTCATCACCGGTTAAATCCGTATGGCTGAATATCTACAATGCTTCTGATAACTTCTTAAGCTCAACATATCAGCCGCTCCTTGAGAAATATGATGACCTTCTCAACCTTGATGTTGAGTACATCGGCGGTGACGGACAGACAGAGTCCAACATCACAAACCGTCTCGGAAATCCGAGCCAGTACGATGCATTTGCTATCAACATGGTTAAGACAGACAACGCGGCTTCTTACACATCCATACTTAGCCAGTAATTAATACTTATTCAGGAATAAAGAGGAGGGGGATTAATAGGGAGAAGAAATTCTCCCTATTACCTTCTTCTGGCAGATGTAGATTATAATAACGCATACAGGAGTAAAAACAATGGCAGATAAGAAAGATGATATCGTCTTATCGATACGCGGCATGAGTAAGTCCTTCGGACGAAACCGGGTGCTGGATCACATCAATCTTGATGTAAAGCGCGGCACAGTCATGGGGCTTATGGGTGAAAACGGTGCCGGAAAGTCGACGATGATGAAGTGCCTTTTCGGTACTTATCAGAAAGACGAGGGAACGATCTTCCTTGATGGCAAGGAAGTAAGCTTTTCAGGTCCTAAAGATGCACTTGAAAATGGTATTGCAATGGTGCATCAGGAATTGAATCAGTGCCTGGAAAGAAATGTAATGGACAATTTATTCCTTGGGCGGTATCCGGTGAATTCTCTGGGTGTGGTTGATGAGGGAAGGATGAAAAAAGAAGCTTCCGAGCTTTTCAGGAAGCTGGGTATGACCGTCAGCCTCACACAGCCGATGCGGAATATGTCTGTTTCTCAGAGACAGATGTGTGAGATCGCCAAGGCAATTTCTTATAATTCAAAAGTGATCGTTCTCGACGAGCCCACGTCCTCCCTGACAGTCCAGGAAGTTGACAAGCTTTTCGAGATGATGAACATGCTGAAAGAGCAGGGCATTTCCCTGATCTATATCTCACACAAAATGGATGAGATATTTACGATCTGCGACGAGGTGTCCGTACTTCGTGACGGTAACCTGGTCATGACAAAAGGGATCGAAGAGACAGATATGAATGAACTGATCGCGGCAATGGTGGGACGTTCTCTAGAGAACCGTTTCCCGCCGGTGGACAACACGCCAAAGGATGTGATCCTGTCCGTTCAGCATCTGTCCACAAAATTTGAACCTCATCTGCAGGATATTACATTTGACGTTAAAGAAGGAGAAATCTTCGGACTGTACGGTCTGGTGGGGGCTGGGCGTACAGAGCTTCTGGAAACGATCTTTGGCGTGAGGACCAGGGCGGCCGGGCGTGTCTATCTGAATAACCGTCTTATGAATTTTAACAGTGCGAGGGAAGCGATGGACCATGGATTTGCCATGATCACTGAGGAGCGTAAGGCCAACGGCCTTTTCCTGAAGGGCGACCTGACGTTTAACACGACGATCGCAAACCTGGGACAGTATAAATCCGGACCTGCGCTTTCGGACTCCAAGATGGTAAAAGCGACTGCGAAAGAAATCAAGATCATGCACACAAAATGCATGGGGCCGGATGACATGATCTCAAGTCTTTCCGGCGGTAATCAGCAGAAGGTCATTTTCGGAAAATGGCTGGAGCGCAGTCCGCAGGTGTTCCTGATGGATGAGCCTACAAGAGGAATCGACGTCGGAGCGAAATACGAGATATATGAGTTGATCATTAATATGGCGAAACAGGGAAAGACGATCATTGTTGTCTCATCTGAGATGCCGGAGATTCTGGGAATTACAAACCGCATTGGTGTTATGTCAAACGGACACCTTTCTGGAATTGTCAATACAAAAGAGACAAACCAGGAAGAGCTCCTGCGACTCAGTGCAAAGTACCTATAGTGAGGGAGATAGAAGGATATGGCTAATGGAAACGGTAAGATCCTTACGGCGGAGCAGGAGCTTGAACTCCGCAGGCCGATAGAGGATTATGTTGGTAAAATTCAGACAAAGATCGACAGTCTGAGAGTAGATGGTACGGATAAGGTTATATCCCTTCAGAGCGTAATTGACGCGACGAAGAAGGATAAAAGCCTTACATCCGGGGAAAGACAAGACAGAATTGCACAGGCCAGGAGTGAGCTGGAAAAAGCTAAGGCCGTTGAAGCAAACAATAAAGGAGAGATCGTGAAGCTGATCTCTGACGCAGAGGCTTATATAAAAGCCCACTTTGACAGCGAGTATTATCAGAAGGTCAAAGAGAGCTGTGAGCTGGAAAAAGTAGCTGCAAAAGAAAAATATCAGAAAAAGGTGGCGGAGCTGCAGACAGAGCATCAGCAGAAGCTGTCAAAGCTTTCTGACCAGCAGGAGATCAAAGACGAGAAATATGTTTATAAAAATCGTCTGTTTGACGCGAAGCTGGACCTGCAGAAAGATTTCCAGGCGGTCAAAGACAGACGGCACGCTGCTTTTACATGGAAGTATCATCTGATCGACTTGCTCCGTATGTCAAAGTTTACATTTATGGAGACAAGGGCGCAGAAATGGGAGAACTATAAATATACGTTCAACCGCAGAGCATTCCTTCTGCGCAACGGTCTGTATATTGCGATCATCCTGATCTTTATCGCTCTGTGTATTATCACACCGATCGTAAAAGGATCGCCGCTGCTTACATATAACAATGTACTGAATATCCTGCAGCAGGCTTCACCGCGAATGTTCCTTGCGCTTGGCGTTGCCGCCCTGATCCTCCTTGCAGGTACGGACCTGTCCATCGGACGTATGGTAGGTATGGGTATGACGACGGCGACCATCATCATGCATCAGGGAATCAACACAGGCGGTGTATTCGGACACATTTTTGACTTTACATCAGTGCCGGTCATCGGCAGAGTGTTGCTCGCCCTTGTAATGTGTGTCCTTTTGTGTACGTTCTTTACAACGATAGCCGGGTTCTTTACCGCCAAGTTCAAGATGCATCCGTTTATCTCAACGATGGCGAACATGCTGGTGATCTTCGGTCTTATCACATACGCGACTAAGGGGGTTTCTTTCGGCGCGATCGAGCCTACGATACCGAGCATGGTGATCCCGAAGATCGGGACATTCCCGACGATCATCCTCTGGGCGATCGCGGCAATCGTGATCGTATGGTTCATCTGGAACAAGACAACATTTGGTAAAAACCTGTACGCTGTAGGCGGAAACGCAGAGGCGGCTTCAGTTTCCGGTATTTCTGTATTTGCTGTAACAGTAGGAGCATTTGTTCTGGCAGGTATCCTTTATGGCTTTGGTTCCTGGCTTGAGTGTCTCAGAATGGTGGGCTCCGGTTCCGCGGCTTACGGACAGGGCTGGGAGATGGACGCCATCGCAGCCTGCGTTGTGGGTGGTGTATCCTTTACCGGAGGTATCGGTAAGATATCGGGTGTAGTTGTTGGTGTGTTTATCTTTACAGCGCTGACATATTCTCTGACGATCCTTGGTATCGATACAAACCTTCAGTTCGTATTCTCAGGTATCATCATTCTCGTAGCAGTAACGCTGGACTGCCTGAAGTATGTTCAGAAAAAATAATATGTCACGATACAGTGGACAGAAGGATAAAGTACGGATAAGACCGTGACAGAACAGGGAAAACAATAAGAATGAGAGAAGAGCCGGATATAGTTCTGGCTCTTTTCGTTTACAGTGTTTTGCCTATTTGATATAATGATATGCAACGAAAAACAACTACGGAGACATAAATATGAACTTATACACAGTACTTTTGGTAGACGACGAAGAGGAAGTGATCCGGGTCATAATGAACAAGCTCAACTGGGAGAAGCTTGGGTTTTCCGTGATCGGATATGCCAATAACGGCGTGAAGGCTCTGGAGATGGTGGAGGAGCATCAGCCGGATGTTGTAATGACGGACATCCGGATGCCGTATATGGATGGTCTTGAACTCTCGCACAGGATAAGGGCGGAATTTCCTGGGACAAAGCTTCTCCTGTTCACGGGATTTGATGAGTTTGAATATGCGAAGGAAGCGATCCACCTGGAAGTTGAGGAATATATTTTAAAACCGGTTAATTCTATAGAACTTATTAATGTTTTTACATCGCTGAAAATAAAGCTGGACCAGGAGATAAGCGAAAAGCGCAGCGCCCAGATCCTGCAGAAGTATTATATGGAGTCGCTGCCTCTGCTGCAGGCAAACTTTTATTCTACACTGATCGAGGGCAGGATACATGAGGAGGACCTCCAGACATATCTTTCGGACTATCAGATATCCTTGAGCGGGCCGTATTTCTGCTGTCTTGTCATACATACTTCGTCCACTCAGGTGCCGGAGAACATGAATCCTCTTCTGCTGGCAACTTCTGTTCAGAAACAGGCTGAGGAACGGCTTAGCGCCCAGTGGAATACGAAGAGTTTTTCGTATCTCGGGAATACAGTCGTGATCGTGCAGCTCGGCAGCGATAATATGATTTCAGAACTGACCGATGAATGTGACCGTTTCTGTAAATATGCACAGAAGATCATCGGCGCGGTAGTCACTGTGGGCGTAGGACAGGTATGTGATAATATCCTGGAGCTGTCCCAGTCTTATAGCACCGCCAGGGAAGCAGTCTCCTACCGGGTAATTTATGGGGCATGCAGGGCGATTAATATCAAGGAGATAGCTCCGCAGGAGAAGGGAGAAGCCGATGCGGCGGATGATGAGCTTAACGCGTTGTTTAAAGCGATCCGGCTTGGGACGGAGAAGAATGTGACCGAGGCGGTGGAGCGGTATATGAAAAGCGAGGTGTCTCCGGAAAAATCCCTGCAGTATCACCACATTGCGGTCATTGAGCTGGCAGGCTCCTTTTACAGGTTTGCCATTAACAATGATATAGCCGGGGAGGAATTTTCAGGAGATATGAAAAATCTGTACAGCCACCTTCTGGACCTGGAGCCGGAGGCCTTGCAGAAATGGCTCACCGGGATCAGTCTCTCTTTCCGGGAGCGTCTGATCAACGCGAGAAGCAGATCGACCCAGTCTTTCGTGTTTAAAGCACAGGAATATGTCAGGGAAAATTATGGGGACGCAGAGCTCTCTCTGGACCGGGTGTGCAGCGCCCTCAACGTGTCCAACTCTTACTTTTCCACGATCTTTAAAAAGGAAACGGGAAAATCTTTTATCGGGTAT
This sequence comes from Candidatus Mediterraneibacter intestinipullorum, assembly GCA_019118665.1. Taxonomy (GTDB): domain Bacteria; phylum Bacillota; class Clostridia; order Lachnospirales; family Lachnospiraceae; genus Mediterraneibacter; species Mediterraneibacter intestinipullorum. The sequence goes on from DWYM01000002.1 coordinate 8,704, forward strand.
CTGACGGATTACCGCATGGATCAGGCATCCCGGCTGCTGCTTGAGACAAATGAGAAGAATTATGTTATAGCAAACAGGGTGGGTTACGCGGACCCGAACTATTTCAGCTATGTATTCAAGCGGCAGTTCGGAGTGTCCCCATCAAAATACAGAGCGGAGCATGCAGATGTTGAAAAATAGGCATTTCAAACATTTGGAAAAACTAAAGCCAAAAGGCATCCAGTCTACGATCATGGCGGCGTTTTCGGTGATCTCGATCTCCATCATGCTTGTCCTTGGCGTTGTGCTGTATATGAGATTTTCTAACATGTCGAGAGAGGAAATGGTCCAGAGCACCAGGAAGCTCATGGAACAGACAGGGGAAAATCTGGAAGATTACCTGGTCAGCATGAGACAGATATCGGACGCCGCATATTATAATGTCATAAAAGAGAATGACCTGTCGTCTCAGGATCAGGACATCCAGACGAAGATGAACCTGCTTTATGAGGTGAACAGGGACAATCTCCAGAGTATCGCCATCTATAATGATTACGGCAGCCTGCTGGCGGCGGAGCCTGTTGCCGCTGAGAAAGAAGATCCTGATGTGACGAATCAGGACTGGTATAAACAGGCGGTAGAGGAAGTGGAGAATATGCACTTTTCTACGCCCCACATCCAGAATCTGTTCGATGACGGCACACATCGGTACTATTGGGTGCTCTCCCTGAGCCGCATGGTCGAGCTGACGGAAAATGGGGTCTCACAGATGGGTGTGCTGCTGGTGGACATGGATTATTCAGCCATCTCGCGAATGATGAAGCAGATCAATACGTCAAACAACGGACAGTACTATTATCTGTGTGACAGCAGCGGGGAGATCATCTATCATCCGCGGCAGATACAGATCAGTGACGGTATTACCAGCGAAGACAGTGGAGCTGTGGCAAAATACAAGGATGGCGTCTATGACAGGGTGTTTGAGGGGGAACAGAGAAAAGTGATCGTTAACACGATCAGTTATACAGGGTGGAAACTGGTGGGAGTGATCCCATATGACACTTTCAGCGCGGGGACGATCAACATCCGGTATTTTATCATTCTCATCATCCTGCTGATGGCGATGATGCTCGTGATCATCAACCGTGTCGTAGCGTTGAGGATTTCCAGCCCTATTCTCAAGCTGAACGATTCAGTCAAAGAATATGAGGCGGGAGAGAAGCCGGAGATCTATATAGGAGGTTCGTCGGAAATCCGGCATCTTGGTCTGTCCATACAGAGCTCTTACGAGCAGATCGATACTCTGATGAAGGAGGTTGTTCTGGAGCAGAATGAGAGAAGGAAGAGCGAATTTGAGGCGCTGCAGAGCCAGATCAATCCCCACTTTCTCTATAACGCGCTGGAGTCCATCACATGGATGGTGGAGGGGGAGCGCAATGACGAAGCGGTGTTTATGATATCCCAGCTGGCAAAGCTGTTTCGTATCAGCCTTTCCAGAGGGCGTACCGTTATCAGCATCAAGGATGAGCTGCAGCACGCGCAGAGCTATATGAATATACAGATGATCCGTTACAAAAACACGTTTTCCGTTGTATTTGACGTAGATCCAGCGGTATCTTCCTACTGCATCGTAAAACTGGTCCTGCAGCCTCTTCTGGAAAATGCTATCAATTATGGCGTGGAGGGCATGGACGACAGCGGGGAGATCCGGGTGACCGGCAGGGAGGAGAACGGTACGGTCATTCTCTCTGTTTCGGACAATGGATTCGGCATGTCGGAAGAGCAGGTGAGACTCGTGCTGACAGACAGTACCCGCATCCGAAAACATGGATCGGGAGTGGGACTTGTGAATGTGGATAACCGGATTAAGATACTTTTTGGGAAAGAGTACGGTCTTAAGGTGGAGAGTGAGCCGGATGAAGGAACGACCGTCTCCCTCCGTATACCCGCGATCCCATATACGGAGGAAAACCGGAAGACCATCGAGGAGGGGAAGATTTCCGGAAAAGAAGATCCCCAGGATGGAGGAACACAGGAGACACAGACATGAGAAAAGGGAAAAAAATGTTTATTATCATAGAGGCGGTCCTGGCTGTCATGGTGTTCCTTGTGGCTCTGGCCATGCTTTGGGAGCGGAGAGGGCGGGATCTGGACAAGATCTCCGTGATCGTGCGGAGCTCAGACGATACCCAGTGGGCCGCCTTCAAATATGGCCTGAGAATGGCTGCGGAAGATCAGAGGGTCGAGATGTTTGTGGTCAGTACCGGAGCGGAGCTGACAGTGAAGGAACTGCAGCAGATGATAGAAGGAGAGATCGACAACGGCGCTGACGCTGTTATCGTGCAGCCGGTCCCGGGAACTGAAGCAGAGGAAATGCTCCGGAGGATGGACAAGAGAATCCCTGTCATGCTCGTAGAATATGCTGCCGGTGGATCAGACAGTTCGGGGCTTCCGGTCTCGGCGCCGGATAACTATGCCATGGGTAAGGCTTTGGCGGAAGAGCTGCTGAAAGATTATGCGGGCAACGTAAAAGGTAAGACACTGGGGATTCTGTCAGAAGACACAGACTCACAGGCAGTGATGGACAGAGAGCAGGGATTCCGGGACGTGGCGGAGGCTGCCGGCGCGACAGTCAGCTGGGCTGTGTCAGACGGTTTTTCAGGAGAACCGTCATCTTCTGTAGAAACACTGCCAAGGGTGGACTGTGTGGCGGCTCTTGATGACGCCAGCCTGACAGCGGCAGGGGAGCGCTCCTTGTCTAATGCCCTGAACGGAGCTTTGGTATATGGCATCGGACATTCCACGGAAGTGGCCTATTATCTGGATACAGGAGCCGTGGAGTGCCTGATAGTGCCTGACAGCTTCAATGTGGGTTACCAGAGCCTGACAGAGTCTGTAAAATGTCTGAGGAATCTTTTGTACAGAATGCAGGATACAACAGTTTCCCATACAGTCATCCGACGGGAGGACTTGTTTACTAAGGAAAATCAGGATATACTTTTCACGATGAGTCAGTAGCGTCTGTTTTTAAGCCGGGAAGCCGGCGGCAGATCGGAGGTGTATTATGAAAGCAAAAAAAGGTGCTATATTGGCGCTGACGCTGTGCATGGCATCACAGATCCTGTGCGCCTGCGCGAATCAGTCGGGAGCAGCCTCAGACAAGATCCATATAGGAGTGACATATTATAATCAGAGTGATACATTTCTCAATGGTCTGCTCGAAGGCTTCCGGCAGGAGCTGGAGACCCTGAAGAAAGACGATCTGGAGCTTACGATGACGGTCCGTGACGCGGCGGGCTCACAGAGGACACAGAATGACCAGGTGAAAGAACTGATCGACGCGGGATGCAGCGTACTCTGCGTCAATCTGGTGGATCGCGCGGAACCGTCGGAGATCATTGATCTTGCCAGGGATAACGACGTCCCCATTATATTCTTTAACCGGGAGCCTGTGGCAGAGGATCTGATGCAGTGGGAAAAGCTCTATTATGTGGGAGCTTACGCGGAACAGTCGGGAATCATGCAGGGAGAGCTCGCCGCGGAAGCGATCCAATCTGACGACACTATAGACCGGAATAAGGACGGAAAGATCCAGTATGTGGTGCTGGAGGGGGAAGCAGGTCATCAGGATGCCATCATCCGCACGGAAAATGCGGTAGATACGCTGAAAAACAGCGGCATCGAACTGGAAAAGCTGAGCTATCAGATCGCCAACTGGAACCGTGCCCAGGCTCAGAACCGGATGGAACAGCTGGTCAGCCAGTACCATGATGAGATCGAGCTTGTCCTGGCGAATAACGACGATATGGCGCTGGGGGCTATCGACGCATATAAAAAACTGAATTATACAGAGTCTACTCTCCCGGTATTCTTTGGAATAGACGGCACGGATGTGGGCCTTCAGGCGATCGTGGATGACGACATGTGGGGGTCGGTATACAATGACAAGGAAGGCCAGGCAGAGGCAATGGCGAAGCTGGCGGTGGCAGTGATCACCGGTGACGGCATGAATGAACTTGATTTTGAAAAGGAAAGATGTATTTATCTTTCCTATTCGAAGGTCACCCGGGAAAATGTGGAGGATTATATTAAGTACAGCGGGGAAGGGGCCGCAGAATGATGCTAAACGACGCGACGGCTTGCCGAAGATATCTATCTGCGTTATAATAGAGTACATATGCCCCGGGGAGGATGAAGAGCCGATGGAAATGATACATGCCGAAAAGCTTGTATATGAATATGATAAACGAGATGAAGAGGGAAACGTGATAGGAAGGAACCGTGCCATTGACGGAGTGGATATCGACATTCCCCAGGGTTCCTTTGCCGCGGTGCTGGGTCATAACGGATCCGGCAAGTCCACGTTGGCAAAGCACATGAACGCCATCCTAGTACCAACAGGGGGGACCATGTGGGTGGACGGACGCGAAACGAAAGATCCGGAGGAACTGTGGAATGTGCGGCAGACCGCAGGGATGGTATTTCAGAATCCGGACAACCAGATCATCGGGACTGTCGTGGAGGAGGATGTGGGCTTTGGCCCTGAGAATCTGGGCGTGCCCACGGACGAGATATGGAAGCGAGTGGAGGACAGCCTGCGTTCCGTGGGAATGATCGAATACCGCAAGGCGTCTCCGAACAAGCTGTCCGGCGGGCAGAAACAGCGTGTGGCGATTGCGGGGGTGATCGCGATGGAGCCGAAGTGCATCGTACTGGACGAGCCGACGGCAATGCTGGATCCAAATGGCCGCAAAGAGGTCATATGTGCAGTAGAAAAGCTGAGGATAGAGAAAAAAGTTACAGTTATCCTGATCACCCACTATATGGAAGAGGTCATTGACGCGGATCAGGTATTCGTCATGGACGGCGGCCATATCGTTATGCATGGCACGCCCCGGGAAATCTTCCGCCGCGTGGAGGAACTGAAGTCTTACCGCATGGACGTGCCCCAGGTAACCATGCTGGCGGAGGAACTCAGAAAACGAGGGCTGGATATTCCCGGAGGCATCCTCAGAAGAGAAGAGTTGGTGGAGGCGTTATGTCGATTACGTTAGAGCATGTGAAATATATATATAGTCCGGGAACTGCATATGAAAAGCAGGCGCTCAGGGATGTGAGCCTGGAAATCCCCCAGGGACAGTTCGCGGGCATCATCGGTCATACCGGATCAGGGAAATCCACGCTGATCCAGCATCTGAACGGACTTATGAAAGCGACTTCAGGGAAGATCCTGTATGATGGAAAAAATATTTATGAGGAGGGTTACGATATGCGGATCCTTCGCAGCCAGGTAGGGTTAGTGTTCCAGTATCCGGAGCATCAGCTTTTTGAGGTGGACGTGCTCAGCGATGTGTGTTTCGGACCGAGGAATCAGGGATTGCCCCAGGAGGAATGCGAGCGGCGGGCGAAAGAGGCTCTTGACCTGGTAGGTTTCCCTGAGAAATACTACAGGCAGTCGCCTTTTGAGTTGTCCGGCGGGCAGAAGCGGCGCGTGGCCATCGCGGGCGTACTGGCAATGCGGCCGAAGGTGCTCGTGCTGGATGAGCCAACCGCGGGACTGGATCCGAAAGGGAGAGATGAGATACTGGATCAGGTAGAACGTCTCCACAAAGAGACCGGCATGACAGTGATCCTTGTGTCTCACAGCATGGAGGATGTGGCGCGTTATGTGGAGCGCATCATTGTTTTGAACCGCGGAGAGAAAATGCTGGACGGCACGCCGAGGGAGGTGTTCCGGCATTATAAGGAGCTGGAGAAGGTTGGGCTTGCGGCGCCTCAGGTGACCTATGTGATGCATGAATTAAAGGAGCGGGGATTTGACCTGCCGCCGGACGCGACGACGATCAAAGAAGCGGCGGATGAGATAATGAGGAGTTTCCAATGATCAGAGATATAACTATCGGGCAGTATTATCCGGCGGAGAGCAGGATACACAGACTGGATCCCAGGGTGAAGATCGTATGCACCCTGTTTTTTCTCGTATCCTTGTTTATCCAGAACAGTCTGCTCGGATATGTGATCGCGACGGTGTTTCTCGGAGCAGTGATCCGGCTGTCCAAAGTGCCGCTGAAGTATATCGTGAAAGGCTTAAAACCGATCGTGATCCTTCTGCTGTTTACGGTGGTGATGAATCTGTTCCTCTCTCGGGGCGGAAAGATCTTGGCAGATTTTTGGATCTTTACCATTACAGAAAATGGGCTCAGGACTTCTGTTTTCATGGCAGTGCGGCTGATGTATCTGGTGGCGGGATCGTCGATCATGACATTTACCACTTCGCCGAACAGTCTGACAGACGGTATGGAAAAGCTGCTCCAGCCGCTGAACAGGCTCAATGTGCCGGTACACGAGGTGGCGATGATGATGTCCATCGCGCTGCGCTTTATTCCGATCCTTCTGGAAGAGACGGACAAGATCATGAAGGCGCAGATGGCAAGGGGAGCGGATTTTGAGAGCGGGAATATCATCCAGAGGGCGAAAGCCATGATCCCCATCCTTGTGCCCCTGTTTGTGTCTGCGTTTCGCCGCGCCAATGACCTGGCGATGGCGATGGAAGCGCGGTGCTACCACGGCGGAGAGGGACGCACGAAGATGATGCCGCTGAAATACCAGGCGCGGGATCGGATGGCGTATATCGTTACAGTGGTTTATATGGCGCTGATCGTTGTGATCGG
>DWYM01000026.1 GCA_019118665.1 Candidatus Mediterraneibacter intestinipullorum
AACGCATTCCACGAGATTTGGACATGGCTATCTCGTACATTTCTTCGAGGGATACGCGCTTATGGTTGTAATAGAGTTCCAGGAACTCCATTTTGTGATTACATTCAGGACAATACAGAGGATCATAACCGAAAGAAAGGAAAATAGAGGTCCTCCATTGAGTGAAGCTGCGGTATATCTTGTGTTTTTCTCTGGAAATGACGCGGTGCAGTTTTGAATCAATCTTACGGTGCCTTGCATACAGACCACCATAACGGATCATTTTAAAATGTTTTTCCGGAATGTGACGGATGAGACGTTTGATGAAATCTATGGCAGGTAAAGTCTCTTCCACATACTGCTCATCTTCGTGGCGGTTATAGTGGAAAGTAACGGTATCTCCATCATACCGATCGATTCTGGATGTGGCTATGACGGGCCGGCCAAGATAACGGCCAATGTATTTAGCAACTACTTTCGGATCGCAAAGATTGGGTTTGGCATAGACATAGAAGCCTTGTTTGTGTTGACTATAACATTTCGCTTTTACTTTTTTAAAAGAAGGTCCGATCCTGTCTTCTAGTTCATTGAGAAGGGCAGTGCGGAATGCATTACGAAGATAGTTGAAGTTAAAGTGTTTCACATGACGCCAGAAGCCGTCATCACTGTAACCACCTTCAGAAAGGATGCAGTGGATGTGAGGATTCCATTTGAGATCTCTGCCAAAAGTGTGGAGAACCATGATATATCCGGGAGTGAAGTTTTTTGCATGGTTCAGATTGAAAAACATACGGGATATGACACTGGAGACGGAATGAAAGAGGCAGTTGAGGAGGGAACGGTCCTGAAGGAAGAAGTTGCGGAGGTTTTCATCAATGGTAAAAACACAATGGCGGTGTTGAACGCTGACGAGCTTAAAAGACATACTGGTGGTGCGTTCCATAGCATATTTGTTTCCGCAGGAAGGACAAAAGCGGCTGTGACAACGAAAAGGAACAAACTTGAAATTACCGCAGTGGGGGCAGGAGTACATGGCGCCGCCAAATGAGGGATCACCGCAGTTGATCATCTTATCAATATTTTCTATCTCAGTTTTTCTGGGATGAAGAGTATATTTAATTTCTTCATAATGGTCTGCAAAGATTCTTTGTAAGATATTCATAAGTCCATTATGCAAGAAAAAGTAACAAAAGGGAACCCCTAACCCCTCATGATTGAGGGGAGGGGGAGCTGAATAGGCGAAGCCTATTTTTTATCCGGGAGATAGCAAACCGAACCACATTGGTTCTGCTTCAGGGAGGGGAGGGATGGCTATCCAGCTTAAGATTACGACAGACTATTCGATCCGGGCGCTTATGTACCTGTCTACCAGGCAGGGAGAGCAGGCGGTCCGCTCGGAAGAGATCGCTCAGGCCATGCACATACCGCAGAACTATCTGCTGTCTGTCATCGCCCGGCTGAGAAAAGCCGGGTATGTAGAGACGATCCGGGGCGTATTGGGAGGATATCGGATCATCCGCCCGGCCGACCAGATCAGCCTGTACGATATCATCCGTCTGACAGAGCCGGAGAAGATAAACCGCTGTCTGGAATCCGACCATCACTGTACGAGAGGCGGATACGGTCAGTGCGCCGTTTCCAGGTTCTACGAACTGGCTCAGGAAGACTGGGACAGACGACTCAAAAAAATGACCTTAAAGGTACTGACCACAGACTCAGGGAAAGATGAGCTGCGCCGGATCATGGAGGAGGAAAAGGGGGAACGGACGTGAGGAATCTTTTCTATCGGAACAAAGATCCGTCCCGGATTTCCGGCGGGGAGAAAGAGAAGTCCCCGGAGGAAGCCGGGAAACCCCGGGAGCGGGAAAAAAAGAAAGGGCTGTTCTGGGATGTGGTATTCTACCTCTCCCTTATTGCCCTGGTGGCAGGCGTTCTGCTGGTAAAAAGCGGCGGGAACGGAGCGCCGGTATCAATCGGCGGCTTTTCCATACACACAGTCCTTACCTCATCTATGGAGGACGAACTGCCACAGGGGACGCTGGTAGTGACCCGGCAGGTTGACCCCGCTTCTCTGCAGATCGGGGATGATATCACCTATATGCGGGATGAGACGACCACGGTGACCCACCGGATCGTCGGGATCATCGAGGATTATGACGGCACAGGCCAGCGGGCCTTTGAGACCCGGGGGACTATGAATAAGGAAAAGGACAGGTTACCCGTCCCCGCCGCGAATGTGGTGGGCAAGGTTGTTTTCCATAACGATGTACTGGGACATATCATGTCCTTCTTAAGCCGTTTCTGGCATCTGCTGCTTCTGTTCCTTCTCTTGTTCGCCGGCCTGATCTGGTCGGTGCAAAGCTGGCGGAAAGCCGGGAAAGAGGAAGCGGCAGAACAGGGCGGTATCACCGCTCCACATTCTTCCGGTCCGGACCGCACCCGCCGAAAGGCAAAGCCGGTCAATAAAAACCGAAAGGAGAACCAACATGATAAAGAACAGACGCAAGGCGTTCGCCGCAGCATCCGCAGTGACGCTGGCCGCGGTCATCGTCCTGACAGGCACGTTCGCGTGGCAGTCCATGAACCAGACGGCCAGAAACGAAGCCCGGGGAAAAGGGCTCAACCCCGGCGGACGGCTGCACGACGACTTCAACGGCGAGACGAAAAAAGTGTACGTTGAAAACTTTGGCGAGGAAGCCATCTTTGCCCGGATACGCCTGGATGAATACATGGAACTGGGCGACGGGGCCGGCACGAAAGACAGTGTGATCGGAAACAGTACGGCAAAACCGCTGATCGCGGCGAAACAGACAGGAACAGGGTCGGTCAGCCTGGATATTGATGATGTGAACACATGGCTGACCCACAAGCCGGGAACAGATTCGATTGAGGACTGTAACGCGGCGGAGCCCGGTTTCCACGACTATTTCAAGTGGACCATGGGCGGCAAAACATGGTACATGCCAACCTTTGACAAGAACAAGGACAGCCTGGACGCTGACGTCAACGGCACGCTGGCCGGCGGCGGTACAGGCATCCCCTATGGCGACTACATAGAGTACAAGGAAAATGATAAAGAATGGGGCAGCGCCATCTACGACGTGGACGACAACACGGTGCAGGATGAAAATGTAACCACTGCGCGGGAAGAACACACTGCCGCTGAAACGCTGGACGCCGCCGTTATCACAATGGCGAAGTGGATCGAGGACGGACGCAATCCCGGTCCTTACTGGGTGTACGACGTGGACGGCTGGGCATACTGGGCGCAGCCCATAGAACCGAACACTGCGACCGGTCTGCTGCTGGCTTCCATCGAGCAGATCGCCGAGCCGGATGAGGACTGGTACTATTCCATCAATGCAGTGGGCCAGTTCGCTACCGCAGGCGATTGGGGAAAAGAAGACAATACAGGATTCTACGATACGAGCAAGGGCGCGGCGCCAAGCGCCAACGCGGAAATCCTGCTCAACCAGATCGCCGGGCTGGTGGACGTGACTGTAACGGAAGCAAGCGCTGCAACCGTAGTTGAACCGGGCAAAACCTATACCTTCTCCGCGACTGCGAAGATTGCAGGAACAAATGAGGCGCTGGAGGGGAAAGCCTTTACATGGTCTGTAACCGGAAAGGACGATGAGGAAATCAAATCAACCATTGATGCAAAATCCGGCGTCCTGACGGTCTCGAAAGAAGACGACCTGAAACATCTGGTGATTACCGCCACCGTGGACGGCAGCACAAGCTATGGAACTTACACGGTACAGGTGGCAGTCCCGGAAGAACCTTAAAAATACAAAGGAGATGATAAAAAATGGCAAAAAAGCTGATCGACAAGTTTAACCTGTCGAGTAAACAGAAAAAAAGAGCTTCTGCCGCAACGGCAGCAGCGCTGGCGGCGGCAATTCTGGTCTCCGGCACCTTCGCATGGCAGAGTATCAGCCAGACGGCGACAAACAAGGCTGCCGGAGTTGCCAACCCGGGAGGAAGGCTGCACGACTACTTTAACGGGGAAAACAAAGACGTATTCGTTGAAAACTTTACCGATCCCGATGAGAATGGCGTAGACATCTTTGCCCGTATCCGTCTGGACGAGTATATGGAAATCGGTCCCGGCGCGGGCACCACTGACCCGGATAAGAACGTAACGGTCATCGGGAAAGAGGACGCGGATATAAGTGACCCCGAGACATGGATCACCCATCTGCCGGGGCATCTTCCGGGCGGGGAGCCGGGCAACACCCACACCCCCATGCACGAATACTGGGAGTGGGAGATGGGCGGCAAAACCGTGTATATGCCAACATTCAACATGGATCAGGACAGCCTTGAGGCTGACATTAACGGTACATTCGAGGGACCGGACGGTACGGACGGCACAACCCCCGGCGATACCGCTGACCGCTACGGGGACTATGTGGAATATGAAATCGGCAATACCAAATCAGATTATGAAATTTATTCCCATGAGCCTGAAGAAAAGTCTGATATAGAAGTAGAACACACTGCAAAAGAAACCGCCGAAGGCAGAGTTATCACGATGGAAGAATGGCTTGCCATGCCGGAGGAGGAGCAGATCGGCGCATTCTGGGTGTATGACAATGACGGTTGGGCATACTGGGCAGCGCCCATCAAGCCGGGCGAGACCACAGGTCTGCTGTTAAACGGCATTAAGCCGCAGAAACAGCCGGACGAGGAATGGTACTACGCCATCAATGTTGTGGGCCAGTTCGCCACCGCGGGCGACTGGGGCAGTGAGGAAGAGGAAACCGGCTTCTATGAGGACGGGATCACCGAAGACGGACTGCACCTTTTGAACAAGGTGTCCGACCGCCTGCCCGAAGTGACCCACATGCTGGTAGAAGGCGGCTTTAAACAGTACGTTGCAGTGGGAGATACTCTGACGCTGAATGCGAGCATGGATGTGAAAAACCCGACAGGCGATCCGGCGGAAACTTATGTAGAGTGGAGCTGTGAAGACGCCGGGTCGGCGCTGCAGGGAAACAAGTTTACTCCAAATGAAAGTATGGTTGGACAGACATTTAAGATCACCGCAACCAGCGCCCTGACTCCGGAGATCAGCACCTATGTGGATGTAGTCGTTCTGCCTAAGGAAGCGGCCGGCGGTGAAGGAACGGTAGAGGGAGAACTGGACGGCAAGACGTATATTGATTTCGGAGACAATACTTATAAGGAAATCAAAGATGACGGCAGCCTTGGCGATTGGAAATGCGCGGGGCTGGATGAGAAGATCGGCAATAATGACGACAGGACGGACGTCATTGTACTGGAGGAGCCTACAGACTATGGCACAAAATTCCTCGGACCTAATCAGGTCGGCAGCGACGCTGCATATTATCTGGCGGCGGGATCAGATGGAAAGATCGGAACAGAGGATGATATCAAAGTTGTGAGTACAGGAGAATTCCCGGAGGGGCTTACTGATATCCTGGCAACAGGCATCGAAATTACTGTACCGAGTTCTATCACAGATGATGCGAATCAGGTGAAACCCGGCAAATATTATAACCTTAAAGCTCGGGTAATGAACGGCGAAAGCCCCAGCATTATCCAGGATGTCACCTGGTCGCTGGAAGGGGAGCTGACTGAGGATGATTCCACGAATATTTCTCAGGATGGACGGCTTTATATTGGCGGCAATGAGCCGGAAGGCGGCAGTATCACTGTACAGGTGGAGACGAAAGGCCTGAATGGCGACCCGCTGTCGGAGACGGTAATCTTTACTGTGCGTGACTGGGAACTGACAGACCTTAAGACAGTGCCGACCGGCACGATCACAACCGCCGAGATTGACGGCACGGACTTCTATCTGCTGGCGAGAAACGGCAATCGGGCATTGATCTGGGCAAAAGAATCAGTGCAGACAACCCAATTTGGAAATTCTAATCAGTATGAGGGAAGCACAGCGCAGAACAGTTTAAATAGGTGGCTGAAAACAAAGTCCACTTTAAACAGCAAGGCGTATGCCACTACGATTTATACACGTCAGCAGGTAAACTCAGATGACTTTGTTACTTCTGCAAATCAGAAGGTATTCCTGCTGAGCGAAGCAGATTTATTTGGAACATTCAGTGGAGGCGATGCAAAACCGAAGGATTATACTTGGGGAGGAAAACAGTTGGTATCAAATGAATCTGCGGTAAGAAGTCAGCTGCTCAGCAGCAGTGCGGTTACTTGGCTGCGCTCGCCTCTCGGCGGTACCCGCAACTTGGCGACGCTCCTTACTGATGGCTCGCTCACCGCCAGCGACGATTGCAGCTACTTCGGCGGCGTGCGTCCCGCTTTATGGATCACTCTGGATTAAATCTTACATCTTAAATCTTCAAATCTGTAATCTGCAGCTCAGCATGAGATGAACAGAAGTGAAGGGGACGTTTAGCCCGGGGTTCAGGGGCGGAGCCCCTGACGGCGCGCATGCGCCGCATCCTGAATCCGCCGGGGACGGAAGTGAAATTTTCAAGATCGGATTTTGGCGGTCCGCATAGCCGGACCGCATGAAATCCAGACAGGGCGGCCGAAAAGGCTGCCGCCCGCTATGTGCTCTTAAAAACGATAGGAAGGGGAAAAACCGGTGGCGCATTATCATAAAAGCGAGTTATCTGTGGTGATGAAAGCAAAGGATTTATGCCGCTATATTATGACAGTGACACAAAAAAGCCCTAAGCAGTACCGCTTTACTTTCACGACCCGGATGCAGAATCTTTCCATGGACATTATTGAGGAGATTTACCTTGCGAATGAAACATTTGTAGGAGGGATTGAAGCAAAAGGAAAAGCACAGAAACGTTTAGATTTGCAGCACAGCGCTATGACCAAAGCAAGGCTTCTTGCCTTCATCGCCCAGCTTGCACTGGAGCAGAAAGCGATCCTGCCGAAACAATATGGGCAGATTTCCATGCAGACGACGGATGTATTAAATCTCCTTGGTGCGTGGATGAAAAGTGATCGGAATCGGTTTTCTTATTAAGAGCATATGGCGGACGGCAGACACATACACACATGTTCTGCTGTCCGGGGAACAGGTTATATGTCGCGCGCTGTCTGTTCTATTCTTGGCTGCGCTCGCCTAACAGCAATACCAACAACGTGGCGACGCTCACGACTGATGGCTCGCTCAGCAACAACAATTACAACAACAACAACGGCCTGCGTCCCGATTTACCCCGGCGGCTGCCAGGCATGACAGCCGTGTAAGTGAGAAACTTTTCCGTGAGTTCGGAGAGTCGGTACGCGGGGTAAAGGAATCTGTTTCCCTGCTGTGGACGACTTCTTCTTTGTCGTCCGCGGAAAACATGGACTGACGGTGCGGCGGACGCGAATTTATGCTTTCGCCTCTGTGAAATGATCCGGTGCAGATACAGCTTGAGGATCATTTTCCGTCAGCTGCAAAAATTTAATTATTATTTTACATAGAATCGAGGAGATATCATGTCAAAAGGTCAGCCGCTGATCTCACAGTATCTTGCAATTAAGGAAGCCAACAAAGATGCGGTTGTTTTCTTCCAGGTGGGGACATTTTATCAGTTGTATTATTATGATGCAGAGCTGGCAGCCAGCATCCTCCATACCAAAATAATCAGCCGTGCCATTGGCGGAGGACAGAAGATACCTATGTGTGGAATCCCGAAAACGGCGGGAAGAAAGCGCGCCGAAACTTTCGCCAGAGAGGGATACCGTGTACTTCTGTGTGATCAGACAGGCGAAAAGACAGAAAAAGGGATTACAGTGCGGGTCATTGCAGAGGAGATTATGCCGCAGTCCGCAGCCGGATCATCGGATATGCCTTCAAAGTGGGATGAATATCTGAAAAAGCACAGCTTTGAAGACACTGTGCCGCCAAAGAATAAACACGGGAGTTCCCCGGCAGAGAAAAACATTTTAAATGATCTGAGGTATCTGGAGTTAAATGATATGACACCGATGGATGCACTGAATCTGTTACAGGAGTGGAAGCGAAAATATGTCTGTATCGACAATAGGCCATGCGGCGTATGAGAAAGTGTATGATTTTCAAAATTTGTATAAAGCGCATCTGCGCTCCCGGCGGGGAAAACGCGGAAAGACGGAAGTGATACGGTTTGAATTAAAGCTGGCGGAAAATCTTGCCCGTATGAGCGAAGAATTAAAAAATCATTCTTATCAGATGAGCGGTTATTATCACTTTACCATTTACGAACCAAAACAAAGAGAAATCTTTGCTGCTTACTATCGGGACAGGGTACTGCTTCACTGTATCTGTGATGAGATACTGGCTCCTGCTATCGGACCGAGGCTGATTTATGACAATGCCGCCTGTCAGATCGGGAAAGGGACGCATTTTGCCCTGAACCGATTTTCCAAGTTTCTTCGGGAACATTATAAAATGTATGGAAGAGAAGGTTATGTGCTCAAATGTGATATATGTAAATACTTTGCAAACATTGATCACGAGGTATTAAAAACAAAGTTGAAAAAAGTGATATCCGATCAGGATATCCTCAATCTGCTTTTTTTGTACATCGACAGCTATGAAACTGAGGAGAAACCGGGAAAGGGGCTTCCTCTGGGAAATCAGAGCAGTCAGTGGTTTGGGATTTACTACTTGGATTCTCTGGATCGAATGATAAAAGAAAAGCTGCGGATCAAACATTATGTCAGGTATATGGATGACTGTCTGCTGCTGCATCCAGACAAGGAGTTTCTGCTTGCATGTGCGGCGAAAATCAGCGATATGCTGAAAAACGATCTACATCTGTAGTTGAAC